>CALAMQ010000161.1 GCA_937925815.1 uncultured Granulosicoccaceae bacterium | reverse complement strand
CTGGGATATCGCCGCAGGCGCGTTGCTGGTGCGCGAAGCCGGCGGCTTGGTGACCGATCTGCAGGGCGGTGAAGACTGGCTTGGCTCTGGTTCCATTGTGGCCGCCACACCAAAACTCCTGCCCGAGCTGTTAAGCACGCTCAAACCGCACGCCGCTGCCATGACACGCGGGCACCGCACCTCAATCTGACTTTCCCAGCCGCACACGACTAACCTGCCATCACGAGACTCTGTGGCAGTGCGTGTTGCACACTGTGTCGCGACGATGCTGTGCAGCGCTCCTAGCTCTGACATGCTCAATTGGGCCGCGCAATCCGCGCGGCCAGATACCTGCTGGCACGCTGTCAGAGGCGTTAATCCACAACACGCTGCACTGGCTGACAAGGTGAATCCAACCGGCCTCGGCTCACCGTATTTTGCGTGCTCTGTCTACTGACATTCACCTCTGCACATCACTCAAACATTGCCTGCGACGGTGTCCGCAACCACAGGCTTCGGCTCAAGAACCACTCGAACAGACCGATGACTGACACGTTGCGGTGAAAATCGATGCACTCAGCGCAACCGTCTTTTTTGGAGATCTGTACTTTGCTACGCCAGAAAAACAAAGGTTTCACGTTGATCGAGCTCATGATGGCAATCGCCATTGTGGCTGTGATTGCAGCGGTCGCCGTTCCCAGCTACACCGATTACGTCAAAAAGACAACGGTGGCCGAGGGGTTGGCAAAGATGCAAGAAGTGAAAGTCACCGTCTCTCAAGAAATCAACGCTTTGGGTGAATTGCCAGACACCATTGTCGTCTATTTCCAAGACACCGACCCCGACGCGAAATTCAACATGGTCCACTGGCACAGGGGAAATGGCCGGACCCAGGGTGGCATTATTGAAGTGGAATATGGTCCAGGTTCAGGCGATGAGCTCAACGGCAAACGGTTGTGGTTAAAGCCCACCCTCTCCGGCGGTTACATAACCTGGGATTGCTACACACACTACATCGCAAGTCGCACGATTCCTGAACATTTGCTGCCCGCTGATTGCACTAAGTGGTAGCGCAAAGAGCCATCCAAGCTATGGGGCAGCCGTGAGACGCCCTTAAGTGACGGTGCAACCAGCCGCTATCCAGAAGTGTCGTCAACTAATGGGTTGCGCCCAAATTTTGGTTGCCGACAAACACCACCCTCACTGCGCTTAGCCCACGACGAACGAGCGGACAAAAATGGACAAACCTAACAGCCAAGTGAACAAAGCCGGCAACAGACGCCGCGGTTTCACATTGATTGAGCTGCTAATGGTCATCGCGATTGCGAGCATCCTAGCGTCTATCGCAGTGCCGAGTTACAACCGCTACGTGCAGCAAGCGACCGTGTCAAAAGCGTTTGGCATCATGCAAAAAGCCAAAACAGAGGTTGTGCAAGAGTATTCGGTAACCGGCGATCTGCCTAGCAGCGGCACAAGGTACCACACAGATAATTCTGAAGATGCTGACATCAAATCAATATATTTTTTTCAAAACAGCAGATATACCCACATTGTGAGCATATTCGGCCCAGGATCGGGCGAGTTAAACAACAAGAGACTGTGGCTATCGGTGGATACAAGCAACCCCAACAGACTTCTTTGGACGTGCAACAACTACCACCAAGCAAATCAAGCGCTTCCAGTGGACGCATTGCCCAGCGAATGCAACGCGTAACTGGTAATCCTACTCTGGTCTCACTGCTACTGGCGCAGCACAACAAGTAAACAGCGCCGAACGCACAGCGCGTGATTGCCACCAATTGGAATTTGGCCCAGCTTTATCAATTCGGGAATTAGGTACGCCGAGTCTGGCTCCCTAGGCTGCGAATTTGTTGGTAGTGAAAATGTCGGGCCACGCAACTCGCCACTATGGCACTCGATTGGCCCTGCCCTAAAGATACATGACCACATTGCCGCTACCCACTCTGATTAAATCCTTTGCTACGCGCCTATTGTGTGAATGCTGTCCACGCACACACCTTCGGCACACAGATCCCATGCCGTACGGGGCAGATACAAATGGAAAAACTCAAAGATCAGGTGAACGAAGCCAGTAGCAGAAGTCGTGGTTTCACAATGATAGAACTGCTGATGGTCGTCGCTATCGCGAGCGTCTTAGCATCTGTCGCTGTGCCGAGCTATAACCGCTATGTGCAACAGGCGACCGTGTCAAAAGCCTTCGGCTACATGCAGCGGGCGAAGCTGCAAATCATGGAAGGCTATGCCTTGGGCTCATCCCTGCCAGCCAACAGCAGTCGATTCTACGAGAACAACGACCCGGATGCGGACATCGCATACATACACTGGTACGACGCAGCACCGTGGGGTGGGCGCATCGTCGCACATTTCGGACCGGGCTCTGGCGTTTTGAACGACAAGCGGCTTTGGATAGTCGTGGATGATTCAACACCCGGGAGGTTAAAGTGGCAGTGCATGAATTTCAATGGCGGAAACAGCTCACGTGCTCTGCCTGAGGAAGCGCTCCCGAGCGAGTGTCTGCCCTGAGCTTAGAGCATTCACCAAATGTCCGCGACTCTTTAGAGTTGAGTCGCGGTTAACTATCATGCTGAAGCAATCAGCCCCGCAGCCGCGCCACAAGCGTCTCACCCAACTTGGCCGGCGACGGTGACACCGACACCCCAGCGGCTTCAAGTGCGTCGATCTTGTCTTCCGCACCGCCCTTGCCGCCAGAGATCACAGCACCCGCGTGTCCCATTGTGCGACCCGGAGGCGCGGTTCGACCCGCGATAAAACCCACTGTGGGTTTGCTGCGGCCCTTCTTCGCTTCATCGGCCAAGAATTGCGCTGCTTCTTCCTCAGCGCTGCCGCCGATCTCGCCGATCATGATGATCGATTCGGTGGCGTCATCGGCGAGGAACATCTCAAGCACGTCGATAAATTCCGTGCCCTTGACAGGGTCTCCGCCAATGCCAACAGCGGTCGTCTGACCGAGCCCGGCTTGGCTGGTCTGAAAGACCGCTTCATAGGTCAACGTGCCAGAACGCGAGACCACGCCGACAGAACCCTTTTTGAAAATCGATCCCGGCATGATGCCGATCTTGCACGCTTCAGGCGTCAAGATGCCCGGGCAGTTAGGACCGAGCAGCCGCGACTTAGAACCCTCCAAGCGCGCCTTGACCTTCACCATATCGAGCACCGGGATGCCCTCGGTGATGCAGGTAATGAACGGCACCTCGGCGTCGATGGCTTCGATGATGGCTGCCGCAGCACCAGCTGGCGGCACGTAAATCACCGAGGCGTTCGCGCCGGTGCGCTCCACGCCCTCAGCCACACTTGCAAACACCGGCAGTGTTGCGGCATTGCCGTCAACGGTGCCGTTCCAGTCGGTGCCGCCCTTCTTCGGGTGGATACCGCCGACCATCTGTGTGCCGTGGTAGGCGAGCGCCTGCTCAGTGTGGAAGGTGCCGGTGCCACCAGTGAGGCCCTGCACCAGAATTTTCGTGTTGGCGTCTACGATGATGGACATCAGGCGGCTCCCTTGATGGCTGCGACAATTTTCTGCGCGGCGTCGTCGAGGTCGTCTGCAGCCACTGCCGCAACGTCACTCTCATTGATGATTTTCTTGCCCGCATCCACTCGCGTGCCCTCAAGCCGCACGACCAGTGGCACTTGCAAGCCAACTTGCTTGACCGCTGCCACCACACCTTCAGCGATCACATCGCAGCGCATGATGCCGCCGAAAATGTTCACGAGGATGCCTTTGACGTTGGGGTCGGAGGTGATGAGTTTGAAGGCAGCCGTGACTTTTTCAGTGGTAGCGCCACCGCCGACATCGAGAAAGTTGGCGGGCTCTGCGCCGTAGAGCTTGATGATGTCCATGGTTGCCATAGCAAGCCCGGCACCGTTGACCATACAGCCGATGTTGCCGTCGAGCGCGATGTACGCGAGGTCGTGCTCGGCCGCCTCGACTTCTTTGGAATCCATCTCGGTCTCATCGCGCAATTCCGCGAGTTCCGGGTGGCGAAAGAGCGCATTGCCATCGAAGGACACTTTGGCGTCCAGCACCCGCAGGCCGCCGTCGCCGAGCACCACCAGGGGGTTGACTTCGAGCAGGCTCATGTCAGTTTCGGTGAACGCGGTGTAGAGGCTACGGAACAACTCCGGGCCCTGCTCGGCCGCTGGGCCGACGAGTTCGAAGGCCGCGACAAGCTTTGCAGCGGTGGCATCGTCAACGCCGTTTGCCGCGTCAACATCAATGGTGTGGATTTTCTCAGGCGTCGCCTCGGCGACTGCCTCGATGTCCATGCCGCCTTCGGTTGACGCAACAAAAGCGGCCTTGCCGGTTTCACGGTTGACCAGAATCGAGCAATACAGCTCGCGGGCGATGTCAGCACCGGCTTCAAGATACAGCCGGTTGACTTGCTTGCCGGCGTCGCCGGTTTGTTTGGTGACCAGCGTGTTGCCGAACATCTCTTCGACGTGCGACCGCACTTCGTCGTCGGTTTTGGCAAGGCGCACACCGCCGGCCGCGTCGCCGCCGAGCTCTTTGAATTTTCCCTTGCCACGCCCACCGGCGTGAATCTGACTTTTGACAACCCGGACCGGTCCGGGCACGGCCGCAAGCGCCGCGTCTACGTCTGCCTTCGAAAGGATGGGTGCGCCGATGGCGATGGGTGCGCCGAAGCCCTTCAGCACGGCCTTGGCCTGATACTCATGGATATTCATGTCAGTGTTGTTCCGCTTTCTGCGTGTTTCGGTAACCTATCAAGCATAACGCACACCGCGGCGTCCCGCCTCCGGTACCGAATGTCTGTCCTGTGGCAAGGCAATATGCAGCCGAAGATGCCAAAACCCTGAAAAAAAGTGCCTTCTTGGGGAAATCCATTTGTTTACACAACGCTTTGACAATTCGCGGATAATCTCCAAATGCGCGCACTCAACACCCGAACCACCCTTGTCTTTGCACTGACCACGGTCTGCATTGATGCCATCGGCATCGGCTTGATCTTTCCGGTCATGCCAGAGCTCTTGAAAACGCTAGGTGAATTCAGCATTGGCGAGGCCGCGCTCTGGGGCGGCGCGCTGAGCATGCTGTACGCGTTATTACAGTTTCTCTGCGCCCCCTTGCTCGGAGCACTGTCCGATCAGTACGGCCGCCGCCCGGTGCTGTTGATCGGGTTGGCCGCACTCACCATTGACTATGCCATTTTAAGTCTCGCCGGTGGACTCGTGGTATTGCTTATCGGACGCGCTATCGCCGGCGCAGCGGGCGCAACCTACGCGACCGCAAGCGCTGTGATCGCGGACATCACCCCGGAAGCCGACCGCGCTGCGCGCTTTGGATTGGTTGGTGCAACCTTTGGTCTGGGCTTTGTCCTCGGCCCGGTGCTCGGCGGACTGGTTGCCGAGTGGCACGTGCGAGCCCCGTTCATGCTCGCAACGGCTCTCGCCGGAATGAACCTCCTGTTTGGCGCCCTGACCTTCCCCGAGACCTTGCCTGCGCAATCGAGGCGTCCACTGACCTGGCGCGCAGCGAACCCCTTTCTCGCCCTGAAAGCGGCGCTGTCGCTGCCCGGTCTGTCGACCCTCTTGATCGCGTTTGGTCTGTTTCACCTCGCCAACCACGTCTACCCAACGCTCTGGGCGTTTTGGGGCACCGCACGCTTTGACTGGTCACCGGCGATGATCGGGATCACGTTAGCGACCTACGGCAGTCTCATGGCCGTGGTTCAAGGCGGCTTGATAGGGCCGGCTGTCTCGCGCTTTGGCGAGTGGCAAATCGCAATCTGGGGCTGTGTGATGGGCGTCGTTGCAGCCCTCGGCTTCGCGTTTGTGCACATCAGCTGGATGGTGTTCCCGTTGATCGCGCTCGCAGCACTGTCTGACCTTGCTCCACCGGCGCTCACAAGCTTGATGTCCCGCCAAGTGTCCGGCTCCGAGCAAGGCGCACTGCAAGGCGTACTCACCGCCATCACCGCGCTGACCGCCGTGCTGACCCCACCAATCGTCACCGGGCTGTTCTACTTCTCGACGTCGGAAGCACGCGAGACACCGCTGCCGGGCGCGCCCTTTCTCGTGACCGCAGCCCTGCTCATTCTCACCATCTGGGTGCTCAGCAAATCTCTCCGCGAGCAACGCTGAGCGGTCACAACGGCCAGATAACGCCGCGACAGTGCCAGATTGAGCGCGCGTTCACGGGCACAGCGACGCCGCTGACACGCCGAAACCGACCATTCACTCCCCGCAGCGGCCGTTCGTCGCATCGCTCTCGATAACCGGCTGTCTGTGCCCGATGGTATCTCCACGTTAACGCAGCCTGGAGACACCGATGACCCGGCAACGCATCAACCGCATTATCAAAGCCGCACTGCTCGCCGTCGGCGCGCTTCAATCCGTTGCGATGGCGTCTGATTCAGCTGCTCCGGGCACGAGCGCCGGGTTGATGATGTGGTCTTTCGGTTACCACGACACCGACGTCTCGGTTGCCATCTGGTACCCCAGCAGCGCACCCGCGCGGGCAATCCCAGCCGGTCCCTTCACGCTGCACGCTGCCAGCAACGGCGATTGGTTCCCCGCGTCAGCTCCTGAGGGCCGATATCCACTGATCATCCTCAGCCACGGCACCGGCGGCTCCAGCATCGCCCACCACCGCATTGCCGAGTCGCTTGCGCAAGCGGGCTACCTCATCGCTGCAATCGAACACCCCGGCGACAACTACCAGGACCGTTCGTTGGTCGCCAACGCGCAGTATTTCGACGAGCGACCGCGACAGTTGAACGCCCTGCTCAGCGCACTCGCCTCAGACCCCGTCTTAAGCGCCCGAATCGACCCGACGCGCGTCGGCGCCATCGGCCACTCGGCGGGTGGCTACAGCGTGGCCGCCCTGCTCGGCGCGACACCTGACCGTCAGGCACTGCGCGCGCATTGCGCCGAACAAAACGATGATCCGGCGTGTGGCTACGCCGATCCAACGATTGCTGTCGTCAGCCAAACGGATACGCCATTCCAATTGCCAGCCCAGACCGACACCCAATCCAACATCAACAATTTACAACCCGCATTCGCCATTCGCTCCGCGGCTCTACTCGCACCACTTGGCAGTGTGGTCAGTGAGAGCTCACGCATCAGCGCTGAGATCGACGTGCTGATCATGGACGCTGAACTGGACGCCATCCTGCCCGCGCACTACCACGCTGACCGGATTCAGCGGTCAGCACCGCACGCTCGCCGCAGCACCGCCATGGGCGCCGGCCACTTCAGCTTTATCTCACCTGTCGTCACCGCATGGAGGGAGTCGCTCGGCGAGGTTGCCCAAGACCCGAGCGGATTCGACCGCGATCAGTTCAACACCCGCGTCAGCCAATCACTGCAAGCCTGGTTCGACGCGACACTCAACCACAACGCACACCGCTAATCACACAACCCAACGGAGCAGCACCATGTTCACAATCAAACGCCGAACGTCCCTCGTCGCCGCCAGCCTCGTTTCCGCCGCCTTGGCAGGCCCGGTTGCCGCCGCCGACCTCACCGTCACCATTGGCCCGGTCACGCAATCTGCCGGTGAACTCATGGTCGCTGTCTACAACAGCGCAGACACATTCTCTGACACGTCAATTGCGACGCAACGCGCCGCGGCCAAGGAAGGCGATGTCGTCGTGACCTTCAACGGCCTCGAGGCCGGCGAGTACGCAATCATGGTCTTCCACGACGTCAACGGCAATGACAAGCTCGACACCAACTTACTCGGCATACCGTCTGAACCCTGGGGCGCATCACTTGAAGGAAAGAGGGTGTTTGGCGCCCCGGGGTGGGACGACACACGCTTCAGCGTTACCGACACCAACCTGTCCATCAACATCACATTGAATTGAGGGTTGAACAATGCGCGACACAGAGCTCACACTGAGCAGACGCAACTTTTGCCAAGGCATAGTCGCGGGCAGCCTCGCGGCCGCGTTCGGCCAAGTTCCCACGGCATCAGCCGCAGAGGGAACCGTGCCACAGCAGGCTTTTGCCAGCAGCTTCCTGAACGTCCCCGACACTTACGGCCCAACGCGAGTGACGTTTGACCGCGCTCTCCCCAAGGGCTTGCGCGGCACGCTCTACCGCAATGGACCCGCGCGCATGCAGCGCGGCGACACCCGTTACAACCACTGGTTTGATGGGGACGGCATGGTCCACGCGTTTCGTTTGGATGACCGTGGCATGACCCACACTGGGCGCATGGTTGAGACCGAGCGCTCCCGCAAGGAGGAAGCGGCCGGCCGGTTCCTGTGGGGCGGATTCGGCACCGGTTTTGACCACGCGCAATCGGTGACCGGCCCGGACGACATCAACGTCGCCAATATCTCCGTGCTGCCAGCGGGCGACGACATACTCGCGCTCTGGGAGGCCGGGTCGCCCTATCGCATGCACGCCGAGACACTGGAGACCCTTGGGCGCCATGTGTTCTCAGCCGAGACAGATGGTTTGCCGTTCTCGGCTCACCCACGAGTCGATCCGACCGGCCGCATCTGGAATTTCGGCTACCTCAGCGGCTCCGGCAAGCTCGTGCTCTACGACCTGAACAGTGACGGCACAATGCACCGCGCCAAGCTGATCGACGCCCCCAACGCCGACATGGTGCACGACTTCGCGATCACTGACCGATACCTCGTGTTTGTCTTGCTGCCGCTGCGTTTCAAGCCAGATGGCAGTACCACGAAGGGCTTTATCGACAGCCTGAAGTGGGACGCTGACGGCGCGACACACGTTCTGGTTGTCGACAAGGACACGCTTGAGATCAGCAATCGATTTGAATTGCCTGCATTCTTTGCCTTCCACATGGGCAACGCATGGCAGGACGGTGACATATTGCAAGTCGAGATCGCCACCGCACCGGACTTCCACCCCATGATGGCGGAGATTGAGGCCGCGACGCTCGGTAAGCGGTTGCCAGCACCACAAGGCGCATCGCAAGCTGCTGAAATCCGGCTGAATCTCAGAACGGGTGTTGCCCTAATTGATGCGTTGCCCACCACAGGCATTGATTTCCCACGCTTTGATCAACGCTTTACCGGACACCGCACAGAGCAACTTTTCATGGCGTCCCAGACAGCATCAAAACCCGATGCGGTTTTCGGCTTTAACGCCATCACCGCATTCGACCGCCGCACCGACCAGGAATCCGTATTCGACTACGGCCGTGACACGCTGGCCGAAGAACACATATTCGTCCCCACACCAGGCGGGCGACAAGGTCAGGGGTGGCTGGTTGGCACAAGCTACAATTGGCAACGTTGCCGGACAACGTTCTCCGTCTTCAACGCATCCGCTGTGGCCGATGGCCCGATTGCGCAAGCGGAGCTGCCCTACGCGCTGCCGCTCGGGCTACACGGCCAGTTTGTCGAGGCCTGAGACCATGGATATCGCCTATGACCTGCCAAATGCACGCGCCATGACCCGACTCTCCCCCGTGATGGTCATGGCCCAGACCGCCGCCTTTTGCACTGTCATTGCCGTGATCCTTTGGCAATTTGTGCCGCAAATTGGGCAATACGGTTTTTGGTCGAGCTTTGTGCACTCGCAGGCCATTGGGTTGAGCACCGCGGCAATAGCCATGAGTTCAGCGAAAGGTCTCACGCGGTTCGGAATGAGCAACCCCCTTTTACGCGTGCTGACCATGTGCCTTGCGACCCTCCTCGGATTGATCGTCGGTATGTTCATCGCAGCGCGGGTGCTCGGTATCCCATCAACGGCCGGCGCGCACTTGTTCAATGACAACTCCCTGGTTGCCTCGGTCTTGACTGCGGTATTGGCGAGCGTTGCCTTCAATTGGTATTTTCACAACCAGCACAAAATGCTGGCCCTGGAACTCGCCGCTTCAGAACAAGCGCGCATGGCCGAACAGGCGCGTCACGCCATGCTAAGGGCACAACTCGAGCCGCACATGCTGTTCAACACTTTGGCTAATTTGCGGGCGTTGATTGCAACAGACAGCGACCGTGCTCTCGAGATGCTCGACCGCCTGGACAGCTTCCTGCGCGAATCCCTCGCGTCATCGCAGGCACACCAGCACACCCTCTCTCACGAATTTCGCATTCTCGAAGACTACCTCGCCTTGATCAAAGTCCGCTTCGCAGACCGGCTGAGTTACACACTGTCTCTGCCCGACAACTGCACCGACATTGAAGTGCCATCCTTGCTTTTACAACCCTTGGTGGAGAATGCAATCCAACACGGCATTGAACCCAGCCTCAGCGGAGGCCACATCGCGGTGTCAGCCTCATGCACGGGTGAGAACATCGTCTTACGTGTATCTGACACTGGGATTGGCATGCATGCATTGCCCGATATTGCAGAGGGCGCACAGAGGGTTCGCACGACTGGCGGCTTTGGCCTGGCAAGCTTGCGAGAGCGGCTACAACAACACTATGGCCCCACAGCTCGCCTTTCGTTGCAGCCGGTAGACACCGGCACAACCCTCGTCGTGACCTTGCCAGCAGCCCCACGGGAATTCCCAACATGACCGCGCCAACCGCTGTGATAGCCGACGACGAGCCGTTGCTGGTTGCCGCCCTGCAACACAACTTAGAAGACGCCTGGCCAGAACTTCAAGTGGTTGCCACCGCGCAAAATGGACCCGAGGCAATCGACTGTATTTCAACGCACAAACCGGATATCGCCTTTCTCGATATCCAGATGCCAGGCGCCACTGGGATAGACGTCGCACACGCGGTGATGGAGGACTGGCCATCGCTACAAACCAGTCCACCGCTCCCCTTGTGTGTGTTTGTGACGGCATTTGACGACTACGCCATCGCAGCGTTTGAGGCCGCCGCTTTCGACTACGTACTCAAACCTGTTAAACCAGCGCGGCTCGCCACCACAGTAGCCCGTTTACGCGGTCAACTGGAAAACCGTGTCAGCAGCCAAGAGGATGATCTCAGCGCACAGCTGCGTCAGCTGATCAACAGCGAGTTACAGCGCCAACCCAGTCCACAGTCGGCCGGGCCCTTGCGCACAATCAATACAAGCACGGGCACGCATGTCAAAGTGATCCCAGTTCAGGACATCATCCTGTTCGTGTCATCTGACAAATACGTCACGGTGATCACGGAAAGCGGCGAGTCCCTGATCCGCGAGCCGTTGAAGAAACTGCTGCCACAGCTCGACCCGGCGCAGTTTGCCCAAATTCACCGCAGCACCCTGGTCAACCTTTCACGCGTCAAATCGGCTCATCGGGACGATAAGGGACGCATGACGCTGACACTCGACGGCACGGCTGTGCAACCCGCAGTGAGCCGCGTCTATCAATCCCTGTTTCAAGCGATGTAATGTAAACGCTCAAAAATTGGGTTTTTCCAAGCTGAGCTGCTCTATCGGCCAAGCAGTTCTCGCGCTGTTAAACGCTAAGACATTGGCATAGCGCAGCGAAACCAACAAGGTGAACAAGATGCGCCGCCCGCCAAGCGCAGATCGCAGCTTGGACCACCCGTGTTGGACGATGAGAGGTGCGAAAGCACACAATTGCAGATAGTATTCAGCAGAGGTGAGGTGATTCATCTCAATTTTTTTAGTGACACGATTGGAGTGAATATGAAACACGGCACACTACTCAGCGCAGCGCTGCTGCTGACGGTTGGGCTCAACGCCAATGTTGCGCTGGCAGACGCACAATTGGCAGGATCAAATGCCTGCCTCGCGTGCCACAGTATCGACAACAAAATTGTCGGCCCAGGTTTCAAAGATGTCGCGGCAAAATACGCCGGACAAGCCGATGCGCGAGACGCCCTGATTGCAAAAGTGAAAGCCGGCGGCTCTGGCAACTGGGGAGCCGTTCCTATGCCAAGTCAAGCCCATGTTGGCGAAGAAAATATCGCCATTCTCGTCGATTGGATATTGTCGATGAAGTGACGTGCATGCCACGTTGAGGTGTGCATTCAAGCGGCGCAACAGCGCCGTTTTTTTGCTGCGAAATTCAGCGGCTGCGCAACAGGCCGCAACTGTCAGTGGATGTGACAGCCAATCACACAAAATTCACGCAACAGTTTAGGACTTTGCACAGAACAGGTCGTGGAGCACCTTGAGCATGCTTTCAACTCGCTCATCGGCTAGGGAATACAAAACCGTTTTGCCCTCACGCCGTGTCTTCACAAGGCGTTCAAGCCGCAAACGCGATAGCTGTTGTGACACCGTGGACTGGCGTGCTGACAACAGAGCTTCGAGCTCAGTGACCGAACACTCACCTTGATGTAAGCGGCACAAAATTGTCAGTCGGCCTTCATGCGCCAATGCCTTGAGAAACTCAGTCGCCTCCTCGACGTCCCGGCTCATGATTTTCATTGCCTCAGCGTCATTAAAATCAAAGAGCTGTTCAGTTGCCATGTGCAGACATTCCTGCGCGCTGTTCACGATTATTTACAGATTGGGGGCCATGACCAGATGGTCGCGTCTTACACTGACGGCACCGAGCGAACTTAACCACATCCTTGGGCTAGATCTTCGCCAATGCACATCATGAGCGCACGCATTGTGCCACAGCGCAATCGCCGAACTGCATGTCAGTGTTGCACGGTGGCGTAGATTTTCATCTTGCAAACCTGCCATTCAGATCGCACTTGAACCGATCCAGCAGGTGCGCGTTACGCAGCGATCGCCCTCTGAGCATGGGCAAGGCACCGCGACAACCGCGGCAAATCCACCCACTGTTCAACTCCGAAAAACACGAAACACCGAAATCATCGTGTGCTCGTCATATCCAGTTAAGACCGAGGAAAAACGGTAAGAGTGCGCGCGCACAGTCCGCCGGCTGCTCTTCGGCAATGAAGTGACCACAGTCGAGCGTGAGACTTTGCACGTCATCTGCCCAACGCCGCCAGATGCCGTCGAGCGGCGATGCCGTGTAACGCTCACCCCTGAGCACGAACACCGGGCACTGAACACGTCGCCCGGCATCACGGTCCGCTTGGTCGTGTTCCACATCTACCGTTGCGCCTGCGCGGTAATCCTCCGACATCGCCTCTAACACGCGTGGGTTGCGGAAACACCGCCGGTACTCCGCCACAGCGCGCGCGTCGAGCGCGTCTTTGGACCCCTCCCAACGCGTCAGCAGTTGGTCGAGAAAGACGTCCGGAGCCGCCGCGATAAGCCGTTCTGGAAACGGCGCTGGTTGCGCGAGGAACGGCCAGTGCCACGCGTCAAGCGCGAACGCTTTGTCCGCTGCGTCCCAGATATCGAGCGTGGGCACCGTGTCGAGGCTTGCGAACCCGAGCACGCGTTCCGGTTCATCCATCACCATGCGGAAACCTACCCGTGCGCCGCGGTCGTGTGCCGCCACGGCAAAAGTGTGATGACCCAATGACGCCATCAACTCAACCAATCGTGCTGCGGTGAAACGCTTACTGTGATTGCGGTGATCCGATGCCAGCGGCGGCCCGACACTGTCGCCGTAGCCAGGCAGGTCTGGCACCACTAGCGTGAATTCACGCGCGAGGTCTTCAGCCACCGCATGCCACGCGACGTGCGATTGCGGGTAGCCATGGAGCAGCAACAGCGGCGGACCGGAGCCGCCTAACCGCATGTGAAAGACCAACTCTCCCACGCGCACGGACCGGGTATCAAAGCCGTCAAAAAAAGGGGAATCCATCGCCTCTGCCGCTGTACCGCTGTCCACGGGGAGTATACCGATAGCAACGCAAACTGATTGGCCCGTCTGCATTGCAAGCGACTGCCTGAATTGACTGGTCTGCAGAATGGCAATGTTGCAGGTGGGCTATTTGACACGGACAGGATCACATGTCATTAATATGTTAACGATTAACATATTATCTAAAATGCCAAGCTTTCACAGTTCCCTGCCCATGCTGCTGAATACCGCACTCGACGGCGTGATGCCGGTTTACCGCGAGTTGTTCGCCCGCTACGACCTGACCGAAACGCAGTGGCGTGTGCTGCGCGTGTTGTGGGAGGCCGACGCGCTGAGCTCGATTGAGCTCTCGCGGCAGACACTCATACCCGCACCGAGCTTGGTCGGCGTGCTCGATCGCCTCAGCCGCAAAGGCCTGATCACGCGGGAGCGGTCGCGAGCTGACCGCCGTTTGGTCAAAGTTTGCAGCACCGCCAAGGGGCAGGCTCTCGGCGAGACTGTGATCCCCCAGGTCGAGCGCATACACAGCCACATTCGACAGAGCGTGTCCGAGGCCGATTGGTCCGCGATGCAACGTACGCTCGACACCCTGACCCAGTCCACACAACACTTAACGCTGGCCAACGTCCTGAACGAACCCGGCGACATCACCATAAAAGAGGCCGTTTAACATGTCTCAACGCGAAGACCTGTCTGCCAAAGGAACACCGTCCCACTACCCCATGGGGCAAGGCATTCGCACCAGCGCCGAGTACATCGCCGGCCTGCAGGACGACCGCGAGGTGTGGACTAAGGGAGCGCGCGTCGCCGACGTAACTCAAGAGCCCGGCATCGCGCGCGGTATAGCCACCCTTGGCAAATTCCTAGACCGCCAACACGACGCCACATGGCAGGACACCATCACATACGTACACGATGACGGCGTGCGCAGTGCGATGGCGTTCAAGCCCAGCAAGACAAAAGAAGATGTCATGGCGCGCGGCCGCGCTTACTACGAATGGGCCAAGTGGTCAGCCGGCATGTTCGGGCGCACACCAGACTACAAAAACGCGTCTGTCATGGCCTTTGCCAGTGCCACCGACTTCCTCGCGCAAGGCACCGAAGGCCAGGCCGACTTCGCTGCGAACATGACAAATTTCTACAACTACGTCCGCACCAACGACAAAGTTCTCACCCACACGCTGGTCAATCCCTCGGTCAGTCATAAACAGGCAAGCGAAGGCAAGTTCAGCCAAGACGTGGCTCTGCACGTGGTCAAAGAGACCGACGCCGGTATCATCGTCAAAGGTGCGCGACTGCTTGCAACGCTCGGCCCATCGGCAGATGAAATCGAAGTTTTTCCGTCGACCGTGCTTCGAGCAAGTGACGAAAACTTGCCCTTCGCCTTTGCCTTCGCACTGCCCATTGCAACCCCGGGTCTCAAGCTGATCTGCCGCGACACCTACGACCAGGGCAAATCACGCTTCGACGCACCACTCGCCTCACAGTTTGAAGAGATGGACGCGGTTGTCATTTTTGACAATGTGCTGGTGCCCTGGGAGCGGATCTTCATGTACCGCCAGCCCGAGCTCTGCAACCAGGCCTTTGGTGCGACCAACGCCGTTGTCCACATGGCGCACCAGGTTGCCTGCGGCAAGCTCGCCAAGGCGGAGTTCGTCACGGGCTTGTTATGTGCGATCACCAAGGCAACTGGCCGCGACAAAGACCTCGCTCTCAAGGGCATGATCGCCGAGGTCATGCTCATGACAGAAACCGTGCGCGCCCTGCTCTTCCAAGCCGAACACGAGGCCCACGAAGACCAGTACGGCAACATGATCCCGTCCCGCCGCCCGCTAGACACCTCGCGCAACCTGTTCCCGAAGTTCTACCCACGCATGATAGAAATCCTGCAACAAATGGGCAGCTCGTCGCTGATGGCCACGCCTTGCGAACTCGACTTCAGCAACGCCATGAGAGATGACGTCAACCAGTACTTCCAAGTGGCCAACCTCGACGCCCGCGAGCGAGTGTCCCTGTACCGTCTCGCGCACGACGTCGCCGTCTCAGGATTCGGCAACCGTCAGACCCTCTATGAGCGGTTTTTCTTCGGGCCGCCGCACCTGATGCACGCGGCTTACTTCGACCTCTATCCCCGCGACGAGATGATTGAGCGAGTAGATGCCATGATTGACGGTACCAACTGACGGGAATCAAGATGGCACACGACGATAAAGCCGACAATAAAGCCACCCAAGCACGCGCCTTGCGCGACGCGCTGTCGGCCTTTGCAACTGGGGTCACCATCATCACCACGCGCGACGCCAACGGCCAGCCGCTTGGCATGACTGCGAGCAGTTTCAATTCCGTCTCCATGGACCCACCGTTGATTCTCTGGAGTGTGACCAAGACGGCCTGGTCAGGCCCAACCTTCAAAGCAGCTCCGCACTTTGCTGTGCACGTGCTGGCAAGTGACCAGAGCGCACTGTCCAACACCTTTGCAAGACCGAGTGAGGACAAATTCAACGGAATTGACACCACTGACAACGCCCATGGCGTCCCCACCCTCGACGGCGTGGCCGCGCGCTTTGATTGCCGCAATTGGGCGGTGTACGAGGGCGGTGATCACTGGATCATCGTCGGTGAGGTGCTGCACTTTGAACGGCAAAAACGTGAGGGCTTGGTTTTTTGCAACGGTGGCTACGCCACGGCCAACCCGATTCGCCCACCGAGCACCGCCGCAAGCGAAGCCTCCGCTGAGAGCGAAGTCGACAACCTGCTGTTCTATCAGCTATCACGTTCTTACCGGCAAATGGCACAACAGGTTCACGCAGCCGTCATCGAGTGCGGGCTGACCCTGCCCGAGTGGCGCATCCTCGCATCGCTCGACCCCAGCAGCTCACGCGATCTACCCGATCTCGCGGCGCGCACGTTTGTCGAGCCGCACGCCCTGCCCGACATGCTGCAAAGTCTGGCGGCCGACGACCTCTGCACCGTCGCTGTGGATGGTGATCGGATGACCGCCGCCGGTACGGAAAAAGGGGCGGCGCGCGTTGCCCACCTCTTAAGCATGAGTACCGCACTTGAAAAGACCGCCTTGGCCGGCACAAGCGATGCAGAGCGCGATATTCTCTACACCCAACTCAAGCGGATAATCGCCAACACCAATACCTGAACGCCCAACACAGGACGAGTGCCACAGAGCGCAACGGGTATGATGCCGGCAACCTGACAAACGGGAGCGCTTCGGTGACAACGCGTTTTTTTTCAGACAAGAATCGCCAATCCCACCTCGGCCCCTACCCGCTGGAGCGTCTCGCCCGCGCAGGAACACCGCCCGATCTCAGCCGCTGCCCACCCTTTACCCCGCTGTCATTCAACCTAGCCAACGCCCCGGACTCGATCATCCATGCGATGCGCGAGCACCAGTCGATGCTCGACGCTATCCGCATCGGCTTTACCAATCCCGGTGAAGCGGCGTGTCCACCCGAGCCAGCCGCCCGCGCCGAACACCTCAAGGCCTTCGGGTATTTTCTCGACGCCGCGATGGTCGGGATCTGTTCGATCCCCGACAGCGCCCGCCTCGCAGAACCGTTTCGCAACCCCGGCATCGATCAACTCGCCAACGACCTGCGCACTCGCCAAACCAAGACACTCGCGGCCGGCATCGACCTCATCATGGCGGATTTGCGCGAGTCGATGGACGCGCCCCCATCCGACATCGATCACCACCGATTTGCCGTGGTATTCCTCTACGAATTCCCGCGCGATCCGACGCCGGACGAGCCCGGCACCGATTGGATTCTCGATTCGCAAGCCCATCGCGCCGCCCTGCTCGCGAGTGAAACGGCGGCGGTGTTGGCCAACTACCTGCGCCTGCTCGGCTTCGACGCCCGCGCGCACACCGCCACCACCACCGACCTCGACCTGAACCAGTTGACCGTGTCGGCAGGCCTTGCAACGGTCGAGGACGGGCAGCTGGAGAACCCCTATCTCGGCCGCCGATTCGGCATCGGCGCGTTGTCGACCACCTTCACGCTCGCAACCGATGAGCCACTGGCCCCGGCCGCCGAGCAACCACGCGGCCGCACCCACGGTGTGGTGTGGAAAACCGGCTACGGGCTTGAGAAGAACGCCTTCAACCACGTGCGTTACGCCAACCGGCGATTCGTCGACGGCGAGCAACCGTTCGAGACGCTCAAGCGTGTCGACACCCCGACGACCTACATCGACGAAGCCCACATCGCACGCGTGCCCAAACGCACGGACATGTTTGCCCGCGCGACCTTTGGCGACCTCGGCAAGCACGTACAGAACAATGCCAAGGGCGGCCACTACGCGCGCAAGGCGGCGCCCTCAATGGCCCAGCGCCGTGCGCTGGGTGCGCTTGTCCTGCTGCAGGATGGGGAGGCCAACCTGGACAAGGCGTCCTTGTCACCCGAACAGGCCGCCGAACTGGTCAAGGCCACCGGCTATTACCTCGGCGCAGACGCCATGGGGATATCGCGCTGCCCGGACTGGTCGTGGTATTCGCACGATGCAACTGGCGAGGTGCTAGAGCCTCCACACGATCAGGCCATCTCCATGATCATCGATCAGGGATACAACACCATGGAAGGCTCCTCGGGCGACGACTGGATCGCCGTGTCCCAGTCGATGCGTGCCTACTTGCGGTTTTCTCTGGTCGGTGGCGTGCTCGCCAAACAGATCCGCAACCTCGGCTACAGCGCCAAGGCGCACACGGTCATGGACGGCGACGTACTGCAACCGCCGCTGTTGCTGCTCTCGGGGCTCGGCGAAGTCTCGCGCATTGGTGAAGTGATCCTGAACCCCCTTCTCGGGCCACGGCTGAAATCCGGTGCCGTGACCACCGACCTGCCGCTTGCGCATGACAAGCCGATCGACTTCGGTCTGCAGCGCTTTTGCGAAAGCTGCAACAAGTGCGCGCGCGAGTGTCCCTCTGGTGCCATCACTGCCGGTCCGAAGACCATGTTCAACGGCTACGAGATCTGGAAGTCCGACAGCCAGAAATGCACCACCTACCGTATCACCACACCCGGCGGTGCGATGTGTGGTCGGTGCATGAAAACCTGCCCCTGGAACCTCGAAGGGCTGTTCACCGAAAAACCGTTTCGCTGGGCCGCAATGAATATCCCGGCAGCGGCCCCCTTGCTGGCAAAGCTCGACGACGCCGTTGGCAACGGCGGGTTGAATGAGGTCAAGAAGTGGTGGTGGGACCTCGAAATCGACAAACACGGCGTCTACCGGGAAACACAGAACCCGGTGAACCGGCGCGGACTGCAAACCGATCTCAAACTGAAATACGAAGACCAGACGCTGGCGGTGTACCCTGCCAACCTCGCCCCGCACCCCCATCCCTACCCCTTCCCAATGGACCGCGAGAAAGGCATCGAAGCCTACCAAGCGATGGTCACCGCAGAGGAATACAAGGCCCGCCTCGCGCGCGGGGACACCGACGGGCTGATGCACGTCTACACCGCTGACGGTGAGAGTCCGGTCGTGCGCGTTGAAATCACCAAGGCAGAGCAACGCACCGACGACACCACCGTCTACGAATTTCGCAGCCTTGACGGCAGCCCGCTGCCGCCCTGGGAAGCGGGTGCCCACCTCGACATCGTCATCACACCCGAACTGCTGCGCCAGTATTCCATGAGCGGCGACCCAGCTGACCGATCGGTCTACCAGATCGGTGTGTTGCGCGAAGACGCGGGGCGCGGCGGGTCGACCATGCTGCACCGCATCTTCACCGAAGGGCGCAAGGTCTTCGTGTCCAAACCCATCAACCACTTCCCACTCACCGAATCCGCGCCGAAGACCTACCTCATGGGGGGCGGTATCGGCGTGACACCGATGATCGCAATGGCGCATCGGCTGCACGCCATCGGTCGCGATTTCGAGCTCCACTACTCCGCCAGCACGCGCACACAACTCGCCTACGGCGAGGACCTCGCCGCTGTCCCGTGGTCGGACCAGGTTCACCTGCACCTCTCGGACGAAGGCTCACGCGCTCACTTTGCTGAACTGTTTGCCAACAAACCCGACGGCGCCCACGTCTACACCTGCGGCGCAGACCGCTATATGACAGCAGTACTCGACGCCGCGACCAACGCGGGTTTCAGTGAAGACGAACGGCACCTAGAATATTTCTCCGTCCCCGAAACCCCCGAGCGGGAGAACCACCCCTTCACGCTGAAATTGGCACGCTCGGGCAAGACACTCGATATCCCGGCCGACCGCACGCCGACAGACGTGTTGCTCGAAAACGGCGTACAGATCGATGTGAAGTGTTCAGACGGACTGTGCGGCGTGTGCCAGTGCGGCTTGATCAGCGGTGACGTCGAGCACCGAGACTATGTGTTGTCCAAAGCCCAACGCGAGAACACGGTCATATTGTGTCAGTCACGCGCCCGCGACGACGGCGGCGTGATTGAAGTGGACTTGTGACAACACCAGCCGACATTTGCAGGCCGCGCGCATGACCGCCCGCCAATTCGGGCGGGGCTTCGACAGAACCTATCAGCCCGGGCGTCTGTCACTTGGCGTTGGGGTGCCGGTTGAAGCGTATAACAGCCCCGTCCCCAACATGGCAGACCCGATCCCCACCATCCAACGCATCGAAGCGGGCGGTTTCGCCGCGCTGTGGTGCCGCGACGTGCCGCTGGTCGATCCAAGCTTTGGCGACGCCGGCCAACTTTACGACCCCTTCGTCTGGCTCGGCTACCTCGCAGGCCAGACCCAGCGCATAGCGCTCGGCACAGGCTCGATCATCCTGCCCTTGCGCCAACCGATTGATCTCGCCAAGGCGGCGGCCTCAGTGGACCGGTTGACGGGTGGCCGCGTGATTCTCGGCGTCGCCTCGGGCGACCGGCCGGTCGAATACTCGGCCTACGACGTGCCCTTCGAGCCGCGCGGTGAGGCTTTCAAGGACACCCTTGGCTTTATCCGCGCCGCGAGCCACCGCCCGGCCGATTGGGATGATCAACACGCGGCCCATGCGCGCTCAGTGGAGCTGCTGCCCAAGAGCCACGCCGGCGACCTGCCCTTGATCGTGACCGGCCACAGCCGCCAGTCACTCGAATGGATTGCCGAGCACGGCGACGGCTGGCTGACCTACCCACGGCCTGTGGCGCAGCAGCAAATGGCATTTGACCGTTGGCAAGCCGCACTCGACGCTACCGGCCAACACTGGAAGCCTTTTTCTCAGTCGTTATACATCGACCTGGTGGCAGACCCCGACACCCCACCATCGCCGATCCACCTCGGCTACCGGCTCGGGCGGCACGCCTTGATCGAACACCTCTCCGACCTTCAGCGCGTTGGCGTCAACCACGTTGCGTTCAACTTGCGGTTTTCAACACGACCGATCGACACTGTGCTGGACGAGCTGATTGAACACCTGGTACCGGTGTTCCCAGCAGCCACTGCAGTGAGTACTTAGCGTCCGCGCAATCAACAACGCGCGCGGCAATAAGTCCACTATGCTCCCCAGCACTGTCATTCCAGTTTAACGGCGTGCGATATTCCATGAATGCGTTAGTGCTTGCCACCTTTGCCACCACATCGGCAGCGCTTTACTCACCCAATGCCACCGCGGACTGGGCACTGGGTATAGGGGCGCAGTACGGTGGTTTTCTGGGGGTTGAATACGCATGGCGCTATGAGAACCATGTTGCAAGCCTGGGCGTGGGCAGCTTGATTCTCGGCGTCGGCACCAGCCTCAACCTAAAATGGTTACTCGGAGAAAATGACCACAGCAGTGTTGGTCTGTCGTTCCACCCGGTTTTCAGCTGGTCGGGCTTCGACGGTGAGCTCGAGACCCACGTCGACCCGTTGATGTCGGTTTCGTGGAACTGGCACCCACACGCCTACCGCTCACACGGCATGGAACTCGGGTTCGGGGCGCTGATCTTCCCGAGCGGCAACATCGACGACGATTCAGTTGTCCCGTTACTGAGTGTTGGCTACCGCTTTTAGCAACCCACGTTGCCACTTACAGTGGTGCTGGGACCGCCTCCTGACGCACATGCAACTCGCGCGCGGGCAGCGCCAGTGCCGCACCCTGTCGCTCGACGATGTCAGCGATATCAAAAAGGATCTGCTGTTTGCAATCCTGAAACGCTGCCCAACCCGTTGTACGGGTGAAGGCGTAGATTGAGATCGACAAGGCGGATTCGCCGATGGCGTCGAAATTCACCATCAGGGTCTGCTCGTGATCGATGTCATCGCTCGCGTCCAGCAGGGCTTTGATATCTGTGACCACCGCCTCGACACGCGGTAGGTCGGCCAGGCGGAGCCGCAGTTGCAAAGACAGCCGGCGGTTCGCCATGCGCGAGGGGTTTTCGAGCACGATGGTGTTGAAGATCGCGTTGGGCACGTAGATTGGGCGGCGGTCGAAGGTTTCGATCTGTGTCAGTCGCCAGCCAATGTCCTTCACGGTGCCCTCGATCTCTCGGTCGGGCGAGCGCACCCAATCCCCAACCACGAAGGGCTTCTCGATAAATATCATCAAACCGCCAAAGAGGTTTGAGAGCAGGTCCTTGGCCGCAAAACCCACCGCGATACCACCGATGCCGCCAAAGGCGAGCGCGCCGGTGATTGAAATGCCGAGCGAACGCAACACCACCAGCGCGATGGCAATCAGGATCAGCAATCTCAGTACCCGCGCCATGGCGTAGACCGAGCTGTCGTCATAGCGCGGGTCTTGCGCGCGCTTGGATTCGACGTGTGCGCGACTGCCTCGGTCAAACACGCGGTACAAAAACCACAGAAACAACACGTTGAGCACGGTGTTGTGCGCCGTCCACAGGTGCGCCACTAGCCCGTCATCTATCGGCCAGTGCGGCAACGTGAGACCCAGCCCAATCACCCACACCAACCAAAAGAGCGGCCCGCGTGCCGCGTCAATCGCTGCGTCGTCCCACACGCCCGGCAACCAGTGTGCGCCCCGGTGCAAACGTCTGAGCACGGCGTTGATCACCAGCGCGACCACGGCCGTAATGCACAAAATGAGAGCGACGCGCGACGGCCACCCTGCCAGCGCCGGTGGCAGGAAGTCTGCGACAAATGACAGGTCGGTGTTCACGGCGGCGGTCCAGTGCGGGCGGTGCTAGGAGTGTAGTATCACCACCCGCGCAGCCTACTGCCGCGTGCTATGTGATCAGGCGGTCGCCCGTTCAAGCTTGGCCGCACAGAACTTGAACTCCGGAATCTTGCCCATCGGGTCCAGCTGCGGGTTGGTCAGGCGGTTGGCTGCCGCCTCTTCGAAGCAGAACGGGATGAACACCATGCCCTCGGCAACGTCCGCGTCGCGCCGCGCTTTGAGCGTAATCTCGCCGCGGCGCGTGGTCACGGTGACCTCATCGCCCGGCTCGATCCCAAGACGTTTCATGTCCCAGCGATTGAGCCCAGCGATGGCTTCGGGTTCAAGCGCGTCGAGCGTGCCCGAGCGGCGCGTCATCGATCCGGTGTGCCAGTGTTCGAGCAAGCGGCCGGTCGTGAGCACCATCGGGTACTCCTCGTCCGGCAACTCGGCCGGTGGCACAAGGTCGGTTGCGACGATCTTGGCGCGGCCGTTGGCGGTTGGGAAACCGTCGGTGAAAATCACCGCGTCCCCGGGTTGGTCTTCGGCGCGGCAGGGGTAGGTCACCGCGTGCTCACGGTCCACGCGCTCCCAGCTGATGTTCGCGAGCGACGGCATGACTTCACACATCTCGTTGAAGACGTCGCGCGGGTGCGTGTAGGACCAGTCGAGGCCGACGCGCTTGGCGAGTTCGACTTCAATCGCCCAGTCCGCGCGCGCCTCACCGGGTGGGTCAATTACGGGACGCCCCATTTGCACCTGACGGTTGGTGTTGGTGAAGGTGCCCCACTTCTCGGCGTGCGCGCTCGCGGGCAAAATCACGTCAGCATAGGCCGCCGTCTCGGTCAGGAAAATGTCCTGCACCACAAGGTGCTCAAGCTTGGCGAGCGCTGCGCGCGCGTGGTTTTGATCCGGGTCAGACATCGCCGGGTTCTCGCCGAGCACGTACATGCCGCGCACGCTGTCTGCGTGGATCGCGTCCATGACCTCAACCACGGTCAAGCCGCGCTTGGGGTTGAGCTCGGTGCCCCAGAAGTCGGTGTAGCGCTCGATCATTTCATCGGCTTCAACCGATTTGTAATCGGGGTAGAACATCGGGATCAGACCGGCGTCGGAGGCGCCCTGGACATTGTTCTGTCCGCGCAGCGGGTGCAAGCCCGTCCCCGGCCGCCCGACGTGCCCAGTGCTTAGCGCAAGTGAAATCAAGCAACGTGCGTTGTCGGTGCCGTGCACGTGTTGCGACACGCCCATGCCCCAGAAGATGATCGAGGACTTGGCGTTGGCGTAGGTGCGCGCCACCGCGCGCAGGGTCTCAGCCGGGATGCCGCAAACTTCTGCCATGTCATCGGGTGAGAAACGCTGCACCGAGGTTTGCAACGCGTCGAAGCCCTCGGTGTTGGCCTGGATGTACTGCGCATCGACGAGGTCTTCGTTGATGATCGTGTGCAGCATGGCGTTGAGCATGGCGACGTCTTGACCGGGCTTAAACTGCAATACGGTGTCGGCGTAACGCGCGATGCCCTGGTGCTGTCCGCGCGGATCCATCACGATCAGCTTCGCACCCTGCTTTGCCGCCGCTTTAAGGTAAGTTGCGGCAACCGGGTGGTTCTCTGCCGGGCGCGCGCCAATCACAATGATGCAGTCAGCTTTGAGCGCGTCGGTGAATGGCGCGGATACCGCACCGGAGCTCAAGCCCTCCATCAGGGCTGCAACGGACGATGCGTGGCACAGCCGCGTGCAGTGGTCGACGTTGTTGGTGCCGAAACCTTGCCGGATAAACTTCTGGAAAAGATACGCCTCTTCGTTCGAGCACTTGGCCGAGCCAAAGCCCGCGAGTGATTCGCCACCGTGCGCCGCGTGCAAGCGTTTCAAGCCGCCGGCTGCCGCGTCGAGCGCTTCGTCCCAGCTGGCTTCGCGGAAAAAATCACCAACGTTGTCCGGGGTCACCGACATCTCGGCGGTCTTGGGGGCGTCGTCACGGCGGATCAAGGGTTTGGTCAAGCGGTCCGGGCTCTGCACGTAGTCAAAGCCGAAGCGGCCTTTGACGCACAGGCGGTTTTCATTCGCCGGGCCGTCGCGCCCGTCGACCGAGAGAATGGTGTTGCCTTTGACGTTGACCCGCGTCTGACAACCGACACCGCAATAAGGGCAGACGGTGTCAACGCTTTTCTCGGGGAATTCAGCGCGCACGCCTTGGGCGTCGAGCAAGCGCGACTCCATGAGTGCGCCCGTGGGGCAGGCTTGCACACACTCACCACAGGCCACACAGGTGGATTCACCCATGCCGTCGTCGAAATCGAACACGATCTTCGACTCTGCACCGCGGTACGCGAGGCCAATCACGTCATTGGATTGCACTTCGCGGCAGGCGCGCACGCAGAGGTTGCACTGGATGCAG
>CALAMQ010000160.1 GCA_937925815.1 uncultured Granulosicoccaceae bacterium | reverse complement strand
TCTTGACAAAAATGGCCGCTGAGCGGACCATTGTCAGATCGTGGCCATATAGCTCAGTTGGTTAGAGCACATCACTCATAATGATGGGGTCCCTAGTTCGAGTCTAGGTATGGCCACCACCATTTTTATTAGAAGATCACTGTCCCAGTTTTGTCCTTTGCGGCGGCTTATATAGCCTTTTTTCCGTATCGAACATGAGGCGTGTGTCAGGTCTGTGCAAGGCCGCGCAGCACCTTTAAATGCATAAGATTGCAATGATGGCCCCGCGATGTTCTGGTTTTAGAAGCAGTTCGTAGCGGGTCGCCTTACTCGATATAAAAGAGGTTTACGTGCCTGACCAGAATCGCGTTTTCGTAACCGGCTTCATCACTGAGCAACCAGAGCTTCGTACCACGGCGCTCAAGGGAAAGTCTGTTTGCAATCCGACTATCCGGATCAATGACCGCAAGAAAACGCCTGACGGCTGGCAGCCCTACGTAGAGTTTGTTCCAGTTGTCGCATTTGGCAACCTTGCAGAGTTCATCTCAACCTTACAAAAGGGCACCCGTGTCCGCATTGAAGGCAAGTTGCAAGCGAACCAGTTCGAACGCGATGGCGTGATGGTCAGTGAGCTGCAGGTGATGGCCTATGAGCTCGATATCCTCACGCGGCCAAATCACGGCAACCACCGCCAAGACCGCAACCGCGAAGCCGACACCGACAACGCATCCAACACGGCGCCGAACCGGGGCCGCAATGCGGGAAATGCGGGCGGCAATACGGATGGCAATGTCAGTGATTCTCAGCACGAAGACGACAATGAGAAGCAGCCTGACAGCAACGACAATCGCTCGGTGGATTCGCTCACCAGTGGCGGTGGCTGGACGCCAGATCAAGAGCGTCGCGGTCCAAACGACGCACGGCGAGGGCGAGGCGTGGGTTACCGCCGATCGCGTGGCACGCCGTCAAAGGAATACTGATCACATGGAGCCGGCGCAAGCCGGCTTTTTACTTTTAGGCTTTGCTGCGATGCGAAGCTGTCCTGTTGATCGCTCGCTCTGGTAAAATCCGGTTCAAGGCAAATTGGCTGCGCGGTACCCGCACTGAATTGTCGAAGCGGTTGCGTACTTTGGGGCGTCGATGCTCCTGATCGCGTAACCCGTCTGTGATTTGTGTTCGGTAACACAGAACGGTTGAGTCGACCCACTACGATGCAGTCAACCTGGGCAAAAGATCAGGAACCGCGTGGATTTGCTGGTTTAGCAGCACTCGGTATTCCGGTTGAGGACTTACTGACTGATCTCGCCGTTCCCGCGCCTGCAGGCAACCAGGTTCGCTTTGGCAATGACACAGACAGCGCCGCCACACCTGCCGCTGCGCGAAGGTCTGGTGGGGTCTGGTTCGGGTGGCTCTGCCTCGGAGTTGTCAGTGCGTTGTTGGTGGTTGCGATGATCGTCTGGCGTGGCGATAACCTGCCGACTGACGGCTCGGCGTCCAATGATGGTGAGACCGCAGCAGTAAAACAACCTTCTCAAGGGAATGCGCAGCTGCTGAGTCGCGCCGAAATTCGGTATTGCTTGTCAGAGGAAATGCGCTTGCAGGCGGCGCGTGATGTTGTTGCCACGCAAGCGGTAGACGTCAGGCGATTGAATGCCAGCGTGGCAGATCTCAACGCGCGATGCGCTTCATTCCAGTATCAAGGCGATGATCTCGCGCTCGCTGAGGCCGACGTGCTCGCACGGGCGGATGCCATTCGCGCGGACGGTCAAACGGCGTTTCTGTTGCCGATTGAACCCGCTGAAGAGGCGTCCCTTTCTGAGGCTGATTCGGTCGCCGCCGGCGCCCCCCAGCGCGGTGTTGATCAGACGCCAATCGCAACTGCATCTGCACAAACGGGCAATGCCGAGCCCTCAGATCTGGTGCGAGATGTTCAGTGGTTGTTGTTCAAACTCAACTACTACGACGGCGAAATGTCTGGCTTGGACACGCTGGAAACGCAAGCAGCCAGAGCCCGCTTTCTCGATGCGATGGCCGAACCTCAGTCCACAGACTTCGCCACCACACTGCTGTTGCTCAATGACGCTGTAGCGCGTGGCGAGACGACAGATGAAGAGGCAAGTGAAAGCCCAGAAAACGAACAGTCAACTGACGACGCAGTGCAAGCAGACAGCGTGCAGACCCCGTTGGATACGGAACCAGCGGCTGTCAATGCGCTGCCAAATGCGGTGGCTGAGGCGTTATTGCGCCTGGCCGACGCCGATCGACTCGCGATTGTACAGCTGTGCCGGTCCCGCGCAGACAGCAACTACTCTGGCTGCGTCGACGGCCAGCTTGAGGCCTTGCAGTTGGCACCGAATGTCGCTTTGACGCCGCTCTCTGACGAAGAACGTCGCTTGGTGTTGTCCACCTGTGGACCGCTGCGCGCCACAGAGGGGCCCGCGGCTTTTTATGTGTGTAAAGCGGAACAAGCGGGCCTTGCAGTCAAGCTGACCAATCAGAATGTGGTGGAGTCGGCGGGGTTGCCACAAAGCGTTGTGACTGTGATTGAGAGTCGCTGTGAGCCTTTTGAAGCTGCGGCGGCAGGAGAGCACGCGCGCTGCGTGACTGGGCAGTTCGCCAACCTCTCGGACGCGTTGAATCCGGTGTTCATCAAACAGGTGGATTTCACCGAGCGCGCATCCATTGAATCAATGTGCTCGTCGGGGTCAACGGTATTTGATATCGCCAACTTCTATGGCTGTGTTAGCGATGAGCTCGAGGCGCTTGATCGCGTTGGCCCCAAGCCCGATATGCGGGTCGCAAGTTTTGCACACCGTAAGGACATTGAAGCGGCCTGCCAGCAAGATCGGTTGTCGCGCGGGCCGTCCGCCTACTACCGCTGCTTGCAGACTGAACTGACGGCAAGAGGTTATTGATGTGACGGACCTGCTCGATGTGATCTCGTTGCCGCAATCAGTTTGCTTCGCTTGCGGCGCGGCGCGCAGTGGTGTGATTGGGAGCTGCCCGTCCTGTCAGCGGCGGCCTGAGACCGTTGATCAATTGCGCCAAGCGATCTCACGCAGTGGCTATGATTCGACTGCAGCGACAGCGCGTAAGTCAGAAGACTCGCGGTTTGATAACCCGGTTTACAGGGCCGTCAAACAGCGCAGCGTCGAGCACAGTTTGAGCGACAAGCAATTGCAGGAGTTGCTTGGATTCGCGTCCGATCGAGAGACGTCGCGAACCGCGAACAAACCCAAAGCCGTGCTCGCTGGCAGCGCGAGCACGCGCAGGGCTGAGCCGCGCCGATGGCTCGCCAATACCCTCGATGGCAACCCATTTTTTGTTCTAGGTGCCTCGAGCACTGATTCAATTGATCGGCTGCCAACCCGTGCGGTCGCCAACACAGTGGACGGGGAATCGTGGACGGTTAGCAGCGCAAGTTTGCTCGATCCAGCCAAGCGATTACAGGTTGAAGTCCATTGGCTTGGCGACCTAGGAGTCGAGGAATCGCGCGCGTTGATCAACGGCGAGACATCGCCCGGGACACTCTCGCCGCTCGCGCGATTGAACTGTTTGCACTGGCGGTTTGTGCGCTCAGATGATGTGGACTCGATCAAGCTTGCGCAAAGCGTGCGCGACCTGGAAAGTGCCTTTGAGGCGATTGATGCGGACGCGCTTTTTTCGCAGCTTAATGACAGCCGTCGTCGAGCTGGAGTGGTGGACGTTGCCAGTGTGTCGGATGTTGTTAGCGCGCTGATCCTTCGCTTGGATGGCATCGTGTCTTCGCTGGTGTCGTCATTGGATACGTTGCCCACAGATCGGTTGCTGGACGCCTACCTCGACTTCTGTCCGCCCGCAGGTGGGGCGCCTGGCAAAATCGTTCAGGCTCTGGTCGCGCACTACTGGCGCCACGCTGGGCCTGTGCTTTTGGCGGAGGGCGATAAAGTGGTGGCATTGTGTCGTCGATGTACCTCGATTGTGCAACAGGGTGATGCCGTTGCAGAGGCGTTCATCAGCCGTTTGGCGTCATTGTTGACGCTTCAAAAGCGTCTCAGCCAGCCGTTGAGGTGTGCACCACAGAGGCTCGCGGAGTTGCGCACTTCACGTCGTTTGATGCGTAGCGCAATGTCAGATTTGCTGGAGGCGGCAGAGTCAGTCGGCAGTGAAGCGCTCGCGGATGGCGTCGCCGGATTGCAACACACTTTTTTTGACGGGGACTGATCATGGACATGTTTCGTCACCGCTCACAGCGCACGGCAGAGGCGCAGTTGGACGCCGAAGTCGACGGGCTCAATCGTTTGCTAGAAGACGCGGAGTACCAACTGTCGTTTATGTCGGCAGAATTTGCAGAGGACGCGCTTTCGAATGGCGCAGCCGAGGAAGTGCCGGGTGCGATAGGGCGCTTTGCTTACACCCCGACAAATCCGGTGCCGGTCAATGGCACAGTCGGTGCGATGGCTTACCTCTCGCGCCTACAGACTCGATCCCGCGATTCGCTTATTTTTCATCGCCTGGGGCGGCTCGATGCATTGGAGGTTTTTGAAGCCTTGTGTCTGGCGCAGGGGCAGTGGTTTGTCTTTTTCCTCGACCCGCGTTACGCGCGCGCAAGCGCAAGTGCACCAGAGGGGCTCACGCTGTTGCGCCCCGGTCGGCTGTTGCACGGTGTTGGTACGACCATGCGTGACTTCCCGTTTGAATTTGCGGAAATTGTCGGCGAGTACAAAGAAGAATTTCGTCTTGCAACTGTGGCACCAAATAAGGTGCTCAATCAATTGCCGCATGGTTCAGTCGAGCGACCGCTAGCACAGCGTCTGAAGCTTGAGTGGCTTGCAGACCGCATGGCTGCGCGTGCAGGCTGTGCTGCTTAGGCTGTGCTGCTTAGGCTGTAGCTCGGTTGCAATTAGAGCCGGTGTACGAGCGTGATGTTTGCCGCTTGGTGCGCTTCGCCATCACTGCGGGGTGCAGCGATGTCGAATTCAAATACGTGTTCTCGACTAGGTAAAACATTTGGGTCCAACCCAGATGGTAGATCGCTGTCGTTGAAAAACACGGTCTCATACGGCGAGTTGGGGTCGCGTGAGTCAGTTTGCCAGAGCTGATCGGACACGCAGCTCAAGTAGCGCAAGAAGCCGTAGCCACTTTTGTGGAAGTGGCAAATTCCCCGGACTCGCGAGCCGACATCTCCCCACGCGGTGTCACCGGTGGCATCGGCAAAGGGGATCAACCCTGGAATCAGGTAAGCGGATAAAAACATATCGGCCTCGCGCCGCAAATCGCGCGAGACGTTTTCGCAGGCCACGACTTCAACGCGCACTCCGCGCGACTGCAAGGCGTTGATGACGCGCACGAAATCACCGTCTCCGGTCGCTAACAACACGCGGTCTAGGTTCTCTGATTGCAGCAGCATATCGACTGCGAGATCGAGATCGGCATTGGCTTTGGAGCGCCAGTCACCCGATTCGTCTTGATACCAGCGAACAATTTTCTGCGTGACTTTGTAGCCGTGGTCGCGAACGGACATCTGAAAGTTGAGTTCGCGCCGCATGTATTGGACGTCGTTTTCGGCGCGGCGCTGATCGTAGGCGAGATACGTGTTGAGTCGCTGTGCCAGTGCCCCGTCGCGGCAGGCGAAATCACGCAGCACGTCGTATTGCATTCGGTACCCGCCATTGCGACGAATGTTCTCACCGTCGATGAAAACGCCGACTTTGGATGCGCCCGACCCGTTTTGTGACATGTGCTCACTGATTTTCGACCTTCGAGGTACAAGCATACGTGACTGAGGCCGTCGTTGTCATACGTCATTGCAACCCATACTGCCCGTCAGTACTCTGTGCGGTCGGCGTCAGTCGACTCCCCCCTAACCCGAGGATGTGCATATGATTTCTTTGAACGACACACTGCCTAGCGTAGAGCTGACCACCATGACGAGCGACGGCGCGGAGACGTTTGATATCGCCGCTCGCGTAGCGGGCAAACGCGTTGTGTTGTTTGCCGTGCCCGGTGCATTCACGCCAACTTGTCACGCTGCCCATTTGCCCGGATTTGTGGTGGAGGCGGACAATATCAAGGCACGTGGCGTGGACGAGATTATCTGTGTGTCGGTCAATGACGTCTTTGTGATGCAGGCTTGGGGCGAAGCGCAGAATGCTGAGCAAATCACGATGGCGGCTGACGGCAGCGCTGATTTTGCACGCGCGCTCGGCCTGGAGCTTGATCTCACCGCACGTGGACTCGGTGTGCGGTCACAACGGTACGCGATGATTGTTGAAAATGGCGTCGTGCGTTACCTCGCGGTGGAAGCGGGTCGCGAGATTACCGGCAGCGGCGCTGCCGCTGTGCTGGCTGCGTTGTGACGCTCGCCATTGTCTTGCACGTGCTGGCCGCAGTGGTGTGGGTGGGGGGCATGTTTTTCGCGGCGGTGGTTTTGCGTCCTGCGATTGTGCGTGTACTAGAAGCGCCCGAGCGTTTGATGCTCTGGCTCGATGTGCTCAAGGGTTTTTTCCTGTGGGTCAGCATTGCAATTTTGCTGTTGCTCACGACTGGCTACGTCATGGTGTTTGGCGGATTTGGTGGGTTTTCAGGTGCCCCCGTTCATGTGCACATTATGCACGGCACCGGATTGTTGATGGTGGCGGTCTTTGCCCGGTTGGTCGCGTCACCATTCAAGCGCATGCGCACGCTGATTGAGGCCGAGGATTGGCAAGCTGCGGGAGTGCAGTTGGCGGCTGTGCGCCGGATGGTGTTGGCGAATTTGGGCTTGGGTTTGTTGACTGTGGCGGTTGCTAGCAGCGGCCGCTTTGGTTGGTTGAGCTAGAGTGCACAGCGGAAAGGGTGGTGCACTGATTTAGGGTCTTGTGCTGGTGAAATGGAACGCCACTCAATCTCGCTTTGCTTGAGCGCGCCGTTCCGCCACCCGTTCGAGTATGGCGAGCTTGTCGTCGCGAGTGGCAATGATCCAGTCGCGAATTTCGTCTTGGCTGCGAAAACACCCGACGCACACAGCGCTGTCGTCGAGCTGACACACGGCGAGACAGGGCGAGGGAACAGTGTTGTCCGGAATTGGGCGGCTTCGTCTGGTGCGACGGGGCATAGGGGACTCAGGGTGCAGGGAGCGGCGAGCGCGGACTATAGCACGAGGTCTGGCTGGCGCTGGTGAGGCGCACTGAGTGCTGTGAGCATTTGCGCTGGCCGGTCGAATCGGCGCACACCGTCGAGCGAGTGGTGTTCGAGCTCACGCTGCTGCCAACCCCACGTGCAGGCCGCCGACTGAACACCGGCCAGGCGAGCGACATGTAAATCGTGAACGCAATCACCGCAGTAAATTGCCCGCGATGGCGCGATACACAGCTCTTGTAGCAACTGGCGGATGCAATCAACAGGGTTGCCGCGATCGACGCCCAGTGTGCGGTTGATTGAGTTTGGAACGCCGTTGGCTCTGAGCACTGTGGCGACAAAACTTGGGTCGCTGCGTGACACCACTGCGGTGTATGCGGTGCTGGCGAGGGTGCGTAGGGTCAGCGCGATGCCTGGATACAAATCGCATTGCACAGCAATGCGTTGCAGTGAGGCGTTGAAGGTCGAGCAAAAGCGACTGCGCTGTTGCGCCGTAAGTGCGAACGTGTCGGCCAGACCCTCTGCGTCGAGCGTCTGGCTTCGTACTAAGTCCTCAAGGCTCGGCAACTGCCGCGTGTGACCACAAGCGGTGAGTGCATTGCGGCACAGCTCGAGGTAGAGCCGCGCGGAGTCCGCTAGCACACCGTCGAAATTGAAAACGAAAAGGTAATACGCAGCTCCGGGTGGTCCAGCGGGGACCGCCGCGCGCGACGACACAGTTCGATTGTCAGCTGTATCAAGCGTCTGCATGGAGGGCGTGTGTCTCGCAGTGGCCCTGAGGGCACTGGTGTTATTTACAATATACTTTCATACTATCACGGAAGTATCTGATTATGCGGATATTGAGCCACAGATATTGGACGTGATATTCACCGACTACACTGTGTGTTGGCCACCAGAGGCACAGGCCAAAGCACGGTTATCGTGCCCGCTTCGGGCGCGTTCTGGGAGCGGCTAAAGTGGGGCTTATCTGGCGGTGTTCACGCGGCACAAGCCGTTACGAGGTGCGCAGCGCTGGCAGGGCGGTCCGTCTCTACAGCAACGGGGTCTTTCACTCGCAGTGGAATCCGGCGCGGCCACTGTCCGGCTCAGTGTGGGACCTGCTGTCTCTACCAGCGCTTTTCTTGCGTCAGTCGAAACCCCGGGTCTTGGTGCTGGGGCTCGGAGGCGGCGCAGTGGTGCGCCAATTGGCCGTCCTCAAGCCCGGCTCGCGGGTGATCGCAGTGGACCTTGACCCTGTGCATATCCAGGTTGCCAACCGCTGGTTTGGTGTTGATGAGAAGGCCGCGAGGTTGTGTCTTGCCGATGCCCGCCATTGGATGAAGAGCTACCGTGGCGAGCGTTTTGATTTGATTGTGGATGACCTCTTTGGCCACAGCGGCGGCGAGGCCTCACGCGCGGTCGCGGTCGATGACAGCTGGGCCAAAACGCTGGCTACTCAATTGCAACCGGGTGGCGTGTTGGTGGTCAACCACGCTGCGGAATCGCAGTGGCGCTGTCGCAGCTTGAGACGGGCTGGGTTCTGCCACCGGCGAAAGGCTACGCTGCCTTTGTACGACAATGTGATCGGGGTCTACCGGCGGCGGCCGTTGAGTTTGACACGCTGGCAAGAGCAGTTGACTCAGTGCCGTGGCTTGTCAGCTTCACAACGGCACACGGCTGCGCGCGGATGCGCGCGCTAGACAGCTCAGCGAAAAAGTCTTTCACCTTGCTCGCGGATGATTTGCTCAGCTTTTTGCAAACTGTGAGAGCAGGCTTGTTCAAAGCTTGGGTGCAGGTCAGCACGGATAAATCGGTGTGATTGCAGGCTGTCACCGTCGCCCCTTTCAATGATGCCTGCGGTTTGGAACTGGCCGTCGCGTGGCTGGGGTTCTGGGGTCACGCGGTAGCCTTCGATTGTCTCGGTTGCGCCGCGTTTGGGCGTGTCGCCCGATCCACCGAATAATCGTGAAATCCATCCCATTGTCTTGACTCTCTTGTGTCTTATTGGATGATACGCCTGAAGGTCAGATTCACGCGCGGCGCGGTCACACCTTTGCGCCGTGGCAGCGCGTGTTGCCAGTGCGTTTGGACCTCCCCGAGCATGCTCAGTAAATCCCCGTTGCCGAGTGTAACGGTCACGGCTTCGGATTGCCTATCGCGTCGACGCAGCCGAAAGTCTCGCGCCGCGCCGAGGCTCAGGGATGCGATCGTCGGATTGTCTCCCAATGCGGGTTCATCATCGGCGTGCCAGTGCATGCAGTCCGTGCCGTCGCGATAGAGATTGGCCAGCACGCTGTTAAATGGAACCTGGAGTTTTCGTTCGAGAGCGTCGCGAACTGGGCGCAATGACCGAGGCCAAGGCGCCGGTTCGAGGTCGATACCGCTGTAGCGGTATTTCGCGCCCTCATCGCCTATCCATGCTTGCATTCTTGGGATGGGCATGGTTCGCCCGAACAGTTTGATGTCGGGCTGCTGCCACTGAATGCCCTGCAGCAGTTCGTCAAGCAGGCGTGTCGCCGCCCCTTGCCTGAGCCATTGGCGCGAAAAGAGGGCGTGCCCAGATGGCGGTAATTCAATGCGCTCATCTGTTGTTGGTTGCGTGCATTCTCTCATGAGGTCACTTTGCCGCGCGGCGTTTGTGTGCTGCAAGGTGTTGAGCGCAATGATACCGTGTGCCTCGTGGGGCGAGGGAGAGTTTGCAGGTGAGCAGATTGGCTGGAAAAAGTGTTTGTGTTTATTGCGGCGCGCGTTCAGGGCATGCGCCGGTACACCAGCGGGTTGCACGCGAGCTGGGCACGGCGTTGGCGCGTGAGGGCGCAACGCTGGTGTACGGCGGTGGCAGTGTTGGGTTGATGGGAGAGCTCTCGTCTGCTGCCACTGTGGCCGGGGGCCGCGTGTTGGGAGTCATTCCCCAGTTTCTCGATCAGCGCGAGCAGGGAAGCGGCGATATCACGTCGCTCGAGGTGGTCGATACCATGCACACGCGCAAGGCGCGTATGATGGAACTCGCCGATGTGATTGTCGCATTGCCAGGGGGTATAGGCACCTTTGAGGAGCTGTTTGAGGCGCTGACGTGGCAACAACTTGGACTGCACGATTCACCGGTGTGCGTGATTGATTCCGAAGGTTATTACAGCGACGTGTTCTCAGTGTTGGAGTCCACTGTTGATGCGGGCTTTGCAGACCTTGCGCTGTTGAGCCAGCTCAAGCGCTTTGACACAGTGGAGCGCTTTGTAGGCGCTTGGTGTGAAGGGGTTCTTGGCTGATGTCTGGGCCACGCTTGCAACTGGATTTCGATACCGCTTGGCACAGCTATCTCAATGATCCCATCGCGCTGCCAGCCGATCAGCGCGGCGACCCACATTCAGTTCGCGCAATCCCCGACCTGCTAGCGGTTGCAGACGATGTTGATGCCATGTTGCTCGACGGCTTTGGCGTGCTTAACTGTGGCGATTCAGCCGTGCCGGGCATGACGGCAATGTTGCAGGAATTGGCTGAGCGAGGGGTGTCGCTGCTGGTTGTCTCTAACGGGGCGACCGGTCAAATACAGGATGCGGTAAAAAAATATAGAGACCTCGGCTTTGATCTGAGTGCGCCGGACATCCTCACCAGTCGAGACGCCACGCGGGAAGCATTGGCACAACACCACCGAGAGAACCCGCAATGGGTGTGGGGTGTGTCGCCAATGGGCGGGCGTCCACTCGACGACCTGCCGGGACACTTTGTGTGTTTGAGCGAGGCGGGTGCATGGGACTTGGTTGATGGCTTTTTATTGGTTACCACGCTGCACTGGGAGGACGCTCACAGCACGCAATTGCGCCGCGCATTGGCACGTAGACCGCGCCCGGTGTGGGTGGCGAACCCGGATGTCACGGCGCCATTTATTGACCACTACAGCTTGGAGCCAGGTTATGTCGCGCGGTGTGTTGCCGGTATTGAGTGGGTGGAGACCGCGTGGTTTGGCAAGCCGCATCCTGATGTCTACGCGCTCGCGTTGTCCCGGCTGAAATTGAAGTTGCCTGCGCTGTCGCGTGATCGGGTGTTGATGGTTGGCGATTCACCGCACACCGACATTCTCGGCGCCCGCGCCAACGGTTTGAAGAGTTGCCTGACCGTTGATTACGGCCTGCTCAGGGGGCAGGATTTGAGATCGCGTCTGGCCGAGTGCGGTATTTGGCCAGACTTTGTGATGTCTGAACGCGGGTGGTGATGCCGACTAGCGCAGCAGTGTGCCGGTGCGCTCAAATGGGATTCGCACCGGGAAGCCTTCAATCTTGACCGAGCCTTCAAGGGTGTAGTTGAGCCCGTCGCTGCTCAGGCGGCTGAGGTTTTCGAGGATTTTGAGCAGACCGCTGTTAACTCGCACAGCGACAGTTGAGTCGCCAAATGGGGGCAGGGAGATGGGCTGGGTGCTGACCCCGCTTGCAAATTCTTCGCCGTTAATAATTGCTGAAAATTCAGTGTTTTGAATATTGATTGTTTGGTCGTTCGGGTTGCTGAGGTTGAGCGTGAGATTAAAGCTCTGTCGCAGCAGGGAGGCCTCGACCAATTCAATGCCGACCAAGCTGACGTCCGGCGGCTCGGGCACGATGCGGTCAATCATCGACGCACAGGCCGACAATACCAATACGCTTAACGCTATCAGCGTGCGTGAGACCAGCTGGGTCCAATTGCGTGGGGAATCAGTGCGCATGCGTTCATTATACGAGATGCGTGCGCAGTCGCGAGTGTCTGGCGGACGAAAAACTGTATTCGATGGCTACGCACGCGTTTTCAGGTGGTCTGACCACGGGTTGCGTCTTTGAACAAAGCAAAAAAGTTGGATGTCGTTTGTGTTGCGATCTCTTCGAGCGACACGCCTCTGAGATCAGCTAGAAATTGGGCTGTGTGACGTACGTATGCAGGCTCGTTGGCTTTGCCGCGGTGGGGCATGGGCGCGAGATAAGGCGCGTCGGTCTCGACTAACAACCGGTCCAGAGGAACCCGCTTTGCCGCCTCTTGAACCGCTTTGGCAGATTTGAAGGTCAAGATCCCTGAGAACGAAATGTAAAACCCGAGATCCAGTGCCTGTTTGGCGATGTCCCAGTCCTCGGCAAAGCAGTGCATCACGCCGCCCGATCGCGCGGCGTTGTGAGATTTGAGCGTGTCGATGGTGGCTTGTGCTGCGGCGCGTGTGTGGATTACCAGTGGTTTGCCAGTCTGAGCGGCAGCTTCAATGTGAGTGTGAAAGCGCTCGTGTTGCCATGACATGTCGCCCTCCACCCGCATGAAGTCCAAACCGGTCTCACCCACCGCCACCACTTTGGGGTGCTTTGCGAGATCAACCAACTGCGCGACGGTGGGTTGCTTGGCGTCCGGGTAGCAGGGGTGAACCCCGACTGAGGCGAACAGGGTGTCGCGTCGCGTTGCGACATCCAACACGCGGGGGAAATCCTCGAGCGTGACGCTGATGCACAGGATGTGCGACACACCGGCGTCGTCGGCCCGCGACAGGGTTGCGTCTAGATCGTCACTAAAGTCGTCAAAGTCGAGATGGCAGTGGGAGTCGATGAGCATGGCGAGGGTCTTGAAGGCGAGGTTGTTTGAAAACGGTGAGGTTTGCGCTGAGAGTTGCGGTTCGGCGTCAGCGTATCAGAACGCACGATGACGCCGACTACCAGTGTTCATTAGCGATTTTTGAGCATGGCACGCATGTCGGCAAGTGCATCGCGGCCTTGCTGCTCTGATTGTTCGGTCGCACCGTCATCTTCGCCAAATACGCTCAGTTCCGCAGCTGGCAGCTCGGCCAGAAAGCGGCTCATGGTGGTGCGCGAGGTGTCGCCAAAACGCTGCCGCTTTTTGGCCCGCGTCAAAGTCAGGCGGTGCTGTGCGCGGGTGATCCCGACGTAGCACAGACGCCGCTCCTCTTCGATGCTGTCTTCCTCGATACTCGATCGGTGCGGCAACAGTTCCTCTTCGAATCCTGCGAGGTAAACCGACGGGAATTCGAGGCCTTTGGAGGCGTGCAGCGTCATGAGTCGAACGGCGTCTCCGGTGTCTTCTTCGCCTTCGAGGCGGTCCATCAGGGACAAATGCGAGACGGCATGCTCGAGTGTGACTGTTTGCTCGGGCGACTCGCCGGGAATCCGCGCGATCCAGCTGATCAGTTCTTCAACGTTTTGCCAACGCCTGTCTCCGATCTCCCGTCTGTCACTGCTTTCGCGCAGCCAATCGTGATACGAAATGTCTTCGAGAAGCGCGGGCACCAATTCATTGGCCGGTTCCTGTGCCTGTTGTTGTGACCAGTGCGCATACCACTTTGCAAAGCGGTTGATGCGTCTGAACGCAGCTGGCCCAAGTGCGGACTCAATGCCAAATTCGAAGCAAGCATCGAGCAATGGCACTTGCCGCTGTCGCGCGTAGGTTGCGATTTTTTGCAGGGTCGCAGGTCCAATGTCCCGTCTAGGTGTGTTGATGACACGCAAGAAGGCGGCGTCGTCACGGCGGTTGACCAGCAATCTCAAATAAGCGATGACATCTTTGATTTCAGCGCGGTCAAAAAAACTTGCCCCGCCTGAGACGATGTAGGGGATTCGCTTTTCCCGCAACGCGCGTTCAAAGGCGCGCGACTGGAAATTCCCGCGGTAGAGCACCGCGTATTGGCTCCACGGGCCGCGCTTGCGAAATTGGTGCGCGTGAATATCAGCGGCAATCCAATCTGCCTCGTCTTCGCCTGTGCTGCATTGCATGACCCGAATCGGATCGCCGCCAGTTTTGTCTGACCAAAGAGCCTTTTCAAATAAGTGTGGGTTGTGCGCGATGAGCGTGTTCGCGGCGGTCAAAATCCGTTGTGTTGAGCGAAAATTTTGCTCGAGTTTGATTACCGTGAGATTGGGGTAGTCGTGCTTGAGTTGCGACAGGTTTTCCGGGCGTGCACCACGCCAGGCGTAGACCGATTGGTCGTCGTCTCCCACCGCTGTTAGGCGGCCCTCAACCCCCACAAGTGCTTGCACAAGTTGGTACTGAACCGCGTTAGTGTCTTGATATTCATCAACCAGTAAGTGCCGGACTTTGGACTGCCAGCGCTCGCGTCGGTCACGGTCTTCGAGCAGGCGCACTGGCAGGGTGAGCAAGTCGTCAAAATCGACAGCATTGCACTGGGCGAGGTGATCTTGATACAGCCGAAAGAGGCTGACCAGTTCTTCGTCGGCAAGACTGTTTGAGCGTGGGTCGACATCGTCCGGCATCAGGCCGTCGTTCTTCCAGCGCGAAAGGCTGAAACGGGCTTGGTTGGCGTCTTGAATGGTTGAGAGCTTTGCGTCTTGAGCAAGTGCTTTGATCGCAACTGTCGCGTCAGTCCCGTCGAGAATCGTGAGGTTACGTGTGAAACCCAGCGCTTGACCCTCCTGGCGCAACAAGCGCAAGCCGAGCGTGTGAAAGGTTGACACGTTGAGTCTGTCGGCGGTCTGTGCGCCGAGCATCTTGGCTAGCCGCGTCTTCATTTCTGTGGCGGCCTTGTTGGTGAAGGTCACCGCGAAAAGTCGCTCTGGCGAGGTGCCGAGTTCACGCACCAAATGCGCGATCTTGTGAGTGATCACACCGGTCTTGCCGCTGCCAGCACCGGCGAGCACAAGCAAGGGGGAATTTACGTGCAGCACGGCTTGGCGCTGTTGTGGGTTGAGTTGCATGGTTGGGCGATACGGTGATCAGCGGGTTAGCCCGTCAAGCCTAACGTGCTGCTGGCCACTTGTCATGAACAGAAGGGCTGCGCCGGCGTGATAAACTCGTGCGTATCATGAGTCATTGTCTAGACGTGGGCATCGATGTGGGTGGACTCGTGCGCAACGCCCGCGTGCGCTGGTCGCCCAATTTTGATGCAAGGCCAAAAGGCGTGTCACCGTCGCTGATTGTGGTGCACGGGATCAGTCTGCCGCCGGGGGAGTATGGCGGAGACGCGATTGAAGATTTGTTTTTGAATCGGCTAGACGCGCACGCGCATCCCGCCTTTGAATCCGTTGCCTCACTGTGTGTGTCCGCTCACCTGCTGGTGCGCCGCGACGGTGAGCTCGTGCAGTTCGTTCGCTTGCAGGATCGCGCTTGGCACGCAGGTTTAAGTGCGTTCCGAGGTCGATCAAAATGCAACGATTTCGCGATTGGCATTGAACTCGAAGGCTGCGACACCGATCCGTACAGCGACAAGCAATACACTGTGCTCGCAGCACTTTGTGGGGCGATGCAACAGCGCTACCCCGCGATTAGGCGCGATCGCGTTGTTGGCCACAGTGATATTTCACCGGGTCGAAAGACAGATCCAGGCCCGGCTTTCAATTGGTCCCGTTTGATGCGCGAGTGGGATTCACAAAGTTTAAAAGGACAAAATGAAAAATAAATCTAAAGCCTTACAGGCTGCTCTGGACGCAGCAGATGCGGCCCGTCAGGTCATTCTCGAGCACTATCGCGACGGCGTGGATGTGCATTTTAAGGGAGACGATTCGCCTGTCACGCAAGCTGACATCAGCGCAGAGGAGGCGATTGTCTCTTTATTGCGCGAGCGATTCGATGACCACGGCTTCTACGGCGAGGAGCTGGGGCAGCATGCGGGGAATTCCGGCTACACCTGGCTGATAGATCCCATCGACGGCACCAAATCATTTGTCCGCAATTGCCCGTTTTTTTCGACTCAAATTGCCCTTATGCACGAGGGCGAGCTGGTGCTTGGCGTCTCATCTGCTCCGGTCAGTGGTGACGTGTTTTATGCTGAACGTGGCCAGGGCGCTTGGTGTGGCGATCAACGGTTGCAGGTCAGAGACACGCAAACCCTTGATCGCGCCGTGCTGTCGACCGGCAATCTGGGCAGTTTGATTTCGCAGCAAGCCAAATGGACTGCACTGGGTGGGTTGATGCAGTCTGTGCATCGGCACCGAGGTTACGGCGACTACCTGCATTACCATCTGCTTGCTCAGGGCAGTATCGATTTGATAGTCGAATCGGACGTCAATATCCTCGACGTCGCGGCGCTGTCTGTGATTGTTGAAGAGGCGGGGGGGGTGTTCACCGATCTCGACGGCGGTGCGCTGTCGCTTGAAACCCGATCAGTGTTGGCAAGCGGTGACGCAGGTTTGCACGCCGACGCGGCAAAACGCCTGGCTTGATGGGATAGGCGTGCGCGGCGGATGGTTCGGATAGTCGAACCAAGCTTGGTGCAGCGGTCGGTGTGTCCGAAAACGTCGGACTAAACGCGACCTTCTTGACGGTCTGCTTCGTGCCAAGCACCCGGTTTGATGTTCCCTGATTCGGATGTCATCACGTCAACTGGGTTGAGGTTCATCACGCTGTTCATTTGCTGACGAAGCGCGTCTTGGTTTTGCGAAAAGGCTTGCAGACTGCGTTCGAGGAATTCGCTCACCATCACGTTCATGGCATCACCAGAGGAACGGATGAGTTGTTCCAGAAAGGCATTATTGAAGCAGGGCGTCGATGATGTGGCTTCCTGTTCGCAAATAATCTGCATCAGAATGCCTCGCGTGATGTCGTCACCTGTCCGCGAGTCAACCACGTTGAATTTTTCGTTGTTGCGCACCATATGACGCACGCCTTCCAATGTGATGTAGGCGCTCTCGCGGGTGTCGTACAAGCGTCGATTGGGGTACTTCTTGATTGTACGTGTCGCGCTTATTGACGTCTGTCCCGGCATATTGTTGGCTCATTTGTCTTGGTGCGGCGCAGCATAACCCTCAAAAGTTTGGCCATCAACGTCAGGAGCATTATATTTCAGCAATGGAGATATGTTTCGGTCGGTTTTGCGATGGTGGGCATGCCAAGGCCGCGAGCGAGAGGCTTGATGTTTCGAATGTGAGACATCGGCGTCCAAAGTCCCAATGGAGAATCAGGCAGGCTGTTCTGCGCCCTATGGACCCAACGCGAACGGCAACGCGTTTATGGGCTCGTCCCTCCGTCTTGAGATTTCAGGAGCGGATGCATTGAGCGGCGACGGGCCTGTGTCTCAGGCCGCCATGCGGTGTGTGCATGACGGCCTCGGGCTGATGGTCTCGGGTTGACGGCCTCGGGCTGCTTGGATCAGTCTTGCCGCTGAAACCAATAGTTTTCAAAGACCTCAGGCGTCTCATCCCCTGGCGAGAGAGTGGGATCCGCTGGTAAGCACTCGAGTCCTGAGCACACTGTCAAGTTGCCAGACTCGTCCCGGTGTTCCACCAGATCAGCCGGAATGCCCGGTGTGGTGAGCGCCACTTCACGGTCACTGGTATCGAGATTTGAATTGTTGTTGTAGTCAAACACCGGTTGGGCATCGAACAACGCCATGCGGTAGAGCGTGCCTTCGCCGAGGTCGCGCGCACACGGGTTGCTGTTGGATGGGATGGAGTACACCGGGAAGTTGACAATGCCTTGTGAAATGAGTGGCGTTGAGATCGCTTTGCGATCTGCGGGCAGATCGATATACCAACCCTTGGCATTTGCCAGGTCTTCGTACTCATTGAGTAGCTGCGTTTGATCTGTCAGAGTGCCGAGATCATTGTTGGTCGCATCGTATAGGTCGCTGTTATCAACTGTGCTCCAGGTCGGACTCGCGAGATTGAAATTGGTGTCTTTGAGTACGTAGAGACGGTTGTCGTTGTCCGAGGTAAGCGGGTTCATTCGGTCTCCAGTGCCGAATGCCAGCGCAACCCACGTTGACTGATTGTCCTGCACCAATGCGGTCTGGATGGGTTTGAAGGCACGTCGCCGCTCTCCATTGGAATCCGAACCCAGGGTTGCAATACGGTGGCCATCTACAGATGATCCGCTGCGCGTATTGAATTCGTCAGCGAAATCAAATCGCCACACTTGCGCGCCCAAGTCTGCTGCATAAAAGTGATCGGTGAATCCGTCGCCGTTGGTGTCTACAGGTGACGGCTCGGCCACAAAGGCGTAGTCCATGTTGTTGAAGTATTTGTCTGCGGATGCAGTGCTTGCGCTTGAGACGCCAACCCACGCGCTGTAGGCGTCATCTGGCCGGACAATCGCAATGCCACGGCCCATGGTGTGACCTGTGTAGCTGAATTCAGCATTGGGGTCATAACCCAGACCGTACGCCAAGAGGTTGTGCGGGCTGCCACTTTGTGTGGTGCGTGCGAACGCGGGTTTTGAAAGCACGTGGCCCATTTCCGCCCAACGCATGTTGGGATCTGTGTGACTGAGACGTGCAATCAATTCGATGTCTGGTGAGCTCGAATCGTGGGCGCGTGTTACGTCGAATGCGTAGATCACACGGCCACCCAAACCATATGGCACGAATAAGTGCGCCGTGTCGCCGTCGCTTGGTTCAATGCTGCCGTCGAGATCCTTGTCGATGACAACTGCAAACAATTGGCCGTCGATTCCCCAACCCCGTGAAGTGCCTGTCAAGCCGTTGTCATACTGGTCGGCAAAATTTGGCACCGAATCGAGTGGTGAAATGGCGAACAGCTCTTCGCCAGTGCCACCGTCAAATCCATGGAGTATGCCGTCGGAGGTTGCTGCGAAGACAACCACGTCCGGGTCGGCCTCGGTGCCGCCGTATTGGATGACAAGCGGTTCGTTGCGAACCATAGCCCCAATGTGGCCGCGACTGATTGTTGCCGCGTCAGCGTCTTCGTCTTTGACGTCGTAGCCGAGTGCAAAGTCGAGGATGTCTTGTTGCTCGGCAGCACTTCTGGCGGCGACATCCATGGCTTGTGCGACAGCGGTAACCGACAAGTCGAGCGCGTGGTCCGGATCAGTCAGATCTTTCTCTGTCTCGTTGTTCACACCGTAAAAATTTCGCGTAGCTGGATCTTTGGCTTTTAGCTGCTCGCGAACGCCGCCGTCTAGGACATTGTTGCCGTCTGGGCTGGCTGTCCAATAGCTTTGCGCGCTGGCAATCAAACTTCCACCAGCGGTCAAGATGTCAGGGTTGTTTACTTCATCGGAATCGGTCAAATAGGGGGTCAAGCCATTGTAGGCAATGCGGTATTTTTTGAGATTGCCTTTCCATTGGAAGTAGGACGTTGGTTCATACATCGCGGTGTAGATTTCATTGCGATGTGAAATTCTGCTGAACTGGTCAGAGCTGGTGACGATTCGGCTAGCCACAGAGCTGTTGCCGGTGATGTTGGTCAGCGTTTCAACAATGTCATTTTCAAGTTTTAACGCGTCTCCGGCGGAGATGTAATTTGTCCCTGCCGCATCGGCGACGTCTTGTAAGAGCTGGAAGTCCACTTGCACTCCAACGGGATGGACTTTGACCGTCTGGCCCTCATTGGTGCCATCGTTGTCGTCGTCATAGACGTTGGGAAGGGTCGGGCTTATGTCTTGTGTTGCCATGTAGAGCGGCAATTCATCGAGGCAGCTGTTGTTGGCGTTGCGATTCCAGGTTCCAAAGTTACACGCGCCATCTCCAGTCACAGCACCGAAATTTGGCAGCGTTGCAATTATTTGCTGGCTTTCGTCGCGGTAGGGAGTACCGTCGGTGAACATCATCACGTGATTGCGTTGGCACTCGTGTGTCACAGGGCTGGCGTAGTCGCCGCTGCCATTTAGTGCGCCCGCGTGTGTCAGTGACGCATCGCTAAAGTGCATGGCATCCCCGCGGTAATAGCGGTAGATCTCATAGAGGCCCTCTGTTAACGGCGTCGAGCCGGCTGTGGGCAGAGTGTTGAGGGTGTCTTCGAACACTTGCCGGGCCGCCGGGTCGGTGTTGTCGGTGACGGGAAGAATCACTGATGCACCCTGGCCGCTACTATTCAGCCGTGCGAGTCCGGCATTGATATTTGGAAAAAGGTGAATAACGTTTGTCATCACGCGCTTCATTACAGCCGCTTTGTGCACGGCATTCGTGTACAACTCCGTCTGCGTGTAAATGGGGGGATTGAGTTTGTAGTTGATGTAATTGCCGAGATAGGCCGTTGTGAAATTGGTGTCAGCCCAGTCGATTTCTTGTGTGGTGTTGTTGGTCCACGCGGAGTTAGTGCTGTCTCTGAGGAAGAGGTCTGAGCCGGCGCTGCCGTTTTCCCCGTGCACACCACGGTCGGCATAGCAGTCCACCATGTGGCTGTCAGTCGTGTCCCACTGCCCCCTGCTGATGGGGAGCCAGACATTCTGCGCTGTAGGGTTGCCTGGGACTGAATTTGGCAAGCGCGCAACCAGGCGGTCACTGAAAAAACCACGGGTATCAATGCCGGTATTGGCAGCATCACAGTGTATGTAACCGCGCGCACCTGCGCTGACAGCAGACGGTGTGCTTGGAACGCGTCCACTTGGTCCGTAATAGACCGTGTCGGCGTCGAAATCACCAGAGTAGGTTGTCAGTGGGTCGTATGGCTGAGGCACGTTGGACATATAGCCGCCCATACTGCCGGAAGTGTCCATATAGAACACCACGTTTGGCAATTCGTCCACGGCTCGATCGAAATAGATGTCTGTGTCCAGCGCGCTGGCGCTCGGAGCACACAGCAATAATGCAAGTGCGGAAAAAGCGACGCTTTTGAATTTACGATAAGGGACGCCACGCTGTGAATTGGCCCTGGCTTCTCGGAGGAATGCTTGAACGTTCATGGTTTACGTGCCTTACTCATTTTGTTTTCCAGGTGGCGTCATCTGATGATGAGTCAGACAGATGTCGTCAGCGCTAGTTCGACTGCGTCACAATGCAATAGCGAAATAAAGCGAGACTGTGCCGGGTGGTTTTCTGCGTTTGCCGGTCAGGTGCTCGCATCGAATTTAATCGCAGCTGGAATCATTGTTCCAGGAGCCCGTGCCAAGACTGCTGCCCGATGTGATTGTCATGGTGGGGCAGTCCGTGTCATCTGTACGTGTTGCGGTTGCGGTGAAAGTTTGATTGCCGTTCGTTAACGCAATGGCGAAAGACCAACCTGCATCGGTTGTATTGGTGTATCCGTTTCCAAGTTGCGCCGTGGTTGCGTATTGGTTGTTGTCGAGATAGTAAGTTTCTTGAGCGTCGGCAATCTTTACCAGTGTGGCTTGCGCTTCGGTGCGATCCGATTTGATGACGTAGTTGCGATATGAATTGGTCGCCACGGACGCCAAAATGCCTAGAATCGCAATCACGATCATCAGCTCGATAAGTGAAAATCCCTTTGTTTGTCGCACTGTGTTGATCCTCTGTGTGGTCTGAGCCTGACCGGTTGAACCGTGTCAGTTAGATGTGTACGCGACGCCGCTGTCGCTGTCTGTGACTTTGACGTAAGCGCTGCCCACCAAGGTGCGCTCAGCGCCACGTTCGGCAAGCGTGCGCACGCTGCCAATTGAAGTGACTTCGTAGAAAACACAGCTCGTGCTGCCGCCCGCAGAATCAACATCGTCAATGGGACAAGGGAGCGATGCGCCCAGTGGTTTTACTTCTACAGTCGCTGTCCAGTCGCCAGACGGGCTGGTTATTGGCGTTGGCGTGACGAGGTCGGCGACAGGATCTGTTCCATTGATAAATGGATTTAGGTGTACTTGGCGCTCGGCCTGTGAACGTAAGATACTGTTTAGACCAGATTCAGCCGCGTCAAAGGCTGTCTGCGAAGTGCGTTCGTTTTGCGCGATCCGCAACTCGACACGCGACAAACCCGCGACAGACATACCAGCGAGTGTGAGCACCGCGAGTACCATCAGCGAAATTATGAGAGACATCCCATGCTGCGTCTTGGACGCGGGTTGGCGGTACATCGAGTCGGTCCTCATAGTGAATTGCGCACGTGAAAGGTGCCTTGCCACACGCGCCGATTGGTATTGACCTGAATGGAATCTGTGCCGAAGCTGTAGTCCCGTGTCTCAGTTGACGCGAGTGAGTCAGAGGCGTGTCCGGAAACCGTTAATACCCGCACGGCGCGAATCCGACTGATGCTGACGGTGTCAGTCCAATCTATTAGGTCAGCTGTTCTAAATTCAGTGACTTTGCCTTCACACATTGTGACCAGGTCATCGCAATCTTCGACGCCGATCAGAACTTGGAAGTTGTCAACGCCGGTTGCGATGACTTCTTTGTCGTACAGCACGCCCGCATCGGGTGAGAGCCCGACTCGCACAAGCGAATTCTCTTCAATGCCTTCAGCTGCGTTGGGGCCAGACAAGTAATAAATATAAACCCGCAATGGGTTGAGCAAACGCTCGGCCTCTGGCGCAAAGCCGGTGCCGAAGCCGACAGTTGTCGGTGGATTTGTGCCTTCCCAAATCAAGCGCCCACCGGATGGGTTGCTGAACAGGTATACGCTGTCTTCCGGCAAAGTTGCCCAATCTGCATGTGGGATGTCCTGCAATTCCGTGTATTTAATCGCGAGGATGTCGGTGTCGGGTATGTGGCTACCACCGACACAGGTCGCAGCCCACGGGTTATTGTCATTGGTTGCAAAAATGTATTGTTCGAGATCACTGTAGAACTGGGTGTCGCAGTCGCCCGTCACTGCGGCCAGTTCGTTGGTGGACCCAGGGCGTCCCTCGATTGCTCGCGCACCGCGCAGCCGTCCGAACATCCCGGCGTGGCGAACATCTTCGCCGAGTGACCCGGCAATTAAACGCGCTGAACCCAATAGCTCGGTGTTGGCCTGGGTTTTTTCTTTTGTGTTGTTGCTGCTGACCATGATGCCAAAAGCGCCACCGACCAAGGTCAGGCTGATGACCATGGCAATCATCATCTCAATCAGGGTGAAGCCAGTTTGTAAACGGGCTCGGTGCGTTCGCTGCGCCATCAGATCACGCTCTCCGTCTCGTACTCGAAAGTGGTGGTGCCGCTGCTTTGCGCACTGCGTGTGGTCCATTCAAATCGCACGGTGACGACAAACGGTGGTACTCCGGCGGCGGCGACCGGTGCCACGTCGAGAAAGAACTCAGGATTAAAATTATTGAGGCTCTCTTCCAATGTGTTGCGCACTGCGACCAAATCAATTTGCGCGCGTTGAACATCGGTGCATGCCGTCGTGCAATTCGGTGCGTTGGACGGCAGGGCATCTGAATCAATGGCGTAACTCTGAGCGATGTCGGGATTAGCCCGAATGGCTTCGAGGATGCGAGCGTTGTGCTCGAGAATCACGTTGCGTTCATATGACGTTTTGCTCGACCGCAATGCTTGCACCTGCAAGCCCGCCACACCGAGTAACCCGATTGCGAGAATGACGACAGTGACCAGCACTTCTATCATGCTCACGCCACGTTGTGAGTTGCCGTGATTCAACATAGCGTGGCGTCCACAATGTCGGTTTGTTCAATCCGTGCGGAACCTGCACGGTTGATTTCAATTGAGCGGCCATTGGTGTTGGCATCGCTTGAGCACATCGAAAACGACGCGTCGGTACGCTGGCCATTAATGTCCCGCACTGAGCCGTCTGGATAGAACCACAAGGCGGCGTCGGACGGTGACTTGACCTTGACGCCATTGGCGATGTCATTGCGACGGCTCAATGGTTCGTCGAAACCCGTATCGAGTTCGAGGTCACGGTCGTGATCGATGCCAACGAGCCAACCGCTATCTTGCCATTCCGCGTTGCCACCGAAGACCATCGTCAAGCGACAGCCATCGCTGGTGGCGCTGTCTGCAGGGCACAGCACAACGCGCTGACCTGTGCGAACAGCCTCCGAACGGGCGAGGTTGATATCTGAGATCAGCGCGTAACCTGCGGCGCTGAGCCGGCCGTTTTTGAGCATAGTGAGCCCTGAGGGCACTGCTATTGAGAGCAGTATTCCCATGAGGAGCATCGCGACCAGCAGCTCGATAAGGGTGAAACCAAAATTTTCTTTGCGCATAGCCTCCCGCCAAGCACGGAATGAGCCTGTCTGGGCACAAGCGGCAGTTTGGCGAGAAAGTTGAGGCTAATTAGGCGTGTTGGGGGTCGTGGCGCAGGCGCAGCTTGGGGCAAGCATGGTGCCCCAAGCTGGACGAGGCATCACATCAGAGGCCGATACAGCAATACTTGATTTCGAGGTAGTCCTCGATACCGTAGTGTGATCCCTCGCGGCCCAATCCCGATTCTTTAACGCCACCGAACGGTGCGACTTCGGTTGAAATCAGACCAGTGTTACAACCGACAATGCCGTAATCGAGGGCTTCATTGACACGCCAGCTGCGGGCAAGGTCATTCGTATAGAAATATGCTGCCAAGCCGAATTCGGTGTCGTTTGCCTGTCGGATGACATCCTCTTCATCTTCGAACCTGAAAAGCGGCGCGAGAGGGCCAAAGGTCTCCTCGCGCGCCACAACCATATCTGCACGAACATCAGCCAGTACTGTCGGCTCGAAGTAGGTGCCGCCCAGTGCGTGGCGTTTGCCACCTGACACGACTCGCGCGCCCTTAGACAAGGCATCGCTGATGTGTTCCTCGACCTTGGCGACTGCTGAATCGTCGATAAGAGGGCCCTGAGAGACCCCGTCTGATGCGCCGTCACCCACGTTGATTGCCTCGACCGCCGTGGTCAATTTCGCGCTGAACGCGTCGTAGACGCCGTCCTGAACGTAAATTCTATTTGCACACACACATGTTTGTCCGCCGTTGCGGAACTTGCAAATCATTGCGCCTTCGACCGCCTTGTCGAGATCAGCGTCGTCGAACACGATAAAAGGGGCGTTGCCACCGAGCTCCATCGACGCTTTTTTGACTGTACTGGCGCATTGCTCGAGCAACAATTTGCCAACCTCTGTTGAGCCGGTAAAGCTGATCTTCTTCACGCGCGGGTCTGAGGTCAGTCGCGCACCGATCTCGCGAGCGCTGCCGGTGACGCAATTGATCACACCAGCTGGAATGCCGGCGCGTTCTGCGAGCTCACACAGCGCGAGAGCTGAGAAGGGCGTTTGCGCGGCAGGCTTGACCACCATCGTGCAGCCCGCTGCGAGCGCGGGACCGAGTTTTCGAGTGATCATCGCAGCCGGGAAATTCCACGGGGTAATCGCCGCACAGACACCAATGGGTTGTTTCATCACCACAATGCGTTTGTCCGGCTGGTGTGGCGGAATGACGTCGCCGTATACACGCCGACCCTCTTCGGCAAACCATTGAATGAACGACGCGGCGTAACCGATCTCGCCGCGCGACTCAGCGAGCGGTTTGCCTTGTTCTGCGGTCATGAGCTGAGCGAGGTCTTCCTGGTGCGCCATGATCAGCGCGTGCCAGTTGTGAAGCCGCGTACTTCGGTCTTTCGCGGTCAGCGCGCGCCAGGCGGGCAGTGCCGTTTCAGCGGCCGCAATGGCTGACGCGGTTTCGAGGTCGCCCATGCGTGGCACGGAGCCTAGGACTGTCTGGGTGGCTGGGTTGTCGACGGTGAGTGTCGAGCCATTCTCGGCATCAGACCACTGGCCATTGATGTAGCACTGCTGGCGAAACAGAGACGGATCGGCAAGTTTCATCGGGCAATCTCTTTGTGTGTCGGAATTAGCGAGAGGCTAATATTCTTTCACATGTTAATTAAAAACGCATTGTACAGCGTGACAGCACGACGAATGGCACTCAGACGACACGAAGCTGACGTGTGGGCGACTTTCAGCGTCAGATTGAAGCGCTGGATCGGTTGATCAACTCGCGTGCCTCGTGAGCGTGTCGTTCACGCAGTTCTGCGATGTCAACGCCCAATAACTCGCCGTCACAGATCAGGGGCTTGCCCGCAACGATGGCGTGGTTCACCGAGCCTGGGTGTCCAAATACCAGCGCCGCCACCGGGTCCGCCGCAAACCCCGCAAACGCGAGTGAATCGGTTCGCCAGGCCACGACGTCGCAGGCCTTGCCGACGTCGAGGCAGCCAATGTCGTCGCGCCCGAGAACGGCAGCTCCGCCGCGCGTGGCGAGGGTAAGCGCCTCGCGGGCGCTGCAGGCCTCGGCGCCGTGAGACACACGTTGTAGCAGCATGGCCTGCCGCGCCTCGGTGATGAGTGTGGCGGCGTCATTGGAGGCCGATCCATCGACGCCGAGCCCAACTGGCACGCCTTGATTCATCCAGCGCCGCACCGGTGCGATGCCGGAACCGAGGCGCATGTTTGAGCACGGACAATGGGCGATGCCCGTGCCAGATTGGGCGAATCGCTCTGAAGTTGCTGCGTCCAGGTGGACACAGTGTGCGTGCCAGACATCGTCCCCGATCCAACCGCAGGACTCAGCGTATTCACCGGGTGTCATCCCGAAAGTCTCCCGGCAATAATTGATGTCTTCGATGTTTTCAGCAAGGTGGGTGTGTAGGCGGACACCATAGGCGCGTGCCAGTGCCGCGGATTCGCGCATCAGGTCAGTGGATACGGAAAAGGGCGAGCAGGGTGCAAGCCCAATGCGCAACATGGCGTGGGGGTTCGGGTCGTGCCATCGTTCGATCACACGCTGTGAGTCAGCGAGTATCTCAATTTCGGATTCGACGACCGCGTCTGGCGGCAACCCACCCAGGCTCTCGCCGATGCTCATGCTCCCGCGCATGGCGTGGAACCGCACACCGAGACCGATTGCCGCTTCAATTTGATCGTCTAGGCGGCAATCACCCGGAAAAAGGTATTGGTGATCACTGCTAGTGGTGCACCCACTTTGCAGCAGCTCAATCAGCCCAAGCTCAGTGGACACCTGCATTGCGGCAGGGGTGAGACCTGCCCAAATTGGATACAAACTGCGCAACCACCCAAACAAGGGCGCATCCTGGGCCGCGGGAATCACCCGCGTGAGATTCTGGTAGAGATGGTGGTGGCAGTTGACCAAGCCCGGCAAAACGACGTGTCGGCGCAAATCGACAACAGTGTCAGCGGTATCTGGCAACTCGGACATGGGTCCAATGGCAGCAATCACGCCGTCTTCTGCAAAGATCCCGGCATTGCGCAATTCCTCATCTGCCGGGTTCATGGTCACGAGGGTGTCACAGTTTTGTAGCAGTGTGCTGCTCATTCGGTAGATACCAAAGGCCTGAATGTATTAATTGGCCGCTTGATTTGCGACACTGGTGTTAAGCGCAATGTCTGACTTGTAATTATGTTTACACAGGGTTTGGGCGTATCGTTCGCCGCATTCAGACATATTGACCGCCGCCTCGACAGACTTTTCGGCATTGGCTGGAAATTCCCATGTACACATCTATAGTCTTATCGTGATTGTTTTGACCACTGCGCTGATCGCGCTGGTAGCAACCGTGGCTGCCATCTTGCCCCTCTCTCGATTCGCCGACCAGCTCGGGCTCGTCGATGTGCCCGACGGTCGAAAGCAGCACCGGGGCGCTGTACCGGTTGTGGGTGGCATAGGCATTGTTGTTGGGGCCAGCATTGCAGTTGTTCTGTCAGGCCAGTCTTGGGGTGTGTTCTGGCTTGGTACGAGTGCGTACTTGCTGTTGCTCTGCGGCATGATTGACGACAAATTCACCATCCGTGTCGCGCTGCGCTTGCTGGTCCAGTGCATGGCGGCGCTGATTTTGTTGCTGGGCACTGGTGTTGAATTGCACTCCCTCGGCGAGCTCTGGCCTGGCGTTGATGTCACGCTCGGCTTCGTGGCGCTCCCGTTCACGGTCTTTTGTATCATTGGCGTGATTAACGCGGTCAACATGATTGATGGGCTAGACGGCCTCAGTGGGTCTGTCATGCTCATGAGCTTTGCGGGTGTTGCGGCAATACTGTTTGGTCAGGGCGATGCTGAATTTATGGTGGCGCTGTCGGTCTCTTGCGCCCTTGTTGGTTTCCTGTGCTTCAACGCGCGCTTTTACCGCGAGCAGGCAAAGGTCTTTATGGGAGACGCCGGCTCAACGGTGTTGGGCTTGTTGATCGCCTACTTGCTGATATCAAATTCGCAGGGTGATAAGGCTGTTATAAGCCCAATTGGCGCGGCATGGATTCTCGGTGTTCCGCTGTTAGACGCGGCAACGGTAATAGTGAAGCGCGCAATCATGCGGCAGTCTGTATTCAGTGCTGACCGCTCGCACATCCATTACCTCTTTCTCGACGCGGGCTACACAGTCAACTCGACTGTCGTCAGGCTCGCCGCGCTGCAGAGCATCATGGTTGGAATCGGCTTCCTGATTTCACGCTCGCCTGCGTGGGAATCGGCTGGTTTTTGGTCCTTCGTTGGACTTGTAGCGCTCTCTGTCGTTGGATCGACTTGGCTCAGCAAGCGACGCTTAGCGGATTCCGATAAGGTGCCAGCGCGGGCTCAGAACTGAGCCTAGGTCGAGAGCGAGGCAGAGCGTGGTTCCTCGCCGCTCTGTGACTGTCAACTGCTAGTCGACAAAACCCTGGTCGGGAATCTCACCTGTTCTGACCAACAGCTTCGCCAACAGGCTGTTGAGCTGCAGGCGCTCCTCATCAGTCAGGCCAGCCAGCAGCCACTCGCCAGTGCGGTCTGCATCGGGCACGATTGTGTCCACAATACCCCAGCCCTTTTCAGTGAGATCGAGAATCGTACGACGTCTGTCCGCGTCGTCGATGGTTATTGTGATCAACCCAAGATCAGCCATTCGGCGTTGCGCTCGACTGACGCGCGCTCGGTCCATGGAAGAGAGCTCGGCGACTTCGTGCGCTGACAGGGAGCCGTTCTCCGCCAGTGTCATGAGAATGCGCCACTCCGGAATCTGAAATTGATACTTGTGTTCAAACAGATTGTTAATCGCCTGCGTCATGCGCCCAGCGGTGACTGAGAGCTGATAGGGCACGAATTCTTGGAGTCGTATTTGGGGTCTTTGGCGGTCTGTAGACGTCATATCGTGCGCAGGTGACGGGTGCAAGGCGTCTCGCACGGTAAAAGATTTTGGCCAGAGGCGCCAGCAGAGGTTGTGCTCATTGACCATGAACCTCGTCTGACCGAGGCTGGTCGTGTCGATTTCAGCCCGGTTTGACTGATCTTTTGTCGGGTTAATGACAGTTAGCTGTGTGATGAACGGGTAGACGATTTTCTGTGATCAATCCGGTTGTAGTCGCGCGGTTTGCGGGCGCTATAGAGTGCGGTGGGCTCACAGTTTGAGGCGACAGATTGCGCGAACTGGGAATCCAATGGGTATAATGACTGGCTGAGTTCAAGGCCTTGGAGCAGACCCAAAGATGTCTAAAATAAGCCGGAATTACAATGCCTTGCAGATGGTTTTTGTGGCGTTGTCGTGCATTATTTTTCTGGCTTTGCCAGGCTTTGCGCTGGCGGCGGATACCGCCGCGTCTGGACAACGGCTTGATCTCACCGACCATTGGGTCGGCACCTTGTGTTTGATTATTTTCGCGGTCGCTTACGCGCTCGTAATTGGCGAGGAGCGCATTCACTTGCGCAAATCCAAGCCTGTCATCCTCGCAGCCGGCGCGATCTGGGCAGCGATTGGCTGGATTTACCAGCAACGTGAAATCGATCACGTTGTGGAGGCGGCGTTTCGACACAACTTGCTCGAGTATGCCGAGCTCATGTTGTTCTTGCTGGTTGCGATGACCTACATCAACGCGATGGAGGAGCGCCGTTTGTTTGACGGGTTGCGCGTGTGGCTGGTCAACCGCGGTCTGTCTTACCGGGCGCTGTTTTGGCTCACAGGGATCCTGTCATTCTTCATCTCGCCCATCGCCGACAATCTCACGACAGCCTTGCTGATGTGTGCGGTGGTGTTGGCGCTGGGTGCCAATAACACGCGTTTTGTCAATCTTGCCTGCATCAACATCGTGGTTGCAGCCAATGCTGGCGGCGCGTTTTCGCCCTTTGGTGATATCACCACTTTGATGGTGTGGCAGAAGGGTCTGGTCGGCGTACAACAGTTTCTTGTGTTGTTTGTGCCCTCGGTGGTCAATTTCTTGATCCCGGCTGCAATCATGACTTTTTTCATTCCAAACGTGCGGCCGGAACCGGTTCATGAGCACGTGGAACTTAAGCGCGGTGCTAGGCGCATCGTGGTGCTCTTCCTTATCACCATCGCTTTGGCTGTGAGCATGCACAGTTTCCTCGGTCTGCCACCGGTGCTGGGTATGATGACCGGCCTTGCGCTCTTGAAGATATTTGGCTACTTCCTGCGTATGACCTTGCCGCAATCGCTCGCCAAGAAACGGCTGCGATTTGCCGATGACCCACAACGTCTTCAGTCTTTGGAACACATTGGCCCCTTTGACATTTTCAACCGTGTCTCTCGCGCTGAGTGGGACACCTTGTTGTTTTTCTATGGCGTCATCATGTGCGTTGGTGGCTTGGGTTTCATCGGTTACCTCGGGATGATGTCCGAGGCGATGTACGTGAACTGGGATCCGACTTACGCCAATATTGCTGTTGGTGTGATTTCGGCACTGGTTGACAACATCCCAGTGATGTTTGCAGTCTTGACAATGCAACCCGACATGTCGCTCGGCCAGTGGTTACTGGTGACGCTTACTGCGGGTGTGGGCGGCAGTCTGCTGTCCATTGGATCGGCGGCAGGGGTCGCGCTCATGGGGCAGGCGAGAGGGCGCTACACCTTCTTCAGCCACTTGAAGTGGAGTTGGGCCATTGCGCTTGGGTACGCGGCCAGCATCTGGGTGCATCTCAAGCTCAACGCAGAGCTCTTCGATGTTCCCATCGGTTTCTGAGTGATCGTCGAAGGCGCTGTCACGACAGCGCCGTTGCAGTGATCACTGGGTGTAGAGGCCGAGAACGTGTTTTGCCAGGGACACGCGGTGCACTTCGTCCGGACCGTCAGCTAAGCGGATCGTTCGAGCATAGGCGAATGCCTCGGCCAGAAACGTATCTTGGCTAACCCCCATAGCGCCATGCGCCTGGATCGAACGGTCAATCACGGTCTGTGCCATGGTGGGTGCAACAATTTTGATCGCGGCGATGAGGTCGCGCGCGCCTTTTGCGCCTAACTCGTCGATGTGTTCTGCGGCCTGCAAAGTGAGCAAGCGAGCTTGGTTGATCTCACACCAGCTGTTGGCGATGTCCGCGCGCACTGTGCCTTGCTCGGACAGTGGGCGACCAAATGCTGTACGGCTGCTGGTGCGTTGGCACATCATCTCCAGCGCCCTTTGGGCGCATCCAATTAGGCGCATGCAGTGGTGAATGCGTCCTGGTCCCAGCCTGCCCTGTGCGATCTCAAAGCCACGGCCCTCGCCAAGCAATAAATTGTCTGCCGGGACGCGCACTTGGTCGAAGACAATTTCAGCGTGACCGTGTGGCGCATCATCGCTGCCAAATACCTGCAGAGGACGCACAATCCGAACGCCGTCGGCGTCTACCGGAACCAAGATCATGGACTGTTGTGTGTGCCGGGCGGCCTCAGGGTCAGTCTTGCCCATCACAATGAGGATTTTGCAGCGTGGGTCTGGCGCACCCGTGCTCCACCATTTGCGGCCATTGACGACATAATTGTCACCGTCGCGCTGGATACTGCAACGCACGTTTGTCGCGTCAGATGAGGCGACGTCGGGCTCGGTCATGCAAAACGCCGATCGGATAGAGCCTTCGAAAAGCGGTTCGAGCCACTGGGCTTTTTGCGCCTGAGTGCCGTACTTGAGCAACACCTCCATGTTGCCGGTATCCGGTGCATTGCAGTTGAAGACCTCCGGGCCAATCAGACTGCGACCCATGATCTCCGCCAGTGGCGCGTACTCGCGGTTTGACAGCCGGCCGCCGAGATCTCGGGGCCGCCACAGATTCCACAGTCCCGCCTCGCGCGCGCGCGACTTGAGGGATTCCATAATCGGTGGAATGCTCCAGCGGTCCGCTGCGGACTCGGTGTGAGCACGGTAGTGGCGCTCGGCTGGGTAGACGTGTTCATCCATGAACGCCGAGAGCGCGGCTTGTAGGTTTGTAGGGCTTTCGGGCATGGCAGTTGGCACGTGCGAATCGACTCATCAGGAGCATACCGCATGGCCGGATAAACAGCGTTATCTGCTTCCCTTGACACAGGGTTTCAGCGCTCGACCTCGCTGGAGTGGGCCCTATCCACAAGGGCCTATTGACGCATGATTTCAGTGCGGGTCGGTCATCCCATGAACCAACGGGCAATATCACGGTCCGAAACGACGTGCTGCGGTGGCGAGGGTTTGCCTGTTGAGTCGCGGTAGATACGGCAGCGTTCAGGGCCCTATGCCATAATGCGCGATTAACCCGAAACAGGCTGAATCCATGGACTTTTTTATATCAAACGCCTACGCCGAAGGCGCAGCGCCGGCTGGCGGTGGACTCTTTGGTCTCGCATTTCCCGTCTTGATCCTCGTGCTCTTCTACTTTCTGTTGATTCGCCCTCAACAAAAGCGTGTCAAAGAGCACAAAGAAATGGTTGAAGGCATCAAAAAGGGCGATGAAATTGTCACTGCGGGTGGCCTTGGCGGCACTGTTGTAAACGTCGGCGAGGCTTTCGTGACGGTCAAGATTGCTGAGAACACCGAAGTTCGGGTTCAGAAGCAGTCGGTCGCGAGCTTGTTGCCCAAAGGTTCCCTCAAAAACGCTTGATCGGCGTTATCTGACTTTAGCCAACCTTATGAACCGATATCCGCTCTGGAAAAACCTCCTCACCCTCGGTGTGGTACTCGCAGCAATAGTGCTGGCGCTGCCCAATATATTTGGCAATGTGCCGGCCGTGATGGTCAGCCCGCGCGCTGGGGATGCAACCACCTTGTTGCTCGATCAATCACTCGACGTGGTACGCGCAGCGGGAATTGATGGCGTAGAGGGCAAGCTGGTTGCGGGCAGGGCGCAGTTGCGCTTTAGCGACCTCGATACCCAAACGCTTGCGCGGGATGCGCTCAGTGAGGCCTTTGGCAACCGTGCTGTCATTGCCCCGACTCTGGTGTCGAGCTCGCCGGACTGGCTCACGCTAACCGACCCTATGTATCTCGGGCTCGATTTGCGCGGTGGTGTGCATTTCCTGATGCAGGTCGACATGGACGCGGCGATTGACAAGGCCTATGCCACGCTTGAGCAAGATTTGCGTGTTTTGCTGCGTGATGAGCGTATTCGCTTCAGATCGATATCGTTAGACCAAGGCGAAGTGACTGTGGTGTTGCGTGATGCGGCCGAACGCGACAGCGCCGTCGCTGAGATTCGTCGTCAACACCCGTTGACGGAGCTCAGCCTCAGTGACAGCGCCGACACCTTCAGTCTTGGGTATTCTGAATTCGCACTCGAGGAAGAGCGCACGCTGGCGTTGGAAAAGAACATTTCCACCCTGCGCAACCGTGTCAATCAACTCGGTGTGGCCGAACCTGTCATCCAGCGCCAGGGCGCTGATCGAATTGTGGTGCAGTTGCCAGGCGTGCAGGACACAACCCAGGCCAAGGTTGTACTCGGCGCGACGGCGACGCTTGAATACCGTTTGGTCTACGGTGACGCGGCGGACTGGCTCGCCGCTGAAGAAAGCGGGCGGGTGCCTGCGTCGTCTCGCCTCTACACCCAGCGCGACACTGGCGGCCCCATTCTGTTGAACCGCCGAGTGATTGTCTCGGGCGACGAAATCAAGAGTGCGTCATCAGGTATCGACTCGCATTCCGGTTCGCCAGCCGTATTCGTTAACCTCGATGGCACCGGCGCCAATCGCATGCAGCGCGTGACGGCTGAAAACATCGGTGAACCGATGGCCGTGGTGTACAAGGAATCCAACTACGACCGCATTGTGGCTGAGGACGGCACCGTCTCACACGAGGCCCGTGTTGAAGAAGAAGTGATCAACGTTGCCACCATCCAAGATGTTCTGTCTCACCGTTTCCAAACAACTGGCTTGGCCAGCGACGAAGCCCGGCACTTGTCGCTGTTGATCAGCGCAGGCTCTTTGAGCGCACCTGTCTATATCATTGAAGAACGCACCGTGGGCCCAAGCTTGGGTAAAGAGAACATCGCACGCGGCTTTACCGCTTGCGTGGTTGGGCTCTTGTTGGTGATGGGCTTTATGCTCTGGTACTACCGATTCTTCGGGCTGCTGGCGAACCTTGCGCTGATGGTTAACATCGTTATGGTTGTGGCGGTGTTGTCATTGATCCAAGCAACACTGACTTTGCCCGGCATCGCCGGTGTGGTGCTCACTGTCGGCATGGCGGTGGATGCAAACGTCCTCATATTTGAGCGAATCCGAGAGGAGCTCAATCGAGGCACAGCAGTACAACAAGCCATCCACGCGGGCTATGACCGTGCGGTCGGCACCATCGCCGATGCCAATATCACGACGTTGATCGCAGCTCTGGTGCTCTTTGCTTTTGGTACAGGCGCGATTCAAGGCTTTGCAGTGACGCTCTCAATTGGTATCGCAACGTCCATGTTTACCGCCATCATCGGCACGCGTGCGCTGGTTAATTTGCGCTACGGCGGACGCCGTTTGAAAACGATTTCGATCTAGGAAATCCCGTGAAACGATCCTTCACTTTTGAATTTGATTTTCTGCGTTGGACGCGGCAGGCCGCGATGCTGTCCGTTGCGCTTATTGTCTTGTCCATCGCGCTTGTTGCGACACGCGGTCTCAACTTCGGGTTGGATTTCACTGGCGGGTTCTTGATCGAGGTTGGCTATGAACAACCAGTCGATCTTGACAATCTGCGCGACGCGCTCGCAAGCGGCGGCTTCGAAGAAGCCCAAGTGCAAAATTTCGGCAGCGCCACTGAGGTTCTGGTTCGGCTCGCACCACCTGAAGAAGAGGGCACGGCAGATATCTCCAGCAACGTTCTCGATGCGCTCGCCACGGCCGGCGGTGACCCCGAGATGAAGCGGGTGGAATTTGTCGGCCCGCAGATTGGCGACGAGCTCCGCGATCAGGGTGGCTTGGCCGTGATTTACGCGCTCGCCGGCATACTTGTTTATGTGTGGCTGCGTTTTGAATGGAAGTTTGCGGCGGGCTCGATATTCGCGCTGGCACACGATGTCTGCTTGGTGATTGGTGCCTGCGCGCTGTTTCAGGTGGATTTCGATCTCTCAGTGCTCGCGGCCGTGCTCGCCGTGATCGGTTACTCGCTCAACGACACAATCGTCGTCTTTGACCGCATTCGAGAAAACTTCCGTAAACGCGGCACGGGTGACACAAAAGAGGTGATGAACCTCTCGATCAATCAGACACTGACCCGCACATTAATTACGTCAGGCACAACATTACTGGCTCTGTTTGCTCTGTTCTTTTTCGGTGGCGAAGTACTGCGCGCGTTCAGCTTTGCTCTGATCATCGGGGTCTTTGTCGGTACCTATTCCTCGATTTACGTTGCATCGGGGTCCGCGCTGTTAATGGGGCTCAAGCGCGAAGACCTGTTACAAGTTGAGAAGGAAGGCGTCAACCCAGACGCCACCCCCTAGGCTCAGTGCCGGTGGCACCAGCCAATAGGCTGGGTGCCACGCCGGATGGTATCCGGCAATTTCTACGTGGCCCCCAGTCAACAATTTTGATGATCCGCCGACATCAGAGAGAGTTGTCGTAAAGCGAGCCAATTGGCTGCGCGCGACGGTTGTTCTGGGTCCCGCCGTGACCCCTTTTGCCTGTGCCAAGGTTCCCCATGCGAATTTTGTTTGTTTCTGACAACTACCCACCCGAAGTCAATGCGCCAGCGAGCCGATTGGCCGAGCACGCGCAGCATTGGTTGGGACGTGACACCGAGCTTGATGTCATAACCTCTGCACCAAATTTTCCTGAAGGCGTTGTCTATGACGGCTACAAAAACGCGTGGTGGGATCGCACTGATCAGGATGGTGTCTCGGTTCTCAGGGTCAAAACGTACATCACAGCCAATGAGGGCTTCATCAAGCGCACCTTGTCGTACATGAGCTTTATGGTCAGCGCTTGTGTCAGCGGGTTCTTTGTCCGACGCCCGGATGTCATCGTAGCGACATCACCTCAGTTCTTCGCCGCGGTAGGTGGGTTTGTGCTGGCGAAAGTGCGCCGCGTGCCGTTTGTGTTTGAGCTGCGGGATTTGTGGCCAGCGTCCATCGCAGCGCTCGGGGCGGTCAAGTACCCGATACTGCTGTCTTGGATGGAGAAGCTCGAGTTATTTCTATACCGTCACTCCGACGCCATTGTCTCTGTCACACAGGCGTTCAAGCGAGACTTGATTGAACGTGGCATCGACGGTGACAAGATTCATGTTGTGCGAAACGGTGTCGAACTCTCGCACTACCAGCCGCTCGGAGAGAAAGACGCGGAGTTGGCGCGGGAGCACGGCCTCGAAGGCAAATTTGTCGCAGGCTATGTCGGCACACACGGCATGGCTCACGGCTTGGACAAAGTGGTCGAGGCGGCCGAGTTACTGCGCGACGATGACAACATCCGCATAATTTTGGTTGGGTCTGGTTCGGAGAAGGCCAAGCTTGAAGCGATGATCGCCGAGCGCGGTCTAGACAATGTCGTGTCGCTCGGTCGATTTCCAAAGTCAGACATGAACCGTATCTGGAGTTTGTGTGACGTGGCGTTAATCCACCTGCGCAATCTCGACGTTTTCACCACGGTGATTCCATCCAAGCTCTTCGAGAGTATGGGCGTGGGTCAACCTGTGCTAATGGGACTGCCACGTGGTGAGGCGACAGACATTGTCGAGGAGACCGGTTGCGGTATCGTGTGTGAACCTGAATCACCGGAATCGATTGCCGCGTCGCTCAAGCGCCTGGCGGGTGACAGCGCTCTCTATAACACACTGCGCGAGCAAGCCCTCGCTGCTGCGCCTAAGCATTCCCGCGAGACGCAAGCCTTGTCCATGCTCGATGTTTTGTCCGAGTGTGTAAAGAAGAAGGCGCGCAAACGCTGAGCTGAGGTGCGCACTTTTGATTAAGTGCGCGCAGTGCTCGGGGCTGTATTACTTAGCGTCTTTGTGAATGCCGTGCACCACAATGGTGTGTTCGGTCATGGTGTAGCCGAGTGATTCGCTGATTTCGCGCAACCGTGCCTCAATGATCGGGTCGCTGAATTCCTCGACATGCCCGCTCTTTAGGCACACGACGTGTGAGTGGTTTTCCTCGTCGTTGAGTTCGAACAGCGCTTGGCCGCCGTCGAAATGGCGCCTGTAAACCAAGCCTGCTGACTCAAACTGAGTCAATACTCGGTACACCGTGGCGAGGCCAACCTCAGCGTCTGAGTCGATCAACTTGCGGTAGACGTCCTCAGCACTCATGTGCCGTCGATCCGACTGTTCCATGACGTCTAACACACGCAACCGGGGCAACGTGACCTTCAATCCCGCTGCACGCAAGTGTGCAGACCCGTTGTCAGTAAAGCTGTTGGTATCAGTTTGGGTCATGGTGGTTGGGTCCCGTATTGGGGTCAATGGTACCAATTCCTGGTCGCGAGCGGCGAATTCCCCGGCTAAGAAGAATCACCGGTGCCAGCCCAGCGAGCACGATCAAGAGCGCGGGTAGGGCCGCGTCGGCCAGGCGCTCATCAGAGGCGAGCTCATAAGTGCGTACGGCCAACGTATTGAAATCAAACGGTCTGAGCACCAGTGTTGCCGGCAGCTCTTTTAACGTGTCGACAAACACCACCAGCAATGCGGTCAGCACACTGCCGCGCAGCACAGGCAAATAGATGTCCGTGAGTACCCGCCGTTTCGATGCACCCATGGTGCGCGCTGACTCTTCAACTGTGGGTTGCAGTTGCGCCATGCCGGCTTCAAGTGCGTTAAAAGCGGCGGCGAGAAAACGTACACAATATGCAAAGATCAATGCGAAGAAAGTACCGCTGAGCAACAGCCCAGTGGACACGCCAAACAACGAACGTGCGGCGCTGTCGACCTGGTTGTCAATAAAACCGAAGGGAATCAACACCGCGAGCGAGATGACGGTGCCGGGCACGGCGTAGCCTGAGGTGCTGATCCGCACGGCCATACGCGTTAGCGGATTGCTGTTGCTTCTTTGCGCGACCACAAGCACCACGGCGGGTGCCAATATGACGATTGCAGTGATCAGCGCGAGGCCAAGGCTGTTGAATGCCAGCAGCAGCACAGCGTAGTCGAATGTCTCCGACCAGCGGCTCAAAGACAAATACGTCAATTGCAAGGCTGGAATTGCAAAGCCGAGCACGACTGGTGTGACACAAAATCCGAAGACCACCCAGCGCGTGCGAGGCTCTAGCGTTTGACGTGTCAGAGGATGTTGTCGGTTGGAGTTGTTGTGGTACCGCGACTCGCGGCGGGAGTAGTGCTCGACTGCAAACAACACGACGACAAATATCAGCAACACAGCTGACAATTGCAGCGCCGCGTGTGTGTCGAATAACCCGAACCATGTTCTAAAAATGCCAGTGGTGAAGGTTGGCACGCCAAAATAGTCGACAGTGCCAAAATCGGCCAGTGTTTCCATCAAAACCAAGGCCACGCCGGCCAAGATTGCGGGTCTGGCCAGTGGCAGTGCGACACGCCAAAACACTTGGTAGGTGCCGCAGCCCAGTGTGTGACCGGCGTCCAGCGCACTCGCTGATCGATTGACAAAAGCCGCACGCGTCAACAAATAAATATAGGGATAGAGTGCCAGAGACAGGACGACGACGGCGCCACCGAGTGACCGCACATTGGGGAAAGGGTAGTCGCCGGCTTGGACACCAAAGAGCGTGCGAATAGACGTTTGAACTGGGCCTGCAAATTCGAGCAGGTCGGTGTAGCAGTAGGCGATGATATAAGACGGCACCGCCAGTGGTAGGAGCTGCGCCCACTCCAACCAGGAACGGCCAGGGAAATTGAAGGTGGTCAAAAACCACGCGGTGGGCACGCCGATGGCTGTGGACAACAACCCAACCCCGACCATCAAGTAGACCGAGTTGGTGACGTAGCGCGGCAGCACCGTGCTACTTAAGTGAGTCCAACTGTCCGAAGTGCCAGCCAACAGTTGCGCTAGAACCACCAGCTGAGGCAGCGAAACCATTGCCCCGATGACTATTGCGGCCACAGCCCAGCCGCCGGGCTTGAGTCGGCGGCTGGGCGCGTGGGCGCGGATCAAGGTGCTAACGTCGTGCGTTGTCTGCATTCAGGTATTCATTGCCTAGGGTGGCGTGGCTACACTGCGCGCCACCCGTTGGGGTGCCGCAAACTTATTCCCAGCCAACAGTATCGAACACCCGCACCGCGTCAGCGTTCAACTCACCGAGCACTGAGACATTGAGGTCATCCGCTGTAAAGCTGCCAAAAGAGGCGACGAGTTCGCTCGGCATCACATTGGATGACACAGGGTATTCGTGGTTGACTTCGGCGTACCAAGCTTGAGATTCACTGGACACCAAGAATTCAAGCAGTGCGGTC
>CALAMQ010000159.1 GCA_937925815.1 uncultured Granulosicoccaceae bacterium | reverse complement strand
GTCGGTTGCGTCGCGGCGTTGGAAGACCCAGTAACGCAAGCCGTTGCGGTCGCGTGCGATGTAGTAGTCACGGCGCATGTCGGGCGCGTCGCGGCCATCGTTGCATTGACCACCCCACCAACCGCTCTCGAGCCGCTCCGGGCCGGACTCGATTGATAACCCGTGCGGCATGGGCTTAGGTGGGTCGATTAACCAGAGCGGCCTGGCGGGCGATGGGTAGTCCTGCGGCAGCCGGTGCTGCGGCAGGCGATCTTGCGGCAGGCGCGAGTTCGTCTGGGATGTTCTGCGCGTGGGGTCGTGCAGGTGCGCGCGCCAGGCGCATTCCGGGCGGTGGTCGTCGCGCACCTCGAGTTGGTAGACCGCCGACTCGCCGAGTCGCGCGCGCAGATGCTCGACGGTGTTGCGCCGTTCTCCGGCGGCGCGACCCGGGGTTTGGAAGAGGTCGTCTGCGTCGCGTGCGACGGTCTCGAAGCGCTCGCAGCGAAGGCGCAGTGAGCGCACGGGTTCGGGCAGTTGCAGTCGCTCGAGCTGGGTGCGGGCGAGGTGCAACAGGTGACTGGCGCTGCCGCTCGCCTCAATTAACCGCACCGACATCTCGCTGTCGGCCGCCCTGGCGTGGCCGAGTGTGAGGGCGAGCTCGCTGGTGCCGCTGTCGCGGCTGATCAGTTGCGCGCCGAGGGTCTCGACCAGCCGTTTGAGCGGAAAGCTGAGCGCACTGGTGTTCTCGACTTCCTGCAAGAGTTCGAGGCGTTGATCAAACTGCTCGGGCGGGGTGTACAACGGCTGCGGGTCGGGGGCGAGGCCGCGCAGGCGGTCGAGGTAATTGCTGCAGTCCGGCCCAAAACGGCGAGCAAGGGCATCGCGCGGCAGCGCAAACAACGCCTGGGCGGTGCGGATGCCGCATTGTTGCAGCGCCCGCAGAGTGCGGCTGTCGAGGTCGAGCTGCTGCACCGGCAGTGGGGCCAGTGCCGCGTCGAGTTGGGGCGCGTGGCACACCGGCTGCAAACCCTGGCGCGCAATGAGCCGTGCAGCGCTCGGAGTGGGTGCGACACCGCAGCGGTGGCGGTAACCGAGCGCATCGAGTTCGGTGTGCAAGGTGGCTTGCAGTTGTTGCAGGGAGCCAAACAATTTGAGGCTCGCGCCGATCTCCAGCAGCAGCGCCGTCGGCGGCGCCAAACTCAGCTGAGAGGAAAACTGCCACGCCCAGAGCGCGAGGCGCTCGAGGCAGTGGGCTTCGTGCTCGGGGTCGTGTGCAATCAGTTGCAAGGATGGCACGCGAGCCAGTGCCGTGTTCACCGCTTGCCCGGTGCGCACGCCCTCTCGCCGCGCCGCGGCGTTGGCGCTGTGCACTGAGCGGCGCGGGCCGTGGTGCGCGACCAGAGCTTGTGGCGGTTGGTCTGCGGCGTCGCCAGCGAGGGAGTCGAGCAGCAGTGTGGGGACACTGATGCAAAGCCACAGGGCCGGCACGGTCAGTTGTCGTTGGCGGCCCGCAGGGGCATGGCGGCGTGCAGTGTCAGCGGCTGGGGTGCCGTATGCCGCAGCGCACTGCCAGCGCGCTTGCGCGCGAGCATCAGTGAGCCCGGGTTCTCGCCGCGGCACTTGATGACGTGTAACTGCGGGCCGAGTTGCTCGGTCTCGGCTGCGGGTTGCCAATGCAAGCGCAGTGCGGCAGGTGAGGCGCTGCCGAGGGCGGATTCTGGGCGGTAGGCCAGCGCCCAGACATCGCCGCCGGCCTCTGCCGCCAATTGCAGGCGGCGCAGTTGGGTGGTGCTGGTGTGTGGCAGCCACGCGAGCACAGCGCGGAAGCTGCCCGAACGCAGCAGTTGTTCAGCGGCCCAGGGCGCGTCAGCGGGGTGTTTGGGCTGGACCACCAGCAGGTGGTTGAGGTCGATGCCGGCGCGCACGAGCGCTGGGGGGTAGGGCAGCAGCGGCGGTGCAACCAACGCGACCCAGTCGCGCGCCTGGGTCAGCCGGGCGAGACTGGGTGTCACCAGCGAGAACTCACCGCCACCGGGCGGCGGACTGAGGAGTTCGGTGAGCACGCCAAGCGGCCAGCCACCGCCGGGCAGGAAGGCGTCGAGCCGGGCGTCGCCGCTGGGTTCAGTGCGCTGCCCCTGCGGGTGTTGGCGCCCGCGCCAGAGACGGGGCTGGGCTTGCAGTAATTGCTCTAGAGTGGACACGGTGTGGCGTGGCTCAAAGCTGTGCCGCGTCGGCGCTGACACGGCTTATCACCGGCTCAGCCCGCGACCCGCAGCACGCCGGCGTAGAGTCCTTCAATGCTCAGGTGTTGTTCACGCAGATCGACTTCGATGGGGTCGTAGTCTGGGTTCTCGGCGATGAGCTTGACGGTGTTGCCGCGCTTTTGGAAACGTTTGACGGTGACGTCGTCGTGGTCGATGCGCGCGACCACGATCTGGCCGTTGTGGGCCTCGTGGGTGCGGTGCACTGCGAGCAGATCGCCGTCGAGGATGCCGACATCGCGCATGCTGTCGCCCTGGACGCGCAGCAGGTAGTCGGCGCGTGGGCTGAAGAGGTCGGGGTCGACTTTGTGGAAGTTGTCGATGTGTTCGTGTGACTCGATAGGCGCGCCCGCAGCGACACGGCCGATGACGGGCAATCCGCCGCTGTCCTCGACAGAGCCGGTGCAGTCTGGGCAGTGCTCACGTGCGAGGGGTGTGACGATGATGCCGCGGGAGTTGCCCGGTATCTTCTCAATCATGCCCTTCTTGGCCAGGGCCTTGAGGTGGTCTTCGGCGGCGTTGGCTGAGGCGAAACCGAGCGCGCTGGCAATTTCTGCGCGCGTGGGGGGCATGCCGTCATCTTGGATGGTGCGGCAAACCAGCGACAGCACTTGCATTTGGCGGTCAGTCAGGGGGCGCATGGAGGGGCTCCGGGGCGAAACGCGAATCTGTTTTTATGTACAGTACTGTTTTTTCCGCAGTACCGCAAGCAACTGGGTGGTTGCGCCATTGGGCGTTCTACACTTTGGCTTTCAATCGAGGACTGTCCATGCGCGCGTCGTCGCCCCTCTTTTTCACCGGCAGCCCACTCGACCGCGCCGATCACCTGCGCGGCGACACCGGATGGTTGCAGCGCACCGCAGACCACCCCGGCAGTCATCTGGTACTGACACTCGGTGAAGACATTCTCGCCACCGAAGACGGCGAGCAGGTATTGTTGCCGCGCGCCGACATACCCGATGTGCCGGTCTCGGCTTTTCTCGGTTTGTGGAGCGGCGAGCCGGTCTTTTCAGCGTCTGTGGCGTCGCCGCCCGCGGTGCGCCCCTTGGCGCTTGATATTCGCGCCATCGGGCGCACGATGGACCGCGACATTGCCGCGGTGTGCGCGCATGCCCGCGCGCTCGCAGTGTGGCACCGGCGCATGCGGTTCTGCCCGGCTTGCGGGCAGCAACTGACGCTGCGTCCGTCCGGTCACTCGGCGCAGTGTGAGGACTGCGGTACGGAGCAATTTCCACGCGTTGACCCGGCGGTCATCATGTTGGTGCACGACGGCGGTGACCGCGTGCTGCTCGGCCGCAGCGCCCACTTTCCAGCCGGTATGCACTCGGTGTTGGCGGGTTTTGTTGAGCCCGGTGAAAGCCTTGAGGAGGCCGTGGCGCGCGAGGTGTTTGAGGAGGTTGGGGTGCGCGTGCGCGACGTTCAATACAGCGGCTCGCAACCCTGGCCCTTTCCGCAGTCGTTGATGCTGGGGTTTGTCGCCGAGGCGCGAGAGACCGCAATACATATCAATCCAACAGAGATTGAGTCGGCCGCGTGGTACACCCGTGACGAGCTGTTACTGCCGCGCGATCAGCGCCCAGTGAAGCTGCCGCGAGCAGTGTCGATCTCGCGTGATTTGCTGGACAACTGGCTCAACGAATTGCCGTAGAAAGTGCCGTGCGCGGATTGGGTCGGGTTGGGCCGCGCGGGCCGCACAGGTCGGGTCGGGTCGGGCCGGGCCGCGCAGGCCGCGCAATGCCGCGCTAGGCCGCGCGTTTGGCGAGTGCACCCTGGCGTCGTCTGGCTTCGCGCACACGTTGCGTGAGTCGCGTGTCAGACTTGCGTGTCTGGCGTGTGTCCCGGCGTTTGTCGTCTGAAGGTGGGCGATCTGAAATGGGCATTGGCCGATTCCTTTGCAGCAAGCTTCCCCCGCCACACGCAAGATTCGCTCCGTGCACCGCCGTGTTGTCGCGGCGCTAGCTGAGCCAGCGCGGGGCCGCTGCCACCAACGCTTCGAGCCGACGTTCGGCATCAATTGACGGCATCGGTGACTCGGCGTCGGGGCCGACCGGGCCGAGCAACAACGCTTGCGCGAGCAGTTGTTGGATATGATCTGGCGCCACGGTGTTGGCGTTCTGGCGGTCTTCGAGCATTTCTATTTGACAAGCCCTGCGCTCGGCGCGCCAGGCGTCGGGTGTTGGCAGGTCCGTTAAAATTTCGAGTTCGATGAGCAAGTTGCCCAGCGTCTCGGTGTGTTGCCGCGCGAGCGCGTCGTCATGCGGGTGTGCAAAAGCGGCGAGCCGTTGATCGAGCAGCGCGCGTGCGCTGCTGTTCTCGCCAAATTGTTCGGCAAACTCTGCACTGACAGCGGCGGCGTCTGCCCCATCACCTGATGAGTGCGCGGCATCGAGTGCGCACAGCGCGCGGCGTGCGCTCAGCAGCAATTGCAAATGGGCAACTTGGCGCTGGCGTGGCGCATCGCGCTTGGCCTCGTGCAGCTTTTTGAGTTGAGCATCTGCATCCTTTGCCATGCGGTCTGCATCACGGCGCGAGAGCGTGGTCAAAATCTGCCCGATCTGTTCGCGGATGTCTTCGGCCGCGCGGATGCGTTGCGCCAATGGTTGGCTGTTGTCGTCTGCCAGTGCGCGCAATTCCGAAATCCAGTTCTGCACCGTGCTCAGTTGGGCGTTGGATTCGGCCTTGACGGCATCGCGTGCGGCGCTGCGCTGGGCGAACAGTGCGTCCATGGGTTTTCTAAAGCGCGCCCATTGCTGGCGCTGATCGCGGTGGGCAACTGGGCCTATGGCTTTCCACTCGGTTTGCAGCGCGATCGCTTGGTTGATTGCCTGGTCGAGGTCGTCGAGTTGCATCAGCGCCTCGGCGCGCTCGATCAGTGCGCTGCGTGCGTGTTTGTTTCGCTTGTGTGTGTTTTTGACAACTTGGTGCAAACGGTCGAGCAACCGGTCAAATTGTTTTTGGCAAGCTTTGGCGTCGCTGTGCCGAACCGGTTGGTAGTGGTGCCATTCGTCGCGGCTTGCGCGCATGGCGCGTTGCAGGATGTCGACGTCGGCGTTGTCTGTGTCCAAGCTGTCAACAAATTGTTGCAGCTCTGACACCAGTCGTTCGCGCTCATGGAGGTTGCGCTGTCGTACGGCTTGCTGGCGTTCGTGCCATTCGGCGCAGTGGGCGAACGCGGCGTCAGCGGCAGCTTGGTAGCGCTGTTGCACGGGATTGTCTTGGGCGAGCGGGGCGGTGTTGATTGTGCGCCACTCCTGACGCGCGGCCTTGACCGCCTCGGCCTGCGCGTCGGGCGGCAGTGGTGATGCACCCAAGGCTTCCAGCCGTTCGCACAATGCCTCGCGCAGTGGGTCGGCGCGGAAGTTGTCCCAGTCGCGCAGTTGCTCGAGCTCCTTGCGCGCCGAGGCGAGCTTGCGCTCCACGGTGTCGCGGGTGGCCTCGTCGGCGGTGGTGAGCAGTGCGTCGATGTCGCGCTCGCTGTGCAGCGCGGCTTTGAGTTGCTTGCGCTGGACCTGGCCGCGCAAGCGGTAGATCTGGCGGTCGAGTTTGCGTGCGAGCTGGACTTTTGCGTCTTTGCGGGCGGCGTGCTCACGCGCGAGCGACTCGCCGAAACCGAGCAGGGCGCTCAGCGCCGGCGGAGCCGGTGCACGGTCTGGCCAGTCGAGTTGTGCCAGCCACTCTGCGAGGTTGTCCTGGGCTTCAGACAGGGCGTTGTCATCCAGGGTGTGATCGACTGGGGTCGAAATCAATTGATGGATGTCAGCGCTGTGCGTGTCGAGCAGCTGGTGGCAGGCGCTCGCTGAGCGAGCGGTTGCCAGCACGCTCTCAAAGCGTGCCGTGGTCTCGCTGCTCAGGGGCTCGTCCGCGAGTGCATCCCAACGCGCTGTTGCATCTTGCACAAAGTGCTCGCAGTCGAGGGCGTTGCCAAGATCGAGTGCGCTGGCCTCGCTTGCGAGCGCGTCTACGGTTTGGGTGCGAGCTTGCGATTCGGGCTCGGTGACCGGCGGCGGCGGCTCGGGATCGGTTGTCGGCTGTGGCGCATCGAGGGCTGTTTCCCGTGCGGCGGTGGTATCTGGTTCGTCGTTGACTGGGGGCGGCGAACCCTGCGGCAAGGCCGCGGCGCGCTGGCTGCAGCGGCGCAGATTGCGGTCAATAATGTGGCGCTTGTCGTCATCGATGTGCGCGCTGAGTTGTTCGGCTTGTTCGTGTAAGACTTGCAAGCGCGCGGCGTAGTCAGCGGTGTCGACGCTCTCGATCAACTTGGCGCTGTTTGAAATCAGCCGGTCAATTTGCGCGTTGCGCTCGTTTTGCTCGGCTTGGGTGTCACGGTGTTCGCGGACCTTTGAGCGCACCAGTTGTTGCACGGATTTATCACGTGCACTGCGGGCGATGTGTTGCAGTTGTTCGGCGTCGGTAATCTGGCCTGCGGCTGCAACCCGGATTGCGGAGATGCGGTGTCCGCTTGCGACGTCCATTGCAAGACTGTCTTCGCCGCTTTGTTGGATCAATGCGCCGACAGCGTCGGCTGAGGTCAATTCAAAAATCAGTTTCCGCAATGCGCCACTGTCTGGCGTGTGACGCGCGAGCAGTGCCGCGGTCTCGCGCGCGGTGGCGGCGTCGACATCATTAAAAAGGTCGGCGATGATCTCGCGTCGCACGCTGTCGTCGGTTTCTTGTAGCAACAGCTTGCACAATTGGTCGCGAAGACCAATGCCGCGCGCGGCGGCGAGTCGCACTTGTGGGTCGCTGTCGGCGCTGAGCGCTCGCAATCGAGACAGGTGCTCGGGGTTGGCACTGCTCAAACCCTCGATTTCGTTCAATCGCTTTTCCGGCGTGGAGCGAGAGAACCACCGAGAGAAAATTGTGTTGGTCAACATCTGACGACTGGCCTGATCTGTTCGGCGCGCCGCTACGCGGGGATACGGCCTTGTTCGGCTGATGGCGGGCGAGGTGCAAGCATACGCGAATTGGCACCATTGAAGCGCGCAACATGAGCAGATTGGCTCTGTATTTCGCGTGTTGTGACGCGATTTGCGATAGTGGTGGTTTCTGCGCGTGACGTAGAATAAAGGTGTTATACCTTAAGCTGCAGCAGGAGAACACAGTGACCGATATCGGTAATCTAGCGCACTGGCGCTACTCAGTAGATGAGGACGGTGTCGGTTGGCTTGTGATCGACCGCGCCGGAGAAGATGTCAACAGTCTGAGCCGCGCCTTATTGGATGAATTCGACCAGGTGGTCAGCCACCTCGAAGCCCACACGCCGGCCGGCCTGGTTGTGATGTCGGGCAAAGCATCGGGCTTTATACTGGGTGTGGATATTCGTGAATTTGACGACTACACCGACGCCTCTGAAGTTGAACACCTTATCAACGGCGTGCACCGCAGCTTGCAGCGGTTCGAAGACCTCCGCTGCTACAAGGTAGCCGCGATTGACGGCGCCTGCGTCGGTGGCGGTCTCGAGTTTGCGTTGTGTTGTGACCATCTCGTCGCAACGGACTCATCCAGCACCCGCATCGGCTTGCCTGAAGTCAAACTTGGCATTTACCCGGGTTTTGGTGGCAGTGTTCGCCTGACGCGCCGCATCGGAGGCGCCAAGGCCCTTCCGCTGATGTTGACCGGTCGGCTGCTCAAACCCGCTGCAGCGCGCGCACAGGGCGTGATTGACGCGGTCAGTGCGCGCCACGGCAGTTTGCGCTGGGACGCGTTGCGCGCGGTGCGGCGCGCACGCCCGAGCCGCCACCCCACGCGGTTGGCTCGCCTTTCAAACACTCGCCCCGCGCGCGAGGCGCTGGCTCGCGTGATGGTGAAGCAGACAGCGGCCAAGGCGCGTCCTGCGCACTATCCAGCGCCCTTCAAACTGATAGAAGCCTGGCGTGCCCACGGTGGTGACCGTGCAGCGCACTTTCGCTCGGAGGCACTGACGGTGTCCAAGCTTGCGATGGGTGAGACCTCAAAGGGGCTTCGCCGCGTGTTCCACTTGATGGAATCGCTCAAACGCTCGGGTAAAGACATCGACTTTGACGTTCAGCGTGTGCACGTGATCGGCGCCGGTGTGATGGGTGGGGACATCGCGGCGTGGTGCGTGCAGCAGGGCATGGAAGTCACCTTGCAAGACCGCGACGCCAGTTACATCGAGGCTGCGTTGAAGCGTGCGCACAAACAATTTTCACGTCGACTGCGCGGCGGTGCGCTGGTCGCGGCCAAGGCGCGGCTGATCGGCGATCTCGACGGCAAGGGTGTGGCGCGCGCGGACGTGGTGATCGAGGCGATCATTGAAGACGTCGAGATCAAGCGCAGTCTCTTTGCATCGCTGGAACCGCAGATGCGAGACGATGCGGTGCTCGCAACCAACACCTCGTCCATTCCGCTTGAGTCCCTGAGCTCGGCGCTGACAGACCCGAGCCGGTTAATTGGTCTGCACTTTTTCAACCCCGTCGCCAAGATGCCACTGCTCGAAGTGGTACGCGGCGAGCAGTCTGATCCAGCCATGGTGCAGCGCGGGCTCGCCTTTGGGCAGCGCATCGGCAAGCTGCCGCTGGCGGTTAAATCCAGTCCGGGCTTTTTGGTCAACCGCGTGCTCTCACCTTATATGCTCAAAGCCATGTCGCTGCACCTCGATGAAGGCATTACGCTCGCCAACATCGACGAGGCCGCGCTGCGCTTTGGCATGCCGATGGGGCCGGTGGAACTCGCTGACGTGGTCGGTTTGGATGTGTGCCAGAAGGTGAGTGAGACGCTCGGCGCGCCGGCGCCACTGCGCGACCGGCTCGCGGGTTTTGTCGCGGCGGGCAAGCTTGGCAAAAAGAGCGGTGAGGGCAACTACCGCTGGGAGAAAGGCAGTGCGGTCAAGTCTGCGCCAGACGCCGAAGACGCCGAGTTCGCGCGCATTGAAGAGGCGCTGTTGCAGCCATTTTTTGACGAGTGCCGTGCTTGCCTTGAAGACGAGGTGGTCGAGGACAGTGATCAACTCGACGCCGGCATCATCTTTGGCACCGGTTTCGCCCCCTTCAGAGGCGGTCCGATGCACCACCTCCAATCAGGAGAGTCAGCGTGAACAACCAAACCCTGCGGCCGGTGGCCATTGTCGGCGGCGTGCGCACACCGTTTTGCCGCTCTAACACCGCGTACAGTGACCTCAGTAACAAAGACATGCTCGCGACCGCAATTCAGGGGTTGAGCGAGCGATTCGGCCTCAAGGGTGAGCAGATTGACGAGGTCTTCGCCGGCGCCGTGGTCAGCCACTCGCGGGACTGGAACCTTGCGCGCGAGGCGGTGCTCTCAACGGATCTCTCACCGCTGACCCCAGCGGTCACGGTGCAGCAAGCGTGTGGCACGAGCTTGCAGGCCGCGATGGTCTCTGCCGCCAAAATCGCGAGCGGGCAAATTGATTCAGCCATTGCGGCGGGGTCAGACACAACCTCTGATGCACCGATTGTGCTTGGCGATAAGCTGCGCAAGCGTTTGATCAAACTCGGGCGCGCGCGCAGCCTCAAAGACCGTTTGAAGGTGTTCAAGGGCTTCAGCCTGAGCGAGCTCGCACCGGTACCCCCAGGTACAGGTGAGCCGCGTACCGGCCTGAGCATGGGGCAGCACTGCGAGCGCATGGCCCAAGCCTGGGGCGTCTCGCGCGAGGAGCAGGACCGCCTTGCTCTGGCCTCACACCAGAACGCCGCCGCCGCCTACGACAGCGGCTTTATGGACGCCTTGCTCACACCCTGCGCCGGCGTGCTGCGCGACAATAACCTGCGCGCCGACTCCACGCTTGAAGCGCTGGCCTCCTTGCGCAACGCTTATGACAAGTCTGGCAAAGGCACTTTGTCCGCTGGCAACAGCACCCCGCTGACTGACGGCGCGTCGAGCCTGTTGCTCGCGAGCGAAGAGTGGGCAGCGGCGCGCGGTTTGCCGGTGCTCGCCTATCTCACGCACTCACGCCACAGCGCGGTTGACTTTGTCGAGGGCGAGGGCCTGTTGATGGCGCCGACGGTTGCGGTCTCTGAGATGCTCGAACGCGCGGATCTGGCGCTGCAGGATTTTGACCTCTATGAAATTCACGAAGCCTTCGCCGCACAGGTGCTCTGCACGCTCAAGGCCTGGGCCTCGGACGACTACTGCCGAGACCGCCTCGGCCGGGAGAGCGCAATGGGCGAAATCGATCTCAGTAAGTTGAACGTTTACGGCTCGAGCCTGGCGGTCGGCCACCCCTTTGCCGCCACCGGCGCACGGGTGCTGGCAACCGGTGCTGAGGCCTTGAACGCACGCGGCGGCGGCAAGTGCCTGGTGTCGGTGTGCACCGCCGGCGGCATGGGCTGCGTCGCGGTACTCGAACGGTGAGCTCGGCTCAGGCGGGTCGTGGCGCGCGTCACCTCGTGCAATTGGTGGTTGCGGTGTTCGCGGCGATTGCGCTGGCACCGCTGGCTGTTGTCGCGGACAGCGAGGCGGGGAATCGGGTGGTGTTCTCGGTGAAAGCCGAGCGGGATTTGCCCAATGATCACGTGGTCGCGCACTTACGGGTTGAGCAACAGGCACGCGATGTCGGCAAGCTCAACAACAGCCTCAATGCACTCATGGCGGACGCGGTCGATGCGGCGGCTGAGTTTGACGCGGTCGAAATTCAAACCCGACCAGCCAATGCGCGCCCGGTTTACGATGCAGACACCGGCAAGTTGCGGCAATGGCGCGCGAGCCAATCGCTGACGCTCAGCAGTGATGATTTCGCCCAGACCCAGCAATTGATGCAGCAATTGCAAGAGACGTTTGCGGTCAGCCGTGTGATCTACAGCGTGCAAACTCAGACGCGTGAAGACACCGAGGACGAGCTGATTCGCGACGCCTTGCTGCGCGCGCAGCAACGCGCTGAACTTGTCGCCAACCAAATGGGCATGTCCGATGTGCGCATGATCCGCCTGGAGATCAACCCCGCCAATGGGGCCTTTCCGGTGCAACGGCGAGACGTCATGATGGCATCAAGTGCTGTAGTGGAAACGGCGCCGTCGCTCGAAGCCGGTTCGAGCAAGGTGGTAGTACGGATCAACGTCGAGGTCGAACTGCTGCCTTGATCACGCGCGCCCGCAGCTGTGATCAGGGCGCGGCCTTTGGCATTGCCGTGATGGCGACGTAAACTTGGCACTTGGTGGCGCGCAGGTGTGCGTTGTCTCGCGCTATCGGCCGCGTGCAGCGTGTCGATGTGGCGGACTCGACTATCCTTAACAGGCGCAGCGCACGCGATCCCCATGCGTTACCCAGGGTGTGCCCAAAACCGTGCGCCAGGGACATTCACCCACTTCTCACCGGCGGGCCGGACATTTGGCACAGGCTAAGCGCGTCAGTCGCACGACGACGACAAAAAAACGTGGCGCGAGTAAGCGCAGTACCAGCCGCAGGGCGTTGCGCTCGCGCGTGACACCGGCGCTCAAACTGCCGCAAGTGCCCGCAGAAGCTGTGACCCGCATGCAACAGGGCGTGCGCGAAGGCACCTCAATCGCGTTGTTTGCACTCGCGGTCTATTTGCTCGCGTCGTTATTCAGTTACAGCGTCAACGACCCCGGTTGGTCTCACACCGGGGTGCACGCCGACGTGCAGAACATCGGCGGCCGCGCCGGTGCGTGGTTTGCCGATATCACTTTTTACCTCTTGGGCCACATGGCGTTCGCGATTCCACCGATTGCCGCCTACGGCGCGTGGTTGCTGTTTCGCGACCGCAAGCTCAATTCAGATTCTTACCGCACCATGGCCTTGTTGCGCTGGCTCGGGGCGGTGGGTCTGGTGCTCGCGGGCTGCGGCCTGACCACGCTGATGATTGCGACCGAGCCCGGTCAATTGCCACCGGGCGCAACCAGTGGCGGCATCGTCGGTGCGTGGGTTGGTGGCGATCTGGTCTCAACTTTCCAGTTGCTCGGCGCGAGCTTGCTGCTCGCGTGCTTGTTTATGGTGTCGGTGACACTCTTTACCGGGCTGTCATGGTTTTTCGTGCTCGACATCATCGGCGGCGCCACACTGAAGTTGGCTGACCGCGCGGCGCTGTTGGCGCGCGAGTGCCACGCGGGACTCGGTGCCAGCATCGACGCTTGGCGTGAGGAACGTGCTGAGCTTGCGGCCAGAGCGCAGTCAGAGCCGGTGATTGCGCCGCGCGCGCCACGCAAGAAGAAAGGCCCATCGGTCTCGCTCGCCGCGTCATCTGAGGACGAGATAGACGCGCCACCGTTGCAAGTGCACCGCCGGGACAATGCGCCCGAGGTGGCTGCTAAAGACGACACGCCACCGCCCTTTGTCGCTGCCACCCCAACTGCTTCACCCAAGATTGAAAAGAAAGCCGGCCCAATCAAACCGAGCAAGCGCAGCTTGCGCGAGAAGCAGGGCAAGCTCTTCGGCGGTCAAGACACCCAAGTGCCGCCGCTTGAGTTGCTCGACGCCGCGACGCAGCAGACCCAGGGCTACAGCGACGAAGCGCTCGCGAGCATGTCGCAGCTGCTCGAAGAGAAATTCTCAAGCTACAACGTCTCGATCAAAGTGGTCGCGGTGCACCCGGGCCCGGTTGTCACGCGCTTTGAATTGCAACTCGCGAGCGGCGTGAAATCCAGCCAGATCTCGAACCTCGCCAAAGACATCGCGCGCTCGTTGTCGGTGATTTCGGTGCGGGTGGTGGAAGTGGTGCCGGGCAAGACAACCGTCGGTATCGAAGTGCCAAACACCCAGCGCGAGATGGTGCAGCTCTCAGAGATCTTGCAGTCGGACACCTACGAGCAAAAAGAATCGCCGCTCACGCTCGCGCTCGGCAAAGACATCGCCGGCCGGCCGGTGGTGGCAGACCTCGCGCGCATGCCGCACTTGTTGGTTGCCGGTACCACGGGCGCAGGTAAGTCTGTTGCGGTCAACGTGATGCTGTTGTCCTTGCTCTACAAATCAAGCGCTAAAGACGTGCGGCTGATTTTGATTGACCCGAAGATGTTGGAACTCAACATCTACGAAGACATCCCGCACCTGCTGACGCCGGTTGTCACCGACATGAAAGAAGCGGCCAACGCGCTGCGCTGGAGTGTTGCTGAGATGGAGCGGCGCTACCGCGTGATGGCGGGGCTCGGTGTGCGCAACATTGCCGGTTACAACAAGAAGATTGAAGAAGCCGAGAAGCTCGGCGAGACCATTCCAGACCCAACCTGGAAGCCGGACCCCAACGGCTTGGATGAGCGCACCGAAGCGCCGCCGCTCGAGCGCCTGCCGTATATCGTGATTGTGATCGACGAATTCGCCGACATGATGATGGTGGTGGGCAAGAAGGTTGAAGAGCTGATTGCGCGCATCGCGCAGAAAGCGCGTGCCGCGGGCTTGCATTTAGTGCTCGCAACCCAGCGCCCGTCAGTGGACGTGATCACCGGTTTGATCAAAGCCAACATTCCGGGCCGCATGGCGTTTCGGGTGTCGAGCAAAATCGACAGCCGCACCATCCTCGATCAGCAGGGCGCTGAGCAATTGCTTGGCCACGGTGACATGCTGTTCTTGCCGCCGGGCAGCTCCACGCTTGAGCGCGTGCACTGTGCTTTTGTGGACGACCACGAAGTCCACGCCGTGTGCGATTACCTCAAGACCAATTTTGAATCCGACTACCACGACGAAATCCTGCAGGAATCGATCTCCTTGCCGGGGTTGCCGGGCGAGGGCGGTGGCGGCGATCTCGAGAGCGAGGGCGACGCGCTTTATGACCAGGCCGTGGCGATTGTCACCGAGTCGCGCAAAGCCAGCATATCCTACGTGCAGCGCCGCTTGAAGATCGGTTACAACCGCGCCGCGCGCATGGTTGAAGACATGGAGGCGGCCGGCGTGGTCAGCACGGTTGGGAGCAACGGTCAGCGCGAAGTCATCGCGCCACCGCCAGTCAACAGTTAACCCGCTAAGGGGTTCACTCGGGGCAGAAGGCTTAGCCACGCGCCCCTGGAAACGAGCCAAGACATGACAACAAGACTGCGTGTATTTCATCGGGCCGTGCGGCTCGGTGTGGTGATTGGGGTTTGCGCCACCGGCCTGGCTCAGGCCGAATCCGAACCGGTCTACGCCCTCGACGCCGAGGTGCCAGACACTGCGGTGGTCGCGCCTCAGGAGTTGGGAGACGACGCGGGCGAGAGCGCGTCTGCGCTGGAGCTGTCTGACGGTGACACGCCCACTGATGCCTCTGTTGATGGGCGCACCGAGAGCGCGGCCGAATCCGCCACAGCCGATGAGACAGACTCACTGTCCGACCAACCTGAGGCGGACAGCCCGGCTCAGAGCGGCGACACCGTTGCCGATCCCAGCACCGCACAGGCTGCCAGCGAACCCAACGAGGTGGACCGCCTGCGCACTTACATCGCCGCTGGTGATGTTTTTCACGCGCGCTTTGTGCAGTCTGTGTACAGCGAGTCCGGCGCCTTGCAGCGCGAGTCGACCGGTGACGTCACACTCGCGCCGCCGTCGCGCTTTCGCTGGACCTATGAAACCCCGTTCCCGCAGTTGATTGTGTCCGACGGTGAGGAGATCTTCATTTACGATCAAGACCTCCAGCAAGTCACCATCTACGACAGCAACGAGGCCCTGCGTTCTTCGCCGACGTTGATCTTCCGCGACCCCGAAGCCCTCGACCGCAGCTTTGCGATGTTGCCGCTCGCAAGCGAGGACGATATGGATTGGGTGGAACTCACGCCGCGCGACGTCGATGCCGATTTTGACGTGATCTTCGTCGCGCTCGATCCAATAGGCATCCGCGTACTCGAGTTTCGCGACAAGCTTGGCCAGGCCACGCAAATCCGCTTTGACCGGGTCGAGACCACGCGCTCAGTCAGCGACGCGGTGTTCGCCTTCGAGATTCCTGAAGAAGCGGACGTGATCCGGCCCTAACAGGCGCGCCTTGACCGCACAGTCCACACCGGTCTGCGCTGAACATGGCGATTGCACGGGTCGGACGGTAGAGTTGGCGGCTGTGAACTGTTGCACCCGCGATGAACGACCGCCAAGAATCCCTGCTGGATATTGAACCCGACAGCGCACAACGCCCGCTCGCCGACCGCATGCGCCCGCGCACGCTGGACGCCTATTGCGGACAGTCTCATTTGCTCGGTCCGGGCGCACCCTTGCGCCGCGTGCTCGAGGGCGGGGCGCTGCACTCAATGGTGTTTTGGGGGCCGCCCGGCACCGGCAAGACCACCCTCGCGCGGCTGATAGCCGAATCCTCAGACGCGGTCTTCTTGCAGCTTTCGGCGGTGCTCGCCGGGGTCAAGGAGATCCGCGCGGCGGTTGCCACCGCCGCTGACCACCAGCTCAATGGGCGTCAGACGGTGTTGTTTGTCGATGAGGTGCACCGCTTCAACAAATCCCAGCAAGACGCGTTTTTGCCGCACATCGAAGACGGCACCGTGGTGTTTCTCGGGGCCACCACCGAGAACCCGGCCTTTGAGCTCAACAACGCCTTGCTCTCGCGCGTGCGCACCTACGTGCTCAAGTCCCTGGAGCCCGAGGACATCGTGCAGCTCTTGCGCTCGGCGCTCTCGGACCGCGAACACGGCCTCGGCGCGCGTGAACTCGACCTGATCCCCGGCGCGCTCGAGCGGCTGGCGGTGGCGGCGGACGGGGATGCGCGTCGCGCGCTGAGCCTGCTGGAGCTCGCGGCCGACCTCGCTATCGACGGGCGGGTGGACGAGGCAGTCCTCGCGGATGCCCAGAAGGGTTCGCTGCGCCGCTTTGATAAGGGCGGAGACGCCTTCTACGACCAGATTTCGGCGCTGCACAAGTCGGTGCGC
>CALAMQ010000158.1 GCA_937925815.1 uncultured Granulosicoccaceae bacterium | reverse complement strand
TCGAGCGAGTAGTCGAGCTCGGTGCCGGTGAAGCTCTCTGGCGAGTATTGAAAGACCCACTCGGTCTCGCTCTGGCGCGCGGCGAGTTCTTGCACCATGCGCGCACCGCCGGTGGCGATTTCGGTGATGCCTGCGCGGTCGAGCCCGAACACAACGCGTCGCTGCGCCGTGGAGGTTGAGTTGTAAATGTGGACGATCGCACGCCGCGCGCCGCGCAAGGATTCAAAAGTGCGCTCGATCAGCTCTCGTCGGCATTGCACCAAAACCTGCAAGGTGACGTCATCTGGCACCAGGTCTTGCTCGATGATCTCGCGCACGAAGTCGTAGTCGGTCGCAGACGCGGCTGGAAATCCGATTTCGATCTCTTTAAAGCCCATCTCGAGCAGCAGCTTGAACATGCGCATCTTGCGCTCGCTGCCCATGGGCTCGATCAGCGCCTGATTGCCGTCCCGCAAATCCACGCTGCACCACGTGGGCGCGCGCTCAATCTGTCGGTCTGGCCATTGCCTGTCGGGCAAGGCGATGGGGGGAAACGGTCGGTATTTGTTAAACGGGGCCTGGTTCACGGCTCTCTCCGGCTGGGTGTTTGATGGCAAAGACAAGGGCGTTGGTCACGCGCGCGCTCAGAGGCGCTGCGGACCGGTGCTAAGTCGATGCATCAGGGACACGCAAGCTCGATAACGGGCTGGGAGAAGTTGAACTGTCATGACAGGGAACCGGGTGTGAGAGGTTGTGGACTGCAGGGGCGCCTGGACGCTCAGAGAGCGGCCAGGCAAAGCAGTCGAAGTCCGGTACGTGACAGTGTCATGCCTTCAAGGTAGCGAGACTCAGGCCAAAAGGCAACCGCTCAACCCACCGAAAACGCGATTCAGCCGCGATCAAAGTCCAACACCGGCCCAACGGGCACAATGCCTGTTGGGTTAATGCTCAGGTGGCTGCGGTAGTAGTGGTCTTTGATGTGATCAAAACGCACCGTCTCAGCGACACCGGGCAGGTTGTAAATGCGCTGGGTGTGAGCCTGCAGATTGGGGTAATCAACTAACCTTCGGATATTGCATTTGAAGTGCCCCACATAGACGGCATCAAAGCGAATCAATGTTGGGAACAGCCGTAAATCGGCCTCGGTGAGCTGCTCGCCGACCAAGTACTCGCGCCCAGCGAGGTGTGACTCGAGCACATCGAGCGTGCCAAAGAGCGCGTCGAGCGCTTGTTCGTAGGCCGCTTGTGAGGTGGCAAAGCCACAGCGGTACACGCCGTTATTGACGGTGTCGTAAATTCGCGTGTTCCAGCTGTCGATCTCGTCGCGCAGCGCACTTGGGTAGAAGTCTTGGGTATCGCCTGTGATCGCATCAAACGCGGCGTTGAACATGCGAATGATCTCGGAGGATTCGTTGCTCACCATCGTGCCGCGCTCGCGGTCCCAGAGCGCGGGCACCGTGACCACGCCGTTGAACTCAGGTGCCGCGCGGCGATAGACATCCACCATCATCGGGTCGCCAAAGACCTTATCCGCTGTGGCGCCGGGGTAGCTGTCATCAAAGTGCCAGCTCTGCGGCCCCATGAACGGGTGCACCACGCTCACATCAATGTGGTCTTCGAGCTGTTTCAGGCTGCGGTAGATCAACGTCCGGTTGGCCCAGGGACAGGCGTAGGAGACGTAGAGGTGGTAGCGCCCGGAGGCCGCGGCAAAACCGTCCTCGCCGCTTGCGCCTGCGGCCCCGTCGGGCGTGACCCAATGGCGAAAATCAGACACTGCGCGCACAAAGGCGCCGTCTTCCACATGCGGTTTGAAGGTGTTGTCAGTCATGAACCAGTCTCAATCATTTGCCAGGCGGCGTCGGCGAGTTGCGGCACCGCCGCGCCAAGTTCGCGGGCGCGCTCGGGGTTCGATGCGTTGCCATCGAGCGAGCGCTTGTACACGCCTTGAAGTATGGCCCCGAGTCTGAAGAAGTTGAACGCGAGAAAATAGTGCCAGTGCGGGATCGCTTCGCGCCCGACTCGCTCGCAGTATTGCGCCACATAGGCGGCCTCGTCTGGCAGCCCCAGCGCCGCACAGTCGAGCCCGCGCAAACCGTGAAAGGTGCTTTCAACCGGCAAGCGCCATTGCATGCATTGGTAGGCGAGATCAGACACCGGGTGGCCGAGTGTGGCGAGTTCCCAGTCGAGTACCGCGACCACCTTGTGCGTGTCGGGATCAAAGATGAGGTTGTCGAGCCGGAAATCGCCGTGCACCAATGACACGCTTCCATCGTCCTCCGGGAGTTCACTCTCTAACCACGCGATCACGCGGTCCATTGCGGGGTAACGCTCGGTTTCAGCGGCGCGGTATTGCTTGGTCCAGCGCGCGAGTTGCCTCGCGACGTATTGGCCAGGCCGGCCAAAATCCGTGAGGCCCACGCTGTCAATGTCGACTTGGTGCAACGCCGCGAGCGTGCGGTTCATGCTCTGTGTGACCGCCAGCCGCTGGTCTCTGGACAGCGTTGGCAGCGACGGCTGCCAGTAGATTGCGCCCTCGACCAGCCGCATCACAAAAAACTGCCGTCCGAGCGGTGAGGCATCGCCCTCACCCGTCAAATGCAGTACTTCGGGCACTGGCACGTCGGTGTCGGCGAGCGCGCGCATGACACGGAATTCGCGGCCCACCTGGTGCGCGGAGGGCAGCAGATTGCCAGCGGGTTTGGCGCGCAGCACGAGTTCACCTGTGTCTGTCACCAAGCGATAGGTTGGGTTTGACTGTCCTCCGGAAAATTTGTGTGCGCTGCGAACCTCACCAACCTCGGGCATGATCCCTTGAAAATAGTGAGATAGCGCCTGCACATCGAGCGCGTCTTGAGCCGGTTGGTCGGACGGTGTCACGGGGTCTGCCAAGGTTGGGCAAGCCGCTGGCGTTCACGCGTGTCTGGGAAGAGACAACGCGCTGCGCCGCGCTTGCATTGAACGGACAATCAGGGCCAGAGCCTGCCACGTTACACCCTGTGCTAACCAAGCTCAAAAGCACGTGGTTTGAGCGTGACAGCGGCGCGATCAAATGCGACCGTGCGCGCCCAAGGTCTCCCGCAACGTCTGCTCCAATGCAGTGTTGCCCGCAACCATGGCGTAGACGAGTGATTGCGTCCAAAAGAAACACGCGCCGTCGAGGTCACCGTGTGTGTGTTGGAGTGCGGCGATCTCCCCGTACACGCTCGCCACGGCGTCATCGTCGCCATCTGAGAGCGATTGCGCGAGCATCAAAGAGAGTTCGGACTCATTTGCCATCACTGGCTTGGCTGCGCGTCCGAGGTGTATGTCCGCGCCACCCACTGGTGAAAGCAGTGAGTCGCGTTGTCCATGACCGGTGAGAACACACCGCCGTCAAAACGCGGCCCGGCGCGTCCACGCTGCATGCCTTCAACGACCCCAATGTCTTCTTCAAAAATCGACTTCCACATTTGTGTGTTAGTCGCGCGCAGCTCAGCGAAATCCGGTCCGATGGCCGCTTCACTCGCGTAGAAGATTTCGATGTGCTCACGAGTATGTGACTCGTCGATGGGCTCGAGCACGATGGCATAGGTGTGGTCTCGGTGCACCGCGAAGAGCACGTTCGGGTAGAGCGTGATGTACTCAGCGCCCGCGTCCCACTTCTCAGGCAGGTCTTTAAAGTCGCTGAAGCGTTGGCCGCTCTCGCTGAGGCTTGGCCGGTATACCAGCGTGCCCTGCCCAGAGTAGTGACCTTCAGACAGGATGTTGTAGTGGTCTTCGAGGCGGGAGTAGCTGTTCAGCGCTGGGTGTATCCACGGCAGGTGGTAACTCTCGCAGTAATTCTCGACGGCGAGCTTCCAATTGCATTCAACGTCGAGTGCGAAGCTTGAATCACGGCCAGCGTGGTAGAGCGGCTGATCAAAATCAGACCAGCGTGCGTGCAAGTCACCGCAGTAGTGTTCAAAGGCAGGCGCGTCGCCTGAGAGATTGACGAAGACCACGCCCATCCAGACCGTGGCGCGGAACTCGACCAAACCCGTTTGCGCGGGGTCCACCGCGTCATGGCTGTTGTGCCCCGGGCCACCGATGTGGGGCGTGCCCTTGAGCGCGCCGTCGAGACCGTAGCACCACGAGTGGTAGGGGCAGCGGATCACGCCTTTGAGTTGGGTTGCTTCCTCGACCAAAATCATGCCGCGGTGACGGCAGGTGTTTTGATAGACGCGAAGCTGGTTGTCCCAGTCTCGCACCATCAACATCGGCACCCCGAGAAAGGTCAGCGGTTTGGCGTCGCCGGCATTTGGCACGTCCTTGGCAAAACCAACACCGGCCCAACCCTTGCCGAAAACCTGCTCGCGCTCGTGGGCGAGCAACTCCGGTGCGGTGTAACAGGCATTGGGCAGACCACGGGCCTGCTCAATGTCGCGCGAGGCGCGCTCGATCTCAGCTGACAAGGCGGCAATCATGACAATTACTCCGTCTGGCGAAGGTGTAGGCTGGTGGCACACGACACAACGCTGCGTCTGCCCGCGTCAACGGAGTGTGCGCATAAGTTTGCGCCACCCCTTACCTCAAATTGCCTCCCTATTTGGTGAGGACGACACCTGATGGCCACGTTTCAGAGGAATACGGCAGTCACCGCATTCACTGGCAGTCGCGCGGTCCGACACAGGCAGCGACATAACAGGACCGGGTTTTGCTCAACAGACATTTGTTCGCGTCTTCATCAGGAACACCGTCTCCCGTGATTCGGCCCCGTTTCATCCTCACCGTGTTGCTCTGGCTCAGCTGGCCCGTGATCGGTGCTGCCTCAGAGGCTGCAAGCTCAACCTTCTACCCGCGCACTGTTCAAAGCGATGCTGGCCACGCGCTGTCGCTGACACCCGATACTGAACCCGTCACGGTCACGGCACACAGACAGTGGCAATTGCAAGCCGCAGACGACGAACAGATTGTCATAGAGACTGTGCAATTGACGCTGCCACAAGCTGGCATCACTCGACCATTGACAGTCTCGCGTGCACAGGGCGGATGGCACCTCGGCCAAATCACATTGGACCAAGTTGGGGTCTGGTTGCTCGACATCAAATTCACGTCAGCGGGCGACCCAGACCGTGCGCAATTTAAGCTCGCCATTGACCACACCCCTTTCAGTGTGTCGACCACGCCGGATTCGAACCAAGTCGCGTTGATCAAAACGCTGGCACTACCGCTCACGCAAACACCGACTGAACCAGCAGCCTCAGAAGATCAGGCTGCACTGGGTCACGCGCTCTTTTTTGATCCGAACCTCAGCCGCGATGGTGCGACCAGCTGCGCCAGCTGCCACGTGCCCGCGCTTGCCTTTACCGACGGCAAGGCGCGCTCGCGCATTGGCAGTCGCAATGCACCAAGTTTGATTGGCATCGCACAGAAACGTTGGTTCAACCGCGACGGCAGCAAGGACAGCTTGTGGTCACAAGCGCTCGGCCCAATCGAACGCGCCAATGAACTCGGGCTCGACCGGGTGAGCCTGCTGCAACGCATCGCCAATTCGTCACAACTACGCGATGCCTACGCGGCATCTTTTGTAGTTGGTCTGGACCCAGATTGGCTCGCATCGCTGCCGGCGGCGAGCCCACTTGGTGATGCCACCGCGCAGCGCAATTGGGCAGCACTTCCAGACCGCGACAAACTCACAGTAAACGCGCATTTCACCAACGTCGGGCATGCGCTGGCGGCTTACCAGTCCAAACTTGTTGCACAGCCGAGTGCATTCGACCGGTATGCGCACGCGCTCAACAACGGCGAGACCGATACAAGCAGTCACCTCAGCGCATCGGCCCAACGCGGACTGATGCTGTTTATTGGGTCGCGAGCGCAGTGCATCAACTGTCACGCCGGTCCATCTTTTAGCAACGGCCAATTTCACAACATTGGCACTGCACCCATTGGAGAGATCAGCGCTGACCCCGGCAGGCGGGCTGGCATTGAGGTGCTGCGCTCAGACCCGTTTAATTGCGCAGGCGATCACAGCGTGAATACGACTGCGTGCACACACCTTGAACGCCTGGGCCAAGTTGAAATTCCCTATTTGCTTCAAGGGGCTTTTCTGACACCTGGATTACGTAATGTCGCGCGCACTGGCCCGTGGTTCCACGACGGCAGCGCCGAATCACTCGAAGCCGTGCTCACTCACTATCGGCAACCGCCCGCGAGCCGTAGCGGTCGAACCGAACACGAGCTCGCCCCGCTTGCGCTGAGCGACGAGGACATCTCGCACATCATAGCCTTCCTCGAAAGCCTGACCGGCGAGCCGTCCGATTCCAAGTGGTTCACAGCACCACACACGCCTTGATCTCAGTCCTTGGGGGCTTTGAACCCTAGCCTGCAATCAACTTCCCCGACCCCGGCCTGATCTCAGACCAATCGCAGTTGATCTCAATCAAGGCAAAGTCAGCGGGTTCAAAGCCGCGTATGGGGGCTGCAATCAATTCGCGCGTGAGATCGCTGACACCCGGGTTGTGCAGCACCAGCGCCACGCGTTCAACCGGCGGATCAATCTGTCTGATGCGCGTCCAAATGGCACTCGCCGGCACTTCATACAGGCCCGGATCAGAAATCAACGTCGCGTCATCGAGCCCGGCCGCCAGACACAGCGCACGCGCCGTCTCAAGCGTGCGCAGCGCGGCGCTGCAAATGACTTGTTCCAGAGCAACTGCATCGGCAACAGCCGGCGCGACGACTTGCATTTGACTGTGCCCGCGCTCACTCAGTGTGCGATCAAAATCTGCGAGCCCGGCACGCTGCGGGTCCGCGTGAGCATGGCGCAGCAACACAAGCTGACGGCTCATGCACTCTCTCCAGGCCCGAGGCAACGCGCTCGCAGCTCGCGCGCCTCATCGCGCAAGGCTGCAGCTTGCTCAAACTCCAAATTGCGCGCGTGTTCGAGCATGCGCACTTCAAGCTTTTCGATCTCAGCCACCGCTTGTGACGGCGTGAGTTTGGGCATTGCACCTTGGCGCTTTCGACCGCCACGTCCACCGCGCACGATGCCGCCGAGCTCCATGATGTCGGTGACACGCTTGCGAATGGTCTGCGGGTCAATGCCATTGGCTTCGTTGTGCGCGCGCTGCTTCTCGCGGCGCCGATCGGTCTCGGCCATTGCCGACTTCATGGCGCCTGTGATTTTGTCCGCGTAGAGAATGGCGCGGCCATCAACGTTTCGCGCTGCGCGCCCAATGGTTTGAATCAACGAGCGTTCGGAGCGTAAAAAGCCCTCTTTATCTGCATCGAGAATCGCAACCAAAGACACCTCTGGCATATCCAGACCCTCGCGCAGCAAGTTGATGCCAACAAGCACATCGAACTCGCCGAGCCGCAAATCGCGGATGATCTCGACCCGCTCGACGGTGTCGATATCCGAGTGCAGGTAGCGCACTTTGACGCCGTGTTCACTGAGGTAGTCTGTGAGGTCCTCTGACATACGCTTGGTCAACGTGGTAACTAGCACACGGCTGTCGGTGGCCGTGACTTTGCCAATCTCGCTGAGCAGGTCGTCGACCTGAGTTGTAACCGGGCGTATCTCAACCTCGGGGTCGAGCAAACCTGTTGGTCGCACGACTTGCTCGGCAACTTGATCACTTCGCCGCCCCTCGTAGTCACCTGGGGTTGCCGACACAAACACCGTTTGCGGCATGATTTGCTCTAATTCATCAAAGCGCAGTGGCCGATTGTCGAGCGCCGAGGGCAATCGGAACCCGTAGTTCACCAGGTTCTCCTTGCGCGAGCGGTCGCCTTTGTACATCGCGCCCAACTGCGGCACGGTGACGTGACTCTCGTCGATGAACAGCAAGGCGTCCTTCGGCAGGTAGTCAAACAAACACGGTGGAGGTTCACCGGACGCCCGTCCGGAGAGATATCGGGAGTAGTTTTCAATGCCGCTGCAGTAGCCGAGCTCGTGGATCATCTCGAGGTCGTAGCGCGTGCGCTGCTCCAAGCGCTGCGCCTCGACCAATTTGTTTTGATCGCGCAGTGCCTCCAGGCGGACTTTGAGCTCATCGCGGATTTCATCGACCGCATTCATCAGCACTTCGCGCGGGGTCACGTAGTGCGTTTTGGGATAAATTGTCAAGCGCGGCACTGTGCGCAGCACTTCACCGGTCAAAGGGTCAAACCACCGCAACGATTCAATCTCGTCGTCGAACAACTCCACCCGCACCGCTTCGCCGTCGGACTCCGCCGGGTGAATATCAATGATCTCCCCGCGCACCCGATAGCAACCGCGACCGAGATCCATGTCATTGCGGGTGTATTGCAGTTCAGCGAGCCGCCTGAGCAATTGGCGCTGATCGATCAGCGAGCCCCGAGTCAAGTGCAGCACCATCTTGTGGTAGGACTGCGGGTCGCCGAGACCGTAGATTGAGGACACTGTTGCCACAATGATCGCGTCGCGCCGCTCGAACAAGGTCTTGGTTGCCGACAAACGCATCTGCTCAATGTGCTCATTGACCGACGCGTCTTTCTCAATGAAAAGATCGGACGCCGGCACGTAGGCCTCGGGCTGGTAGTAGTCGTAGTAGGAGACAAAATACTCGACGGCATTGTTCGGAAAGAACTCTTTCATCTCGCCGTAGAGCTGCGCCGCGAGCGTCTTGTTTGGCGCGAGAATCATTGCCGGGCGCTGGTGTTGCTGCACCAGGTTCGCGATGGTGAAGGTCTTGCCCGAACCCGTGACACCGAGCAGTGTCTGGTAGGCAAGCCCGCCGTTGATACCGGCATTTAGCGTCGACAAGGCCGCTGGCTGGTCGCCAGCTGGTGTCATCGACTGACTGATCTGAAACGCTTTATCCACTGCCTGACCTCAAGAATCTTGACCATGGGATAACGGTCAACTATATTGGGCAGCTTAGTTCCCCGATAGCTCAGTTGGTAGAGCAAATGACTGTTAATCATTGGGTCCCAGGTTCGAGTCCTGGTCGGGGAGCCAAAAATTCAAAGGCTTAGTCGGAAACGACTGGGCCTTTTTCATTTCTAAGGTCACATTTGCGGTCCTTGTTGGCTTCGCAGCCAACGCTCCCAAGCCTTGGTCTGCGCCAATCGCCCCAACGCCACACCGCGCCACATGACCAACTATCCCGTATCCGGTTACCCAAGGCTGCGTAACCGCCTAATTGCCACGTCTGGAAGCACTCATCACTGCCAAAGCCGTCCGCACTTAGCGCTGTGGAATGGATTGGCCTCACTACACTTTCCAGCAGACTAACACTGCCTATTGAGTGCTGTGATCCGACAATTCTGTTCGACCCTGGTCCTGCTTACCTTACTGACCGTAAGCTCGACCGCTGGCGCCGACACGGTGCGTGTGGTCGACGGCGACACTCTCGACATTGGCGCAACACGGTACCGACTGCACGGCATCGACACGCCCGAACCCGGACAGCGTTGTGCTGGTGTCGATGGCGGGCAATGGCCGTGTGGCAATGACGCGACAAAACACCTCGAATCCTTTGTGCGAGGCAAGAACGTCACCTGCGACAACCGCGGGGTAGATGACTACAACCGCGTAATCAGCGTGTGCGTGGCCGACGGCGTTGACATCAACCGTGAGCTTGTCCGCGTTGGACTTGCCTGGGCGTTTCGACGGTTCGCACTGGATTATGTAGAGACCGAAAACGATGCACGCGCACGTCGTGTTGGTGTGTTCCAAACTGATACCCAAACGCCTTGGGAGTACCGGTCTCGTAAATGGCGAGTTGCTGAACAAAAAGCGCCCGATGGCTGCCCGATCAAGGGCAACATCAGTGTCAACGGCAAGATTTACCACACGCCCTGGTCGCCCAGTTACAAGCGGACACGAATCAATTTGGCAAAAGGCGAGCGTTGGTTTTGCGATGAGCGCGAGGCCATCGAAGCCGGCTGGCGTGCACCACGCTCTGGCACCTGAACCGAGGCCAAGACGGCCAAGGCCGAGTTCTCAGGTCAATATCGCAGCAGAGAGGCGCTCACAGCGCCACCTTACGCTGTGAAAAGAGCCAAATTGCTGCACTCGTCCAAAACATAAAAAACCCGGCGCAGTGGCCGGGCTCTCGGTTCACGCAATGCACCAAACCGGTATCAGGCCGCACCGGATTTGCTGTTGATGCCGGTGACATTGGTGTCGAGGTTCAGGGCTTTGAGGTAATCGCGGAAATCATCGCCGAGCTCTCCGTGATCGAGGCCGAACTCAACCTGCGCTTTGAGGTAGCCGAGCTTGTTACCGCAATCAAAGCGCTTGCCTTTGAATTCATAAGCCAGTACCCGCTGCTCGCTGAGCAAGCTTGCGATGGCGTCAGTCAGCTGTATCTCATTGCCGGCGCCGCGCTGAGTGCGCTCGAGGTGATCAAAAATTCTGGAGGTCAGGAGATAGCGTCCAACCACGGCGAGATTGCTCGGTGCATCCTCGACTGTGGGCTTTTCAACGATGCCACTGACCTGGCTCAAACGGTCACCGACTGACTCACCAGAGACGATGCCATAGGCGTTGACTTCATCCTCTGGCACGCGTTCGACGCCGAGCACAGAGCACTGCTGGTAGTTGTACGCATCAACCATTTGCGAGAGCACAGGCTGCTGCGTGAAGTTGATCAGGTCGTCTGCGAGGATGACGGCGAAGGGTTCGTTGTTGACCACAGGCTTGGCGCACAAGACCGCGTGCCCAAGGCCAAGCGCTTCAGCCTGGCGAATGAAAACGCAGTCCACGTTCGAGGGCACAATGCTGCGCACTTGCTCGAGCATGCGCTTTTTGCCTCGGCTCTCGAGCTCCATTTCCAGCTCGTACGCCTTGTCAAAGTGATCAACGATGGCGTTCTTGGTGCGACCGTAGACAAATACCAAGGTATCGACACCGGCGGCCACGGCTTCTTCTGCCGCGTACTGAATCAGCGGTTTGTCGACCACAGGCAGCATTTCTTTCGGGCTGGCCTTGGTCGCTGGCAGAAACCGCGTCCCCATGCCGGCAACAGGAAATACAGCTTTCTTTATCGGTTTCATGGTTATCTATTCCAAAGGGTTAATTTGCCAAGCGGTACACTGGCGAACACGCCTTGATTGCGACACAATATAGAGGCGACGTACATACAAACCTAGTTGAGGCACCCATGACTTTTGTTGTCACCGAAAACTGCATAAAATGCAAATACACCGATTGCGTGGAGGTGTGCCCGGTTGACTGTTTCCATGAAGGCCCCAACTTTCTTGTGATCGACCCAGACGAGTGCATCGACTGCTCGCTCTGCGAACCTGAATGCCCAGCCAACGCCATCTACGCCGAGGAAGACCTCCCGGAGAACCAGCATGAGTACATCGAACTCAACGCTGAACTCTCGCGAGATTGGCCCGTCATCACGCAGCAGAAAGACCCACTGCCCGACGCCGCAGACTGGGATGGCAAGACCGGCAAACTGGCCGAGCTTGAACGCTAAGACAGCCTGCAACTACCCTGCCGAACACTGCGGTCTGATGCAAGGCCGCAGCTCTACAGACCGTTAGTACTACACACCGTCTTATAACGCGCAGATAAAAACCGTGCGCTGGGCCACTCGGTGGGTCAGTAATCAGACCCCATGTACTCGGGTGTGTAGTTGGTAAACCGCGTAAATTGGCCCTGGAATGACACGCGAGCCGTGCCAATTGGGCCGTTCCGCTGCTTCCTGATCAGTATCTCAGCCGTGCCTTTGTCGGGGCTTTCCGGGTTATAAACTTCATCGCGGTAGATGAACACGATAACGTCGGCATCCTGCTCGATGGCACCTGACTCTCTGAGGTCAGACATCACCGGGCGCTTGTCAGTGCGCTGCTCAAGCGAGCGGTTGAGCTGAGACAACGCTATCACCGGCACGTTGAGTTCTTTTGCGAGTGATTTCAGCGAACGACTGATCTCGGAGATCTCAGCGGTGCGGTTGTCACCCGAACTGCCTTTGATCTGCATCAGCTGCAAATAGTCGAGCACAATCAAGCCCAATCCGTGCTCACGTTTGAGACGCCGCGCGCGTGCGCGCACCTCGGTTGGCGAGAGGCCGGGTGAATCGTCGATGAAAATTTTGCGCTCGCTGATCAGCGCCACCGCAGAGGTGATGCGCGGCCAGTCGGCGTCGGTCAGCGCACCGGTTCGGATTTTTTGCAGCTCCACCATCGACAGAGACGAGATCATGCGCATGGCGAGCTGTTCGCCCGGCATCTCCATAGAGAAGATAGCAACGGGCTGTTCCGCCTGGATCGCGGCGTTCTCGGCAATGTTCATCGAGAAGGTGGTCTTGCCCATTGACGGACGGCCGGCAACGATGATCAAGTCGGAAGATTGCAGTCCCGACGTCATCTTGTCGAAGTCGGTAAACCCAGTTGGCAAGCCGGTTATTTCAGAGCCAGTGGAGTACAGCAGATCAATGCGGTCAATGGCGTCGGCGAGAATCGGCGCAATGCCGCGAAAGCCACCACCCGAGGAATCGACCTGGTCAGCGATGCCAAGCACCTTCGATTCGGCGAAATCGAGCAGCTCTCGGCTGTCGCGCCCGTTTGGTCGGTAACCTGCGTCGGCGACCTCATTGGCCACTGAAATCATCTGGCGCAGTACAGAGCGCTCGCGCACGATTGAGGCGTAGGCTTTGACGTTGCCGGCACTCGGGGTGTCTGCGGCCAGTCGATTGAGGAACACCAAGCCGCCGATTTCGTCGAGCAATTCGCGTTGTTGCAGCCACTCGGCGACCGTGACCACGTCCAGCGGCTGCTCGTGTTCAGAGAGCGACTTCAGCGCGCGAAACACCAGCTTGTGGTCGTTGCGGTAGAAGTCGGTTTCAACCACAACGCCGTCGACCGACTCCCACGCGCCTGGGCTCAACATCACACCGCCGAGCACAGACTGCTCGGCTTCGAGCGAGTGCGGCGGCACGCGCAACGCATCAACAGACGGATCGGACTCTGCCGGCTCACGTGTCGACGTTCGCGGATCAGCCATAGTGCTGCAACTCAATCATAAAAAAAGGCCGGCCAGTGTATACCCGCCCGGCCTCACAGTGCGACCACGACCCCGTGGTCAACTGGCTGTGTCGGCTTACGCTTCCGCGGTCACCGTGATTGTCAGTGTGACATCGACGTCGCTGTGCAAGTGCAGACCGACTTCGTGCTCACCAACCGTGCGGATGGGACCCTCTGGCAACCGCACTTCACGGCGCTCGATATCCGTGCCAGCAGCGGTGACCGCGTCGGCGATATCGGCGGCGCCAAGCGAACCGAAGAGCTTGCCCTCGGTACCAGCGTTTGCCGGAATCACGATGCTCAGTGCGGAGATTTTGTCCGCGCGAGCCTGTGCCGCGGTCAAGCGTTCGGCCGCCTCGCGCTCGAGTTCAGCGCGGCGCGCCTCAAACTCGGCAACGTTGGCGTCGTTGGCCACTTTGGCCATGCCTTTTGGCAAGAGAAAATTGCGTGCGAAACCCGCGCGCACATCAACCATGTCACCCAGATTTCCCAGGTTGTCCACTTTCTGCAACAAGATCAACTGCATTGCTCAAATCCTCTCCACCGGCACCCCGGTGCTTAATCAGTCAGACTCACGGCCCGCTTGTGCGCGCCGACGAAAATCAAAAACGGTGTCCAGCAGCCCAACCAAGACCACCAACACCACGGCATAGATAAAGATCATTGCGACGTAGAGCGCAACCAACCAACCCACACCTTTGCCGCGGATGCCCACGATGCCGTGAACAACCGCCAAACCCTGCACCAACAGCAAAACCACCGCCGGCATTGCGAGCGAGAGCAGCAAATCCGCCCCACTCACGTACGCGCCTGCAATCAGCACCCCGAGTACCGCACACACAGACGGCGGCAGCCTGAAGGCGTGAAACGCCGCTCTGAAGCCACCTGGCTGGTACAGCCTCGCCTGCCAACTGCGCCCGAGAAACACGCCAATGAGCACATTCATCAGCACTCCACTGGCAAGCATCCCCGTGCCAAACCGCGACAACGCCTCAAGAGACTGCGCTCGCGCTGCATCGTCCAAACCGACCGTTACAGCATCGACAAAAGGCGCCAGTTGCTCTGCCCACAGCGCGCGCGGTGAATCGACGTAAGCGAACACACCAAGCACCACTGCAAACGCGATCACCAGCGCCACCACTGCGGCGAGTTCGAGCCGCTCGGTTGCGCGCAACACCAGTGACACTACCACCACTGGCGACCAAAACACCGCCGCCGAGTAGAGCCCAAACCAAGCGCCACCTGGCACTATCTGACCCAGTGTCAGCGCGTGAAAGCACGCTGCAGCAGCCGCTGCGATACCACAAGCTATCAACCCGCTGCGCCAGCCGTGGCGCATCACGTAAAAGGCGATAGCCGCGGCGCTGAACCAAACCATCGGCGGCAGCACAGCTGCGATGGTCAGGGTACTGGCCGCGACCAATGCCGTTTGCCAAGGTCCTTTGGCTGCAAACTGAGCTAACACGCTACTTCTGCCAATGCGCTGAGCGCACAGACGGTTGCGCTGTGATCAGTGGCGGTCGGTGTACGGCAGCAACGCGAGGTAACGCGCGCGCTTGACCGCAGTAGACAACTGACGCTGGTACTTCGCCTTGGTGCCGGTGATACGGCTGGGCACGATTTTACCGGTCTCGGTGACGTAGCCCTTGAGCATCTCAAGGTCTTTGTAATCGATCTCGGTGATGCCTTCGGCTGTAAAACGGCAGTACTTACGACGACGAAAAAAACGTGACATGGAAAAACTCCTGAATGGGGTGGTGCGTTATTCCGCTGCAGGTGCGGCCGAATCGTCAGACTCAGCAGGTGCTGCGGGCTCAGCTGACTCAGCGACAGCAGGTGCCGGCGCGTCGCTGGACTCGCTGCGCGCAGGGCGGGCGTCCTTGCTCTCTTCACGCTTGGCCAACGGCGACGCGTCAGTCACGGCGTTATCAAGCTTGAGCACCATGTGGCGGATGACCGCGTCATTGAAGCGGAACGCGCCCGTGAGCTCTTCGATCACAGCGGGCTCGGACTCAATGTTCAGGAGGATGTAATGGGCTTTGTAGACTTTGTTGATTGGGTAGGCCAACTGACGGCGTCCCCAGTCTTCGAGACGGTGGATGGTACCGCCGCCCTGCTCGATCATCGCGCGGTAGCGCTCATTCATCGCAGGGACTTGTTCGCTCTGGTCCGGGTGGACCATGAACACAATTTCGTAGTGTCGCATTGCTGCTCCTTATGGGTTTGGCCCGACGGCCAAGGAGTGGGTGATTGCACAGCAGCTCAACTTAACAAGCGCTGTAACTGATCAACTATACCAAATTGCTGGACCCAAATCCAGATTGAGTGCAGACCGGGCTCAGGACGCCAGCGACAGCGCCCGCTGCCGCGCCGCCTCAAACAACAACACCCCGGCTGCCACCGACACATTCAGGCTACCGGCCTCACCCACCAACGGGATGCGGGTCAGCAAATCGCAGCGATCGCGCGTCAACCGGCGCAGCCCACGCCCCTCGGCCCCCATCACCAGTGCAGTCGGCACGCAGAAGTCCACCGCCGTGTGCACCTGCTCAGCCTCGCCAGCGGCGCCAACACGCCAGATGCCATATTCCGCCAAGGTGTCGAGCGTTCGCGCAAGGTTGCCAACACGCACCAACGGCACCCGCTCGGCGGCGCCAACAGCCGCTTTGCGTGCAGTGGCACTGAGCGGCGCTGATTTGTCGCGCGGAATCACCACAGCGAGGCAGCCTGCTGCCTCGGCGGTACGCAGGCACGCGCCGAGGTTGCGCGGGTCTTGAACACCGTCGAGCACGAGCACCAATGGCGCGGTTTCAATGTTGTCGAGCAGACGCCAGAGCGCCGGTTCGCCCTCGGCCGCAAGCGGCACAACGTCGAGACAAATTCCCTGGTGCACGCCGCCCTCGCAGAGCGCGTTGAGCTTATCCGCAGCCACCCGCTGAACCGGCACATCTGCTTGTCGCAGGGCGTTGAATACCGGTTCATCGGAATCGGCCAAGCTGTCGAGCACCCACGCAGCGCGGACACTTTTTGCGCGGCGTTGCAGTAACGCGTGCGCCGCGTGCCTGCCGTACACGCGACTGAGTGCGTCATCACCACTCACCGTTTTTTGGCCTTTTTGGTTTTGGCATGGACTTCGAGATCAATCTTGCGCTCGTCGAGATCCACTCGCACAACAGTCACCCGCAGCGCGTCCCCGAGCGCAAAGCGCCGACCACCGCGTTTGCCGACGAGCAAATGATGTGCGGGTTCAAACTGATAATAGTCGTTAGGCAAACTTGTAATATGCACCAAACCCTCGACGTGAATGCCTTCGAGTTCGACAAACAAACCAAAGCTTGTTACCGCCGACACCACGCCTTCGAAGTGCTCGCCAACATGCGAGCGCATGTACTCGCACTTAAGCCAGTTCACCACGTCTCGGGTGGCATCGTCTGCACGCCGTTCAGCCGATGAACAGCTCTCGCCAAGCACCGCCATGCGCTCGAGCGAGAGCGGATAGTCATGCCGTGTGCCACCGCGCAGGCAATGTTTGATGGCGCGGTGAACAAGCAGGTCTGGGTAGCGCCGGATCGGCGATGTGAAGTGCGCGTAGCCCTCGAGCGCCAAGCCGAAGTGCCCGTTGTTGTTTGGCTGGTACACCGCCTGTTTCAACGACCGCAACAATACCGTCTGAATCTGCGCACCGTCTGTGCGGTCAGCGAGATCGGCAACCACGCGTGCGTAATCCTGCGCCGATGGCTCTTCGCCACCGCCGAGCTGCAAACCGCGCAGCGAGAGATAGGCCCGCAATTCAGTCAGTTTGTCTTCGTTGGGGCCGTCGTGCACCCGAAACAAAGCCGGCACGCGCTTGCGCAGCAACATCCGCGCGGCGGCGACATTTGCGAGAATCATGCACTCTTCGATCAAGCGATGGGCGTCGTTGCGGACCACCGGCACAATCGAATCAATCTTGCGTGAGGCGTCAAATTCGATTCGCGTCTCGGTGCTCTCAAATTCAATGGCACCGCGTCGTTGACGCGCCGTGGTCAGACAATTAAACAGCGCGTGTAGATTTTCCAAGTGCGGCACGAGGTCTTTGTACTGCGCGCGCAGATCAGCGTCACCGTCGACTAACATCGACGCCACTTGCGTGTAGGTCAGCCGCGCATGTGACCGCATAACGGCCTCGTGAAAACGCGTGCGTACCAACTGGCCCTCGGCGTTCACGGTCATCTCGGCGACCATACACAAGCGGTCGACGTCTGGGTTCAAAGAACACAAACCGTTGGACAGAGACTCTGGCAGCATCGGCACCACGCGCCCTGGAAAATACACTGAGGTCGCGCGCTTCTCAGCGGCGTTGTCGAGCGCCGAACCCGTGTCCACGTAATGCGATACGTCGGCAATTGCCACCAGCAACCTGAAAGCGCCCGACGGTTTTCTCTCACACCACACCGCATCATCAAAATCGCGTGCGTCTTCACCGTCGATGGTCACCAACGGCAGGTCGCGCAAATCCAGACGGCCTTTTTTGTCTTTTGCCGACACCGTGTCGCCGCACGCGGCCGCTTGCTCCAACGCACCCTCAGCCCAGGTGTTGGGTATGCCGTGTCCGAGGATCGCAACATCAATTTCCATCCCCGGCGCCATGCTGTCGCCGAGCACTTGTTTCACACGCCCAAGCGGCGGTCGGCGCGAGTCGGGCTGGCGCACCACATCAACCACCACAATCTGCCCGTTACGTGCGCCTCCGAGGTCCTCAGATCCGACCATGATGTCTTGGTGAATCCGCGGATTTTCAGGTCGCAAAAATGCCGCGCCGCGCTCAATGACCAAACGGCCCACCACCGACTCGTTGGCGCGTTCAATCACTTCAATTAACTGACCCTCTCGCCGCCCCCGCTTGTCCACACCGCTGATCCGCGCAACAACGCGGTCTCCGTGCAGCACGGCGCGCATCTCACGCGGACTGAGGTAGAGGTCGTCGCTTGCGTCCTCTGGCACCATGAAACCAAACCCGTTTGGGTGCGCCGTGATACGCCCACGCAACAAGTCTTTCTCATCGACAACCAGGTAGGCCCCACGCCGGTTCTCAAGCAATTGGCCATCGCGCACCATTGCAATCAAGCGACGACGCAAGCCTTCTTTTGCGTCCTCGCCGCGCAACTTGAGCACGCGTTCGAGTTCCTCGCGGGTGGCCGGTGCGCCGAGATCGGCGATTGTCGCGAGGATGTGTTCTCGGGAGGCAATGGGTTTGGCGTAACGCGACTTCTCGCGCGCAGCATGTGGGTCTTTTGCACGCCCAGATTGGGCGGATGTTGACTTGGCAACCTTGGTTGACGGCTTCGCAGTTGCAGACCTGCGCCGCGCTTTAGGGGGCTTGGCGGCGTCGCTTGCGGCCCGGACCTTCTTGCGTGAAGACGGGTTAGTGTTTTTCGGCATTCCGATAGAGGTGCTCTTGAATGAGTCTGGAAGAGGCTGCTGGATTGACAGCCAAGATATTGAAGTCTAGAGTACGCGATTCTGTGTCGCACAGCACCTTTGCCGAGGTGGCGGAATTGGTAGACGCGCTGGTTTCAGGTATCAGTGGGGTAACTCCCGTGGAGGTTCGAGTCCTCTTCTCGGCACCATTACAAGACGTCTTGTAATGGACAAGCCCGTATCAAAAAGCCCGGTCGAAACCGGGCTTTTTTGTGGCCGCCAACTGGCTTTATACCAAGCCGCCCTGCTCCCTGGTTGCGAGAAAGCGCACGTCTGGCCAACGCTCTTCGGTCATGCTGAGGTTCACCCGCGTGTTTGCGAGGTAGACCAGCTCGCCGCTGTGGTCGATGGCGAGGTTGGCCGAGACTTTCTCGCGAAAGTCTCTTAGCATTTTGTCGTCTTCGCACGCGATCCAGCGCGCGGATTTGACTGCAACCGATTCAAACAAGCAGTCGACTTTGTACTCGTCTTTGAGGCGTTGCGCGACCACGTCAAATTGCAAGATGCCGACGGCACCTAGAATCAGGTCATTGTTGGTCAGCGGTTTGAACAACTGGGTTGCGCCCTCTTCGCACAATTGTTCCAAACCCTTCTGAAGCTGCTTCATTTTCAAAGGATCGCGCAGACGCGCCCGGCGAAAGAGCTCCGGTGCAAAATTCGGGATGCCGGTGAAATGCAACTTCTCACCCATCGAGAAGGTGTCACCGATGCGGATGGTACCGTGGTTGTGTAAACCGATAATGTCTCCGGCCTCGGCGGTTTCAACGTGACCGCGGTCTGCTGCGAGGAACGTCAGCGCGTCTGCAAATTTGATGTCTTTGCCGAGGCGCACATGGTGCGCTTTCATGCCCTTTTTGTATTGACCTGAACAGATCCGCAAAAAAGCCACGCGGTCGCGGTGCTGCGGGTCCATGTT
>CALAMQ010000157.1 GCA_937925815.1 uncultured Granulosicoccaceae bacterium | reverse complement strand
GATTCGCCCGGCTACGACCCGGTGTCAGTCACCGGCCAAATTGCCGGCGGCTGCAATCTGGTTGCCTTCACCACCGGGCGTGGCTCGGCCTTTGGCTCCAAGCCCGCGCCCTGCATCAAAATCTCGAGCAACAGCCAGATGTACGCGCGCCAATCGGATGACATGGATGTGGACGCGGGTAGGGTGTTGTCCGCCGGAGTCTCGGTTGAGGCGGTCGGCCGCGAAATTTACGAGCTGCTGTTGCGTGTGGCTTCTGGTGAGCAGTCGCATTCGGAGGCCTATGGCCTTGGGGACTTTGAATTCGTGCCGTGGCAGATTGGCGCGACGGTTTGATCAGGCAAGGCTGGCACCGAGTACGTCAACACAGTTTCGTGAAACGCCCGTTGAAGTTGGGAGAAAGTGGTCGCGGTTGACGCTGTACAATAAGGATTTGTTGGCGCTGCTGTTGGCGAGTGCCGCGGCTTTTCACACAGTTAAAGGTTGTTAGAGATGGGATTTGAACGGATTGGCTTTATAGGCTTGGGCCTGATGGGCTCGGCGATGGTCGAGTGCATGCAAAATGCGGGATTGGCGCTGGGCGTGGTTGCCAACCGCAGCCGCGCGGCAGTAGATGCCGCGGTTGCCCGTGGCGCGGTTGAGTTCGGCACGGCGCGTGAGCTGGCTGAAGGCTGTGACTTGATTCTGCTGTGTGTCGACACCTCAGCCTCAGTCGAGTCGCGGGTTCGCGGTGAGGACGGCGTGATTGCCGGTCTCAAGGCTGGCACCGTCGTCGTCGATTTCGGCACCTCTCTGCCTGACTCAACGCGCGCACTCGGCGCCGAGATTGCCGCCGCCGGCGGACAGATGCTCGACGCGCCTTTAGGGCGCACCCCGAGCCACGCGCTCGAGGGCAAGCTCAATATCATGGCCTCCGGTGATTTGGCCGCCTTTGAGCGAGTCAAGCCGGTCTTTGATGTGGTGGGTGAGAATGTCTTCCACCTCGGCGATCTCGGCACTGGCCACACCATCAAATTGCTGAACAACCTCTTTGGCATGACTGTGGCGTCGGCCACGGCTGAAGCTTTTTCACTCTGTGACAGCCTCGGCGTTGACCGCAAGCAGTTCTACGACGTTGTCGCCGCCGGCCCCAATCACTCCGGCATGATGAGCTTCGTCGCGGAATATGCGCTCAATGGCAACGCAGACGCGCTCGCGTTCAGCTTGGTCAACGCCCGCAAGGACGTGCGCTACGCGACCGAGATGGCGGCATCAGCCGGTGCCCAAAACGCCACTGGCACGGCGGCAAAAGAATTGATCGAGGCCGCGGTGGACAGCGGCGCCGGCGACAACATGGTCTCCACATTGATCGACACCCTCGGCCCCAAAAGCTGAGACTCTGCCTGCGCGGTGCGTCACGCAGCGTTTGGCTGTCTCTGGCCCGTAGGCGTCACGGTGTCGGTGTGACGCCACCACACGGGCTTTGAACGGAAGACGGTATGGCGGGGATCGCAGCGCAAGCCAATCAGGACCGGGTAGCCCTTGGCATCGGGCTGATGCTGTGCGCGTACTTTTTGTTCTCCGGGGTGGACGCGAGCGTCAAATGGCTAAGCGGCCTTGGCTTTGCAGCGCTGCAGTTAGCATTCATGCGTTACGCCGGTCACGTGGTGCTGTCGGTGTTGATGATTGCGCGCGACGGCGTCTCGTTGTCCCGCTTTGGTGCGGATGAGCCCGGGTGGGTGATACTGCGGGCATTGATGATTTTGCTCAGCACCGTGCTCAATTTTTTCGCGATCCGTTACCTGCCGCTGACACTGACCGCCACCATCATGTTCCTGGTGCCGATCATCGTCTGCGCCCTGTCTGGGCCGATTCTTGGAGAGCGTGTTGGCCCGTGGCGTTGGGCGGCGGTGATTGCGGGTTTTGTCGGTGTGGCGATCGCCATGCGGCCGTTTAGCGCGGACTTTCACTGGGCGGTTTTTTTATCGCTTGCCACCGCCGTGGCCTTCGCGCTCTACACCTTGCTCACGCGCAAGCTCGCTGGCCGGGTGTCAGCGGAATCGCAGCAGCTCTACACCGGCGTTGTCGGCACCCTGGCGCTCGCGCCGTTTGCGTTGCCGCAGTGGCAGTCGCCCACCACGACGCTCGACTGGACGCTCTTGATCGGGCTCGGCGTGTTGGCCTGGGTTGGGCACGAGATTATGACCCGCGCGCACGGCTTCGCACCGGCCAGCGTGCTCACGCCCTTTCTTTACTCCCTTCTGGTGTTCATGGGCTTTTGGAGCTACGCGGTGTTTGATCACGCGCCCGATGGCGCGACCTTGATCGGGGCATCTATTGTGATATCCGCCGGTCTGGTGATCTGGTTTCGCGAACGACAAACGGCTGCCTGAGCGGTCTCGTCAGACGGCTGATGCGGGCGGCGTCGCTGGTGTCGCAGTGCGTGTCGCGCAGAGTGACACCCAGATCGCGTAGGCGTGTGGCTTGAAGCGCTTGTGCGGCGGTATACTGAGCGGCTTGTGACAGGTGGCGGCCGTGCAGAGCGGGCGCCGAATAGGGAAACGGGTGACAGTGCGCACCCGGTGTCAATCACGGCCGCTGGCTCTGGTTAGACACCGCTGTGCAGTTGGAGTCCCGTGCCGCCCCCGCGACTGTAAGGGTGAGGCGTGCGCAGTGGCCACTGGGGGACACCCTGGGAAGGCGCGCAACGCCAGCGACCCCGAGCCAGGAGACCTGCCTGCACGCAAACCGAACCTGGACGGGGTGTTTCAGTCAGACGCGGCAAGCCGTCCAGCTCGCCGCACGGAGCGACCATGCACTGGCGCAAGTGTGGCCTTAACTCAGCCCTGTGGGCGGTGTCGGCGTGGTGAGCCTGCCGCTGAGCGCGGTTGTCGGCCAATCCGAAGCCATCCTCGCATTGCAGTTGGCGGCCGTAGACCCGTCTGTCGGCGGCGTGCTGCTGCGCGGCCCGCGTGGCACCGCCAAGTCGACCATGGCGCGCGGGCTCGCCGCGTGGCTCGGCGGGGCGCCGTTTGTTGAGCTGCCACTCGGCGCCGACGAAGACAAGCTGGTTGGCACCCTGGATTTACAAGCTGCGCTCTCTGAACACGCGGTGGTCGCGCAGCCTGGACTGCTGGCGCGCGCGCACGGCGGCGTGCTCTACGCCGATGAAGTCAATCTGCTGCCCGATCACCTCGTTGATCTACTGCTCGACGCGGCGGCGTCGGGCGTGGTGCGCGTCGAGCGCGAGGGCGTGAGTCAGGTGCACGATGCGGCCTGCGTGCTGGTTGGCACCATGAACCCAGATGAGGGTGAATTGCGCCCGCAGCTGGTCGACCGCTTCGGGCTGTGTGTTGACGTCCTGACACCGACCGACCCCGCCGAGCGAAGCGCGGTGTTGCAACAGCGCTTGCTTGCAGGTGCCGATGCCGCGGCCTATGCCGCAGAGCATCAAGACGCTGAACACGCCGCGCAAGAACGCTTGGCTGCTGCGCGCAAACGCGTCTTTTCAATTGAGTGTCACGGTGTGCTCGACCGCATTGCCGGAACTTGTGCATCGTTCGGCGTAGACGGGTTGCGCGGAGACCTCGCGTGGTTGGCCGCGGCGCGCGCGCACGCGGCACTGCACACCAGAGCGGACGTCATTGACGCAGACCTCGAGGCAACGCGTGACATGGCGTTGCGTCACCGCCTGCCCGACACACCACCCGAGCCGCCGTCTCCTTCACGCCGGCCCTCGGACTCAGACAGATCGCCGCGCCCCGAGCGTGCAGGTGCCGTCGAGCGCGATTCGGTCGCCCAATCTCAAGCATCCCCTCGCGCGCTTCACTTGCCAGGTCAGGGCAGCCGTGGTGGGTCCAAAGCGGCGGTGTCGCACGTTGGTGGCGTGCGTCACACCGCGACGGGTCAGTCCGTTGCCTGGGCGCGCACGGTGGCGGCATCCAGCGGCCAGCCGCTCAGTGTGGCCGCGTTGCAGTGGCGTGCGCGCTGGCGGCGTGAAGGCGGCCCGTGGATCGTGCTGCTCGATTGCTCGGCCTCGATGCTGCGCGGCAACGCCTTGGCACGCACCCAAGGCGCGGTACAAGAGCTGCTCAGGCAGGCTTATTTAATGCGGCGTGAGGTGGCGGTGTTGCGTTTTTCCGGCGACGGCGTCGACACCCTGCACCCGTTGGGGCGTCCGCCAAAGCAGGCAGCCAAGTTGGTCGAGGTGGTGCGTGGTGGTGGCAGCACACCGCTGCGCGCGGGCTTGTTGGCCGCGAACCGCATAGCCGCGCAGCTTGGCCGACGTCGCGACAGCGCGATGTTGTGGCTGTTTACCGACGGGCGTGTGTCCACTAGCGACTTGCCCGCCTCAGTGTGTCCGGTCACGGTTGTCGACACAGACACCGGCCGTGGTGGGCAGGCAAACCGACTGGCGCAGACACTTGGCGGACGCTGTCTGCCCTTGAATGCTGATGGGATGCGCGCCGCGTGACGCACTACCGCTATGAAACCCGCCCTGAAGCCATCTACCGCGAGAGCTTCGAGACAGTGCGCCGTGAAGCGGATCTCGCACGCTTCAGCGAGCCCGAGGCCGATGTGGTGGTGCGCATGGTGCACGCCTGCGGCCATGTGCCGCTCGCCGATGACGTCGTGTTTGGTGGCGATTTCTGCGGCCGCACGGCGGACGCGCTCAGCGCGGGCAGTCCGATTATTTGTGATTGTGAAATGGTGCGGCGTGGTGTCATTGAACGCCTGCTGCCCATACCTGCGTCACCCCGACAGTGTTTTCTCGACGCGCCGGAGTTGCCGGCCTTGGCAACTGAGCTTGGCACCACGCGTTCAGCGGCGGCTGTGTCTTTGTGGGAACCGGTTCTCGACGGGTCTGTGGTGCTGATCGGCAACGCGCCCACGGCGCTTTTTGCGTTGCTCGAAGCCCTGCACGCCGGCGCGCCAAAGCCCACCGCAGTGATTGGCATACCGGTGGGTTTTGTCGGCGCAGCTGAGTCAAAACACGCGCTTGCAGACGCCGCGGCCGCACTTGGCATTTCCTTTGTAACCGTGCGCGGGCGCCTTGGCGGCTCTGCGGTTGCAAGCGCGGTGGTCAACGCGGTGGCCAGCCGTATCGGTGCCTCGCTTTGAGTGCGGGTCTGATCACGGTGGTCGGTGTCACCGAAGCGGGTGTCGCGTCGCTCACGGGCGCGGCGATGCAGGCCATCGAGCACGCGGACGTGGTGTTCGGGGGCGCGCGTCACATGGCGCTACTCGCACCGAAGTTGCAAAAGAGCGAGTGCATCGAGTGGGCTCAACCGCTGACGCAGTCCTTTACTGAAATCGACGCGCGGGCAGAAGAGTCTGTGGTGGTGCTCGCAAGCGGCGACCCGCACTGGCACGGCATCGCCAATACCTTGGTGCGCCGCTACGGTGAGGCGCGCGTGCGCACGCTGCCGGCCGTGGGCGCGTTCAGCCTTGCCGCCGCCGCGCTCGGTTGGCCGCTTGAGCAGGCGCATTGCCGCAGTTTGCACGGCCATGATTTGTGCTTGCTCGCGCTCTGGTGTGCACCGGGTGCACGGCTGTTGTTGCTCACCGACGGCGCAGACGCACCGCGTGCGATTGCCGCGGAATTGGTGGTGCGCGGGTTTGCGGAGTGCCGCGTGCGCGTATTTGAGCGACTCGGTGGCGAAAGCGAGCAGCTCGGCGAGTGGATCGAGCCCGCACAGGTCACTGAAAATTATGATGCGCTAAACCTGTTGGCCATTGAGGTGCCTGATGCGTTAACGCAAGCACCTCTTGGGCTGACACCGGGCTTGCCGGACCGGGCGTTTCAGCACGACGGGCAATTGACCAAGCGCAGCGTGCGCGCGATCACGCTGTCGCGACTGCGGCCGGTTGCGGGTCAGTGCCTGTGGGATCTTGGCGCTGGGTGCGGGTCGGTCGCAATAGAATGGGTGCGCGCAGCGATTGCGCAATCCGCTGGCACGCCGCAGCGCGAGACGGTGTTGGCCCACGCGGTTGAGAGCGCGCCTGCGCGCGTGGCGATGATCGAACACAATTGCCGGGCGCTCGGCACGCCGTATATCCGCGTGTACCCAGAGCGAATCGAATCCGCACTGGCGAAGTTGCCTGCCCCAAACGCCATTTTCATTGGTGGCGGTCTCAGCCAGTGGCGCGGCGTCGCTGCAGACGACAGCGACAGTGACCACAGTTTGATTGACTACTGCCTCGGTGCGCTCTTACCTGGCGGCCGATTGGTGGTGAACGCGGTGACCATGGAATCAGAGGCACTGTTGCTTGCTGCACACGCACAACACGGTGGCGAACTCGAGCGCCTGTCGGTCAGCGCGTCGCGTGCCGTCGGCCGCTTCAGCGCGATGCAACCGTCGATGTCGGTGTTGCAATATTCAGTCGAGATCGAATGCAAGTGATCGCGCAATGGCTGCCCAGTGTGAGCGGACCGGATCTGCTGTGGTTGGTGGCCGCTGTGATGCTGGCGGGTCTGGTGCGTGGCTTTGCGGGCT
>CALAMQ010000156.1 GCA_937925815.1 uncultured Granulosicoccaceae bacterium | reverse complement strand
AGCGCTGAATTAGAAAATCGGTGAATTTGAATTCACTGTCTGTTCGGAAAGCGTAAATTTATTCTGGCCACTGGCATTGTTTGCTGAGGTGTCAAAGGGCACGGAGTTGGAATCACTGTATTTCCGCTTTCCTGTCCAACGAAAGTCAGCGGCCAGTGGGCCATTTCCTTAAGGGCTTGTTTTATGTCGTGAATTTGTTGTGCTCACACCAATTTACGGTGACCGCTGCGTGAGCGGGTTTGTGTAGGCGGATACGCCGCAGGTGTTACGGGAGACCAATGCAGATTCCTGACGGTTTTGTACGCCCGGTGCAGTGGCGGGCACCAGCTTGGGTGACTGTTTTGTCAGGTGAGCGCTGCTGAGGCCTTCGTTGTCTGGCAGCTATGCAGACAAGCGGCAAGTGTGGCCACAGACTGACTTTCTGAGTCTTCCTGTCAGATGGCTCTGATACGCTTGGGTTTCAGTTTGAACCGATCAGCGAGTAGAGGGTGGTTCTTCGATATATGGCGTCTGACGGACGATTCACGCGGTGGGCGTGAAACATTTCTATCGGAAGTGAAGGGCGCAGCTTGTCTATTGCCGCTGATCGGCGTCTGCACGGAGAAATACGAGTTTTGAATTTCGCCGCGCAGGCGCCGCGCCAGGGCTTTCCTACTGGAGCTGGGTCGGGTACACCCGGTAGATAGCACCCAACGTCGCGACTATAAAACTTCCATCCGTGTCTTCAACTATGTCCAAAGGGCGGTTCGCGTCACCGCTTGGTGCAAAGCTCAAGAATTCAGCGTCAGCGACCACCTCTGTGAATTGACTGCCGCTGAGGCTGAGTCGGTTAATTTCGTAGTTGTTCCAACTGGCGTAAAAAAGATTGTTTTGGAAATCTGCTTGGTTGGTGCCAGTGTGGAACATCAGCGCCGTCGGGGTAACAGACTCTGGCCAGGTCTGAACGATTTGTCCCGCAGTGCCGACAGAGGGCGGTTCATTCTCGCCCAAGCCCCACAGGAAGTTCGTGCCGGACTCCAGGAGTATGATTTTGTCATTGGCGACCGCACCAGCATCACCCCCAAACAAATCACCGGTCTGAGGGTTGAGTGTCATTGCAAATGTGTTGCGCAATCCACGCGCCCATTCCGGATCACCGCCGATAGGGTTGTCGCCAGGGACCGTGCCGTCGGTGTTGTAGCGCAACACTTTACCGGCGCGATCTCCGGTGAGCTGAGCGGTTGCTGGGTCGCCGATGTCGCCGCGACCAACAAAAAGATGGCCAGACTGATCAACAATCAGCTCGCCGCCGTTGTGGTTGGCGATTGGTAAGTCATCGACGAGCACTGTGCTGTTTGTGCCAATGTTGCCAAGTGCTGTCAGGCGGATGATTTCAGCGTGGTCATTGGCGCCACCAATGCCGGGCACGGTGGCGTGGAGGTAGACGAAGCCGTTGCTATCAAAATTGTCGTCTAGCGCCAGACCAATCAATCCCTGCTCGACGCCGGTGACGATGGACACTGTGGCGAAGGGTGTGGGCAACAACCCGAGGGTTGGATCAATAATGCGCACATTGCCGCTGAGCAGTTCGGTGTAGAAAATCCGCCCGTCATTGGCGAGATCAACCTTCACCGGTGCAGCTGCGCCGTCGACCAGTGACACGATGGAATAACGGCTGTCTAGGGTGTCTACTGAGGCAGGTAGAGTTGGCCCGATAGCAATCGAAAATGTGTCAAATTCGTCGCCGTTGTTTGAAAGGGTGTACTCCGTATTCGAACTGGACACTGTCGGTGTGCCACTGATGACAGCTGTGCTCGGGTTTAAGGTCAGCCCTGCCGGCAGTGCCGGACTGACAGTGAACATGGCGTCTGCTGGCAGAGTGAGTGGCGTCACGATGGCGCTGTCGATGGTCTCGTCAGAGCGGGCCAGCAATTGCCCGTCGGTTAGGGTGTCTGTGACGGTTACCGGTAGTAATCTGACTGATCCGCCGTCGTCGCACGCGGCCATGATAAGCGAAGCGCCTAGCAGAGAAATTTTTAAAAGCTTGGACATTGCATTGTGGTCTCTAGATGGAGGGGTTGGCTGACGAGAACCCAATCAGCTTTTTCACTGGGCAGTATAGGCTTTCAAAGCAAGAACACGGTTTGGATGCAGGCTGGTTTTGTATTTTTCCATCTACTGATAGCTCAGTCCGGCACGTGGCTCTTTGGTCCCTCAAGGACCGTCCCGAGCGCTACGTAAACTGGTTTGCTGTTGACGCACAGAGTTCTCTCGCCTTGAGTGCAAGCGTGCAGGTTGGGCCTAGTCAACGGGATCCGATCAATTTTGGTCTTTATTACAACGAGCGAACTGTTCGTCGACGTGCGTTGAAGCAACACGCATTTGTCACACACTGGTGCGTCATGAGATGGGGTTGATTACAGAGTTGACAGCACACAGCGTGTGGTGGGTGCGCGCATTGCGCTCACAACGCCGGAGTTGTTGACGTCTCCACAGAGTATCCGGTATTGAATGCGCCTTGCTAAATCCGACAAGTGGAGTTTGTCTAAAGCTGAGTGAAGGTCTTGGCTTTCTGCAACTGACCCCTTCGCAGCATGGGGTGTTTCCGATCTGGGCATGCGCCCCGCAGCAGGAGCACGTTGTTGCTTGAGCGTTATTGTGACCGCTCAAGTTCGATCATGAGGCGGCACTTGCTGACAAGGTTATCTTTCTTGATGCGTGCCATTTCTTTGCTTTTGATGTGGTTGATCACGGGCACAAGCGTTAGTGACAGAAAAAGAATGCCTGATATCAGCAAGCCATACGCCTGCAATAAGGTGCTGACTGGCAGATTGCCAAGCGGCGTGAACAAACCAATAAAAGCAGCGAGAAGCCAATGACTTGTACTCAGTGCGCCTGTGACTGAAAGCAGTACCAGTTCAGAGTGGCTAACTTTTTGGTTTAGGCGGGTCAAAACCGGGAGCGAGACATGGTGCAATATGACGCCATTCGCCGTTAGCAGGAAAACGCAAGCGAGCTTCAGCACCAGCTTGGCCTTGAGCATGACGATGTCTGGGCTGAATCCCGTGTCTACATAAATGATCGCGAGGCCAGAGACCCAGAGTCCAGCGAGCAGCTTTGAAATCAGCTTGGCGTCTTTGGCGACATCTTCTGGGCTGAGGTCAGAGGATAGAATTTTGTAGTCGGCTTTCAGGACGGTTGTCACAGCGAAAGCGCAGAAAATCACATGGCAAAAAACAAAAATTATTCTTGCCCAATCCCCACCGGGAACCACTGTTAGCAAATCCACAATTGATTGCCTTATTTTTGGTTTTTTTGATAGTTCTCAGAGACTGCACGAGCGTAGCGGCACCTTGACGTTTTTTTTGAGCGGAGGGTGACGAGTCCAGTCTTGGGTTCACCTCAGGTAGGTCCCCTGGTATTTCCTTCTTCCGATAACGCGAGATTCACGCCCAACACTTTTCCAGATCCCGACCGATACACCGCTTGAGAGTGTGAGTCGTGCGAGCGAGCTCACTCGGTTTCCGTGTTTGCCGAACAGGCTGGGAGAGACGCCATGGTGCGCGTTGCGTTGTGCATGAGTTGGTTGTCCATACTGCTGCTCGTGGGCTGTGGCTGGGTGGATTCCACCGGTCGTCAGACCAATACGGCGCCTGTGGTCGCACTCGATTCCATGCTGTTCAACGAAAGCAGCACGATTGAAATAGATCTCTCTGATGCGGATGCCGATGGCAATATCACGGTCATAGAGTTTGCTGAGCTCGAGTCTGGCTCGTCTCTGGCGGGTTACTGCGAAGCTCAATTCAGCGACATGGCAGTTTTTAGCCCCACGGATTACGCAGCTGACGTGGCTTCAGCCTGCGGTGCCGGTGCGCAGAACTGTGAATTTGTTTTTGCTGAAGCAGAGGCTGGAAGTGGCGTGTACGTGGCCAACATACCGGTCTTGCAAAATCCGACAGCACTTAAGTACCGTTTGACGCTGGCGGACAGTGACGCCGCCTCATCCGAAGACGAATTCACAGTGTGCCTGCGCTCTCTTAGCGAGCCACCGGTCGCCGCAGCTGATCAATTCGAGGTTGAATATCTCACCGAGAGGGTCATAGCCGGCGCAGTGTTTGATGATGACTGCGGTTTCAGTGTGCGCGACGGTGTCATGGTCAATGATTCTGACGATTTCGACGTGCTTGAAGCAGGCCTTGCGGACAGCGGTTGCCTGGACGTTGAATTGGTTGATCCGCCGCAGTTTCACGACGGTGTATTTTCGCTGTCCAGTTTGGGTGGTTTTAGCTATCAGCCTCTGGCGAATGCGGTGGCAGGTGTGACCGACAGCTTCAGCTATCGACTCAATGATGGCTTGAACACCAGCGATACAGTCACGGTGACGTTGAACATTGTTGAGCAGGGCAGTAATACAGCCCCGGTTGCGGTCAACCCAAGTGTGGAGTTGCCTGAGGACTCCGTCATTGATCTGGCTGTGGATGCGCTTGCGACCGACGTCGACGGGCAAACCCTGCAACTGCAAGCGGTCGGCAATGAGTCGGTGCCCGCAAACGGTGACGTGGTGTTCGACGCGGTGTCTCTGCGCTACACACCCGATCCTAATTTCTTCGGTCTGGATTCCATTCCCTATGTGGTGCGAGACGCCGCTGGCGCAACCGTTGCGGGCAGCGTGTCTATCGATGTGGCACCGGTCAACGATCCGCCCGCAATAGACGTTATTGGCAGCGGTGATCTCAGCTTTGACGAATTCGGCACCTCACAGCGCGTATTTGTTGATGTCTCCGACGTGGAAACACTTCTCTCGGGATTGCAGCTCTCTGTGCAGTCCGCAGATTCGACTGTGGCCAGTGCCACGGTGTCGCTTGCAACTGGTGCAACGCCGCAAGGCAACGTTCAAGTGGACGTGTTGTCAGTTGGTGAAGGTGATACCGAGGTGCAGTTGTCAGCGAGTGACGGCGTGGCCACAAGCACAGAGACATTGACAGTGTCGGTGTCCGGACCCAACGCACCGCCTGTGGCCAACCCCGCGAACACCACAATGGAGCTCGGCGAGACGCGCACGATTAATGTTGTCAATTTTGGGTTAGTTACTGATCCAGATGGCGACCCGATCACGCTCGAAGCGGCTGGGCTCGCGCCTGGCAGTCTGGATACATCAGGGGTTGTGCAGACGCTGGGCAATGCCCGCATACGCTACACGCCCGGTGCGGCTGGCACCCACGTGATCAACTACACGGTCAGTGATGGCATTGATACGGCGTCCAGCACGTGGACAGTGACCGTCACCACGCCACCGGCGCCGAACACACCGCCGGTGGCAACCAACACGGGTACTGGTGTTGCCGCCGTGGGCGAAGAATTTCGCTATGACGTTGTGGTGACGGGGTCTGCCAGTGATGCAGATGCCGGCGACACGTTAAGCCTGATTTCCGCGAGTCTGTCCGCTGGATCAGCTGACGCACTCGGCTCAGTGGCGGTGGAAGGCTTGGAGATTGTTTATCAGCCCGGCGCAGCCGGTGTGCAGGTAATTGAGTTTGAAGTGTCTGACGGAACTGACTCGGCTTCGGGTGCGGTTACCGTCAACGTCATCGTTACAGCGCCAGAAACCAACGCCGCAGGTGGCACCGGGTCCGGCAACACATTGTCACAGAGGTATAAAATGACAAACAGCATTCCAGGTTCTGACGCAATTGCCGTGTCGGCAGTGACCACCGCCACACTCGAAGTTCAAGCCACCCCACAGGCTCAGGCGCTCACGCACGAGCCCACAGAGACAAGTTTTCTCGAGGCGGGAATGGGCGTGTTGTTGGCAGTGGTAGTTGCGTGGGCCGCGATCATGCGTCGCTCCAATGCGGGAGATTGATGTCACCTGTGGGGAATTCTCAGGCGGGTTCACGGTCTGAATAAGAGACAAACAATTGACGCTTCCTGTCGCTGCTTTTTTGCAGGATGTAACGTCTATCATCATGTGAGTGCGTGCGCGAGATTTGATCTGACTGCGTATCCGCTTTAACAATCGCCAAGAACCGGCTCGGTGTTCAACACCGACCCTGGCATCGCATGAAGGTTGAGGAGACTCATGATTCAATTAGTTATCAAGCGTGCGGCGTCGTTGCTCGCGGGGTTGGGCCTGCTGATGGTGACGCTCGGCGCCACCGCAAACACCGCGTCCGACAACAATCCGGCCTACCGCATCGGCCCGGAAGACGTCTTGCAGATTTCCGTTTGGAAAGAGGAAGACCTCGATAAAGAAGTGTTGGTGCGCCCAGATGGCGGCATTAGCTTTCCTCTCGCCGGTGATCTCACGGTGGCAGGGAAGACCCCGGAACAAGTGCAAGAAGAAATCCGGCGCCGTGTCGAACGATACATTCCCGAGGCGGTAGTGACGGTGTCAGTCACCAAAGTGTCGGGTTACACGGTTTTTGTGATCGGACAGGTGCAAAACCCGGGTCAGTTCACGCTCGGACGCTATGTCGATGTGATTCAGGCCCTGACCCTTGCAGGCGGCATGACTCCCTATGCGGGCGAGGACAAGATCCAAATTCAACGGCGCAGTCCGTTGACGCAGGAACAGCAAGTTTTCCGTTTTGATTTCAGTGATGTCAAACGCGGCCGCGACCTTGATCAGAACATCGTATTACACAGTGGAGACGTCGTCGTCGTGCCATAACGGCCCTCCTGCTGGAAAAGCCGCTCAATCCGAAAGGGTTGCGCGGTTTTTTTTTGGGATGCCCTCTAGAATTTCATCAAGAAAGCGATTTGATGGAGTCCCGATATGGTGATGTGGCCGATGCGCAACGCGACGCAACAGGCAATTGGTGCAACCTGCCTGGTGGTTTTGGCCAGTGCCGGAACACCCGTGTTCGCGAATGCGTGGCAGTTGGAGCCCTCAGTTGGCGTGCACTTGGAGACCGACGATAACTTCAAACTCGATAACGTTGCCGCCGATCAGCTCGAAGTCACGTATTTGAAGGCGAGCGCTGGGCTGTCGGCGGTTCGCCGCGCGCCGGCAGAGCAGTCATCCGCCACGGTGCGCGTTGATGCGTTCTCCTTCGATGATTCCAAATCTGAGCTCGACGACCGCGTTGATTTTTTGCTGCGTTACGACACGCGGCGAGTTCAACAGCGCTACGAGTGGACCTTGCAAGCCGCCTTGCTCGCAGATTCTTTGTTGCAGGACATCGATCTCGATGCAGAGCTCGCGGTGGAGGAAGACATAGACAGTGGCCTTAGCCGAGAGGACGTGCGGCGGCAGCGGCTGTCGCTCACACCGACATACCTCTACCGCCTGACGCCTGTGTCGCGTTTGCGTCTCAGTGGTGACCTGAGCTCGGTGAATTACGACAACGTCGAATTCCAACAGGGCACGTTCACCGTCTCAACCAACCTTGTGGACTATCTCAGCACACGTGCGAATGCGCGCTATGAGAAAGACATCAACCCGATCAACAGCTGGTGGGCCGACCTCGAGCTTCAAGACTACAAATCTGATAACTCGGAATTCAGCTACCAGTCTCAGCTCATCGGGGCAGGGCTGCGCCACCGGTTTACTGAAACTTCTGACGTCGCCCTGCGTTTGGCATACCGCAACACGGATTTTGAATCCGCGGGTGAAAGTGGCTCCGACGACGGTCTGCTCACACAAGTGGAGGCGAGCCGGACAACGGGTCGCACACGTTACGTTGGCCGTTTCGGTCGGACGCTCTTCCCCAGTGGCTCAGGTGACGTGGTACTCGCTGACGAGCTGGTCCTCAACGCTGTGCACCAATATTCTGAGCTCATGACCTTGACCTGGCGAAACAAATTGTTTCAGAACAAGGCCCTGCGCGACAACGACAACGCTGACCGGCGGTTTTTGGCACTAGAGCCCTCTTTGAATTGGCGTTTCAAGCGCTGGTGGGTGCTCGATGCGGGCATTCGCTATCGGCGAGAGAAGCGCGACAACATTGCAACGCCAGGTGTAAGCACGGGTGTGTTTGTCGGTGTGAGTTTTTCGCGTCCGTTGCAGGGCAGCCAGTAGAACGTCTCGGTGGCTCGCAATTTGGTTGCTTTGCATCTGGCGTATGCCTTGCATCGATCAGCGGGTATCACTCGTCATTGTCACAACACAACCTCATCGTAGGTTGTGTTTTGCACGCTATTTGATTCTCGGAGCTCCATATGAAGGCCGTGATTTTGGCAGGCGGGTTGGGAACGCGTTTGTCGGAGGAGACCGCCATTCGGCCCAAGCCCATGGTTGAAGTTGGCGGCATGCCAATTCTCTGGCACATCATGAAGACTTACGCTGCACACGGCATTAATGACTTCATTATCTGCTGTGGTTACAAAGGCAACGTCATCAAAGAGTACTTCGCCAACTATTTCCTCTACAACGCGGACATGACCTTCAATTTGAAGGAAAACACCATGTCCGTACACCGCAGTAACGCAGAGCCGTGGCAGGTGAGTTGTGTGGACACTGGAGAGGGGTCGCTGACTGGTGGCCGATTGCGTCGTGTGCGCGACTACATTGGCGACGAGCCTTTCTGTTTTACCTATGGCGATGGCGTTGGTGACATCGACATCACGGCGCTGCTCGCGTTTCATCGCGAGCACGGTGCCAAGGCCACCATGACGGCGGTTCAGCCACCGGGTCGATTTGGTGCATTTAGCCTCGCTGACGGGGAGGCCCGTGTGGCGAGCTTTCGCGAGAAGCCAACTGGCGGCAGTGCCTATATCAACGGTGGCTATTTTGTACTCGAGCCGAGCGTCATTGATTACATCGAGGGTGACCACACGACTTGGGAGCGAGAGCCGATGGAGCGCCTGGCACAAGAGGGTGAGTTGACGGCTTTTAGGCACGATGGTTTTTGGCAACCAATGGACACCTTGCGCGACAAAATGCAGCTCGAAGACCTGTGGGAAAACGGCACAGCGCCTTGGAAGATTTGGTGAGTTCACACAACGATATGACTGATATGCAAACGGCGGATGAGGTAGTCCAAGCTGACCTCGAATACATGTGCGACAAGCTCGCAACCGAATTTCCGCAGCTAGACGGCAAACGCCTGTTAATCACCGGTGGCGCCGGTTTCTTGGGCTACTACCTCGTCCAGGCGGCACTTCACTGGAACAAAACGCGGGCTGCGGCCCCTGTTCAAGTGCTGGTCTACGACAACTTCATGCGCGGTGTGCCCGCTTGGCTTGATGCGCTGCGCGACGACGACAACCTCGTTGTCAAAAAATACGATGTCATCGAGCCGTTGCCCGAGGATCTTGGCGACGTTGACTGGATTATCCACGCGGCGAGTATTGCCTCGCCAATTTACTATCGGAAATTTCCGATAGAGACCATGGACGCGAACGTCAACGGGCTGAGGCATTTGCTCGACTATACCCACCGCCAGGCGCAGGCCGGGAAGCCGTTGGGTGGGTTTTTGTACTATTCCACCAGTGAAATATACGGTGACCCCAGCGCGGACAATATCCCGACGCCGGAAACCTACCGTGGCAATGTGTCCTGCACGGGGCCGCGTGCCTGCTACGACGAATCCAAGCGCTATGGCGAGACGCTGTGCGTGAATTTTGCGCAGCAGTACGATTTGCCGGTGCGCATTGCAAGACCGTTTAACAACTACGGCCCCGGCCTCAAAATAACCGATCGGCGTGTGCTGCCAGATTTTGTGCGCAATGTGCTCGACGGTGAAGACATTGTCATGCTGTCTGATGGCGCACCGACACGCACCTTCTGTTACATCACCGATGCGATTGTCGGCTACTACAAAATTTTGCTCGCGGGCCGCAATGGCGAGTCGTACAACATCGGCATCGACACACCAGAGATCTCGATGCGTGAGTTGGCTGAACGCGTGATTGCGGTCGGTCAATCGCTCTGGGATTACAGTGGCGAGTTGGTGCTGGGCCAAAGTGATGACAAAGACTATCTCACCGACAACCCCAATCGCCGCTGCCCAGTGATCGACAAGGCGCGCGAGCACCTCAATTACGAACCTGGCATTGGCATTGACGACGGATTGCGCCGTGCGCTTGTGTGGTACAGCGGCAACCGTGACGCGGAGGACGCCTGATGAAAATCGCTGTCGCCGGCACGGGCTATGTCGGCTTGGTCTCAGGTGTTTGCCTTGCGGCGAAAGGGCACGAGGTCGTGTGTGTGGATATCGACCAAGACAAGGTCGACAAGATCAATCGCGGCGAGCCACCGATTTACGAGGTTGGCCTCGAAGACTTGCTCAAAGAGCACATTGGCAAGCGTCTGCGGGCCAGTACAGACTTGCGCGCGGCGGTCATTGAGAGTGATCTGTCGCTGATTGCAGTCGGCACGCCCTTTGATGGCAGCGCGATTGATGTGAGTTTTATTCGGCAGGTGTCGCGTGAAATCGGCGCGGCCCTTCGTGAGCGCAATGAATACCACATGGTCGTGGTCAAGAGCACTGTGGTGCCAGGCACCACCGACGACGTGGTCTTGCCCATTCTCGAGCGCGAGTCCAACAAGCGCGCAGGCGTGCATTTCGGGGTGGGGATGAACCCTGAGTTTTTGCGCGAAGGTGACGCAATCTCAGACTTCATGAATCCCGACCGTATTGTGGTCGGCGGCAATGACGAGCGCGCGCGCGACATGCTCGCGTCGGTGTACGCGCCTTTTGAGGGTGTGGATGTGGTGCGCACCAATCCCAAAACCGCAGAGATGATCAAGTATGCAGCCAATTCATTGCTTGCAACGCTTATCTCGTTTTCAAATGAAATTGGCAATTTGTGCGCGAGCATCGGTGAAATTGACGCGCAGGACGTGATGCGCGGCGTGCACCTCGACAAACGCTTCTCACCTATTCTTGACGATGGTGTGCGCATTTCTCCAACGTCCAACACTTACCTTGAAGCCGGTTGCGGTTTCGGTGGCAGTTGTTTCCCCAAAGACGTCAAAGCGCTGATTGCGCACGGTCAGCGCCACGGTCGAGATATGGCGTTGCTCGACGCGGTGGTGCAAGTCAACGCCGACCAGCCCAAGAAAATGCTCGAGCTGCTCGACAAACACTACCCGAACCGCAAGGGTGTGCGCGTGGCAGTGCTTGGACTTGCATTTAAGCCTGGCACCGACGACATGCGTGAGTCCCCCGCGATACCCGTGGTGCGAACGCTCGCGGAGGAGGGCGCGGTGATCAGCGCGTTTGACCCGATTGCAGCCGAAGAGGCGCACCACACGTTCAAGGATCTTGATATCCACTACGCCGACAGCATGGTTGCTGCCGTGGCCGACGCCGAGGCAATTTTGCTGATGACGCGCTGGGATGAATTCGCACAATTGCCCGACGTGGTTGCTCAATTGCCGACAGCGCCGGTGGTTATCGATGGCCGGCGCATGCTCGCCAAAGATTCGGTGCCGCGCTATGAGGGCATAGGACTCTAACGATGCGATTCACCGAGACCCCATTGTCTGGCTGTTGTGTGCTCGAGCAAGAGCGACGCGGTGATGATCGAGGGCATTTTGCACGCGTGTTTTGCACCGCGGAGCTTGAAGCTCACGGTCTGTGCGCCGTTGTGGCACAAGCGAACGCGGCAGTGTCTCGAAACCGTGGCACCCTCCGCGGTTTGCACTTTCAGACTGGCGAACACGCCGAGGACAAACTGGTGCGGTGCACGCGTGGCAGTGCCTTTGATGTCGCCGTGGATCTCAGGCCCGAGTCGCACACCGCCGGGAAGTGGTTCGGTCTGACCTTGAGTGCCGAGCTTGGCAATATGTTGTACGTGCCAAAAGGTTTTGCACACGGCTACCTGACGCTCGAAGACGACACCGAAATGCACTACCTCGTCAGCGCGGCCTACGCGCCGGGGGCAGAGGGCGGGTATCGCTGGAACGACCCGGCGTTTGCCATTGACTGGCCCATTACTGATGGTCTGACACTGTCTGACAAAGACACCCAGTGGCCGGCTTACGAGCCATCCAGCTCGCGGCGCAAGGAAGAGAGATGATTATTGTTGACACGGCGCTCGCCAAGCGCGAGGACGCGGGTCGCCCCATTCGCGTCGGGGTGATCGGTGCCGGGTACATGGGCCGAGGCATGGTGTTGACCATCATTCAGTCCGTGACAGGCATGCGCGTGAGCGCCATCTACAACCGCACGCTCGCCACCGCCGCGACCGCCTATGAGCAATCGGGTGTGGACTCGCCGGAGCATGTGACCTCTGTTGCCGCGCTTGAAGCGGCCATCGACGCGGGCAGGCCAGCCATCGCCGATGACCCGATGCTCTTGTGCGAGGCGGGCAACATCGACTGCATTGTCGAGGCGACTGGTGAAGTGGAGTTTGGCGCCCAGGTGACACTGCGCGCGATTGAACACGGCAAGCATGTGGTGTTGCTCAACGCTGAGCTCGACGCGGTTGTCGGCCCCATTTTAAAACGCTATGCCGATCAGCAAGGCGTCACGATCACCAACTGCGACGGCGATCAGCCAGGCGTTGTGATGAACCTCTACCGCTGGGTCAAGAGCATCGGCTACGAGCCGCTGATGTGCGGCAACATCAAAGGCCTGCAAGACAACTACCGCACGCCTGCAACCCAACAAGCCTTCGCCGATCGAGTGAAGCAAAAGCCGAAAATGATCACGTCTTTTGCAGACGGCACCAAAATCTCGATGGAGATGGTTGTGGTCGCGAACGCCACGGGCTTCAAGGTTGGGGCGCGTGGTATGCATGGCCCAGAATGCAAACATGTCACCGAGGCACCCGAATTATTTGATCTCGACGCGATGCGTAACGGCGGTTTGGTTGACTACATTCTCGGCGCGGAGCCCGGGCCAGGTGTGTTTGTGCTTGGCTACAATGAAAACCCGATTTTGCAGCAGTACGCAAACTACTTGAAAATGGGTGACGGCCCGCTGTACACCTTTTACGTGCCGTACCATTTGCCTCATTTGGAGACCCCGCTCACTGTCGCGCGTGCGGTGCTTTTTGAGGACGCTGCAGCCGCGCCCTTGGCAGGTCCCATCGCCGATGTGCTGACCGTGGCTAAGACCAATCTCACAGCTGGCACCAGTATTGATGGCATCGGTGGGTACCACTGCTTTGGCAGTATCGACAACTACACGACCAGCGTGTCTCTGAACGCGCTGCCCATGAGTTTGAGCGAAGGTTGCGTGCTAAAGCGCGACATTGCTCAAGACACCGTTATCACGTACGACGACGTCGACGTGCCAGAGGGTCGCTTGGTAGACCGACTGCGCGCAGAACAATGTCAGGCGTTCGGTTGAGGGATGTGATGTACCAACCAGAACAATTTGGCGACTGATCCATGCAGTATTTGTACGTTATCGCGGCCGCAACCATCATTTCGTTGGTTCTCGTGCCGTTCATGATGAATCAGGCGGAACGCTTGGGCATGGTGGATCACCCCAGTGGTCGCCGTGTGCACGATGAGCCGATACCTCGGGTAGGTGGATGGGGCATCGTGTTCGGGACTTTGATTCCCTTGTTCGCGATGACCACGCTGACGCCGTTGCTCGGGATGTTCATCTACGGCAGTTTGATTTTGCTGCTCTTTGGCGCCCTCGACGACCGCTACGAGATGGGCCCGAAAATGAAATTCGTTGGGCAGTTCCTAGCGGCTGTGCCGCTGGTGGTTTTTGGCGATTTCTACATCAGCCAATTTCCCGTATTTGCTGAATGGCAGCCGCCGGTGTTTGTGGCCATGGGCACAACCATCGTGTGCTTGGTTGCGATGATCAACGCGACAAACCAATCTGACGGCCTCGATGGCCTTGCCGGCGGTGAATCGTTACTGACCCTCGCGGGTATCGCCTTGCTCGCCTACATGGCTGATAACTCAGCCTTGCTGATTGTGGCGTTGGCGGCGGTGGGTGGGGTGCTTGGCTTTCTGCGCTATAACACCCACCCAGCGCGCGTTTTCATGGGCGACAGTGGTGCGCAATTTCTCGGTTTTGTGGTGGGGTTTCTCGCGATCTGGCTCACCCAGTACGCCGACCCAGACTTGAGTCCAGCGGCAATGCTGCCCTTGCTTGGCTTGCCGGTGTTCGATTTCTTTCTCGTGCTCTATGTTCGCTTGCGCAACAAGCAACCGATCTTCAAAGCGTCCAAGCACCATATTCACCACCGCTTGCTCGACCGCGGCTTTGTCCACAAAGAAACCGTCACCATCATCTACGTGCTGCACGCGGCCATGGTGCTCGCCGGGTTGATGCTGCGTCACGAGCACGATCTCGTCATTCTCGCCGCTTACGCCGGCATCTGTGTTGTCTTTCTGATGTTGCTAACGTCCGCGGAGCAGCGCAATTGGCAGGCGACAGATACCGGTTGGCAGTTTGGCAAGCTGATCGACATGACCGGGGACATTGACCAGACGCTTCGCAAGAAACTGTTGGTGATGTTCCCTCGGCGCGCACTTGAATTTCTGATCCCGGTCTACCTCATCGGCGTGACCCTGCTTATCGACAACATCGACCGCGACTACGGCTTGGTCGCGCTCATTTTGCTCTTGCCCGTTGTGATGCAGTCGTTGATGCGGCGCAGCCTGGGCGCGACGCCGCGCCGGCTTGCGGTCTATACCGTCACAGTGTTTGTGGTGTACCTGTGCGCTTGGGACCGAAGCGGATGGCAGCGCGATTGGGCGCCAGTGTTTGAAATGGTGTTCTATGTAGCGGTCGCGTTTTGCGTCGCGGTTGCAATTCGCTTCTCGCCGCGCCGGCGCAAAGAAGAGTTCCGCGTGACATCGCTCGATTACCTGCTGTTATTTGTGGTGATGTGCAGCTTTTTCTTCGCTGACTTCCTGCCCGTCGGCCGTTTTAGCGTGCCGATTTTCATCGTCGCATTGGTTGTGATGCTCTACGGCATCGAGCTTTTGATGGTCGAGCGCAAGCGCCGCGCGGATTGGCTCGGCAAAGCTTCCGGACTCGCGCTGCTGATAATCGCGTGGCGTGGGCTCGATTTGGTGCGCCTCGATGTCTACGTGATGCCGGTCCTGGATCGCCTGTTGGGCTGAGTTCGATTGACAAAGCCTGAGCCCTGATCCAAAATTGGCGGCTTGCATTTGGAGGGGTTCCCGAGCGGCCAAAGGGGGCAGACTGTAAATCTGCTGCGAAAGCTTCGGAGGTTCGAATCCTCCCCCCTCCACCATTGCACCTCACCGGCTGAGGTATCAGCCCGTGTAAAAGCGCAGTGAGGAAGCCAATTGCAAGGTCTAAGCGGCCGGTTTATCGGTTCGACAGTGACTTGGTAAGTGGCTCCGCAGTTGGTTTTACGTGGGCAGATAGCTGGGACGCGAGGCAGGGCGGGTGTAGTTCAACGGTAGAACCTCAGCCTTCCAAGCTGATGATGAGGGTTCGATTCCCTCCACCCGCTCCAGTTTTCGTGTTCGGCTGCTTCGTCGGGGTCGGCAGTAGTAATGAGTACGCATGCCCATATAGCTCAGTTCGGTAGAGCGCGTCCTTGGTAAGGACGAGGTCACCGGTTCAATTCCGGTTATGGGCTCCAAACTTTGTACCGTCATGTTGGCGGCGTCATCAACCTAAATACAGAACTCTGGGAGTTTCTCCTGATGTCAAAGGAAAAATTCGAACGTAACAAGCCACACGTTAACGTGGGTACGATTGGTCACGTTGACCACGGTAAGACGACGCTGACAGCAGCGCTGACGGTAGTTCAGGGCAAGAAGTACGGTGGCGAGCAGCGTGCATTTG
>CALAMQ010000155.1 GCA_937925815.1 uncultured Granulosicoccaceae bacterium | reverse complement strand
GTCTGCTGCGAGGAACGTCAGCGCGTCTGCAAATTTGATGTCTTTGCCGAGGCGCACATGGTGCGCTTTCATGCCCTTTTTGTATTGACCTGAACAGATCCGCAAAAAAGCCACGCGGTCGCGGTGCTGCGGGTCCATGTTTGCTTGGATTTTGAACACGAAGCCACTGAACTTGGCTTCATCCGGCGCAACCTCGCGCGTGGTAGTCGCGCGCACCTGCGGGGCCGGGGCAAACTCGACAAAATCGTCGAGCAATTCCGTCACACCAAAGTTGTTGATCGCAGAGCCAAAGAAGACTGGCGTGAGTTCGCCGCGCAGATACGCTGCGTGATCAAACTCATTGCTCGCGCCGCGCACCAATTCCAACTCTTCACGCAACTCCTCAGCCTGATCACCGAGAAGCTCGTCGAGTCGCGGGTTGTCGAGCCCTTCGACCACCTCGCCCTCGGGCAATTTGCCCTCGTGGTTGGGGTCAAAGAAGGTCACGGTATTGCGGGTGATGTGGTACACGCCCTTGAACCGCTTACCCATGCCCACAGGCCAAGTGATCGGAGCGCAGCGGATCTTTAGTACCGTCTCCACTTCATCGAGCAGGTCGATGGCGTCCCGCCCCTCGCGGTCGAGTTTATTGATGAAGGTCATCACAGGCGTGGTGCGCAATCGGCACACGTCCATGAGTTTCTCTGTGCGTTCCTCAACCCCTTTGGCAACATCAATCACCATCAAAGCGGAATCAACCGCCGTGAGCACACGGTAGGTGTCTTCTGAGAAGTCCTCGTGACCGGGCGTGTCGAGCAGGTTGACCACGCGCTCTTTGTACGGGAACTGCATCACCGATGACGTCACCGAAATGCCGCGCTCTTGCTCCATCGCCATCCAGTCAGATGTCGCGTGGCGCGCCGCTTTTCGGCCTTTGACCGTGCCGGCGAGCTGGATCGCTCCCCCAAACAAGAGCAGCTTTTCCGTCAGCGTGGTCTTGCCGGCATCCGGGTGCGAGATAATCGCGAAAGTCCGCCGCGCGGCATGGTCAGTTGGTAGGGTCATGGTGTTATCGCCAGGCTAAGCCGACCAGTATACCAAAGCAGCCCAACCCAAGGCCGTGACCCCACGGCGGAATTGAGCTCGAGTGCGTTGTCGTGCTGTGTCAGTAGCGCCGCACCGCGTTGGCAAACAGCAACCGAGGCGCCGCTCCGCACACCATCCGCTGGGCAATTGACACAACAGTAAACGAGAACCTCAGAACTAGCGTGATCTAGCACGAAGACTGACCCACGATTCTGCGTTGACGACAGGCCAATACACCTGTTTGCGGTGTGTCAACTCGGCTCTGTAGTGGGTCCGCCACACGGGCCGACTCGGCTTGTCGTGCACTCAGCTCGGACTTGACCGGTGCGTCGCTAGCGCAGTTGACGAATTTGCCGTGTGTTGTCAATCAGGCGAAAAGCGAGCACGCGCGCCACTTCAGCGTGCAAGCGCGCGCCAACTTCCGGCTCATCCGCTTGGATGGCCTCTAACGCGGCTTGGTCGAGGTGCAACATTGTGGTTTCGTTAACCGCCACAACTCGCGCGGACGTGCGCACGCCCAAGTACCAGGAAATTTCACCAACCAGTGCGCCTCTGCTCATTCGCCGCACGCGGATTTCTGCGTCATCTGTATCGACGAAAGCATCCAGCACACCCGATGACAGCCAGTACAAGCCGTCAGACGGGTCACCAGACTTGAGCAAATCTTGCCCGGGCTCCAGCGCCACTTGCCGACCGTATTGCTCAAAAACCGACTCCAAAACGGAGGCTTGCTGGGCGTTGTCCGCCTCACCAACGTCATCCGCCGACGCCGATAAAAGCAACCGGTCTTCAGCCGCTTCGAGCGCGAGGTCGAGGGAATCGAAAGCAGCTGAGAAAAGCTTCCCTCCGTCTTTATTAAAAGCCTGTGTGAGCAACTCAGACGCGCCACAAGACCAGACCTCAATACCACCGGATTCAGTGCGCAGCCCCAACCGGTGAAACGCTCGCAACGCGGTCGAATCGACGCCGGTGACGCGGGATAAATCGATGATCAACGTGTTGACGTTTTTATCGGCAGCATCGAGGTGAGCCGTGATTAAATCCACCGAGCGCGCGGCGCTGCCAAAAAAGAGATAGCTGTGCAGTCGCACCACGCCCACACGCGCGCCGTGTCGTGTCAGCAGGTCATGTTCGCGCGGGCTGCGATCAACATTGCTGCGCAGCTCTGCCACTGAGCGAAACGCCCGCACAGTCTCCAACCGGCCAAATTCAATGGCAAACATCAAGAGACCACAAGCCAACCCAAACACCAGACCTGGCAAATAGCCGAACACCACAACGGTCAACGCGATGAGAATGGTGATGACACTTTCATGCAAACGCAGCTTGCGCAGGTTCACGAGAAAACTGTCGTACACCATGCTCCAGCCGGCCCAGATCAAGATTGCGCCGAACACAAATCGTGGCATCTGAACCAACATGTCGCTCGCCAAGGCCACAATGACCAGTGACGCCAGCACCGTGAACGCCGCGGCCACTCGCGTGTTGCCGTGCAACTTGGCGATGACTGTTGAATTGCTCAATCCGTGGAAGCCCGGTGCCAGCGCCATACCAGCACCGATCACATTAGTGACTCCAGCCAAGCGCAACTCACGGTTCTCGTCGATTCGCTGGCGAGTCAGAATCTCCAGTGAGCTGATCTTGATGGAATTGGACAACACACCCACCGCCATCAAAGACAGCAACTGAGGTGAGGTGTGCAGCACAGCGCGCCAGTCAACCTGCCCCAGCAAGGCTGTTGTCATCGGCTGGTAATCAACTGAAATCACTTCGCGCGACATTGTCCAGTCGGCTGCAATCAATTGCTGCAAGTCATAAGGACCGACTGCTGCCGAGGCATGAAATCCCAACACACCACAGACAATCATCAGGGGTAAGGTGTATTCACTGGCGCGACGAGAGCCGACAAAAACCAACACCGCCCCCATGGCCACGCCGAGCAGCACTTTGAGCCAGACCGGGCCGGCATCAACGACCATTAAATCTGACAAGGTCAGCGGCCCAGTGTGCAAGATCGCCATGGCGAAGGTGATCATGAGAATGCCCGAACCGACCAGAAAGCCAGACACCAATGGCAGGGGTAACAGTCGGATATACCGGCCCATTTTCGCCGCGCCGCAAATCATTAACGCCAGACCCAGAGCCACCCCCGACAAGGCAATCATGGCCAGCGATGTCGCGAGCAATGCATCGGGCTCAGTGCGTCCTTGGAGGCTGAATAGCATCGCGGAGATGATCACGATGCACACTTCCTGGCTCGTACCCTGGGTGTGGTGCAAACGCGTGAAGTAGCCGATCACCGCGATATGCAGTAGGTAGCCAAAAAAGGTCAAGGCCACGCCGATGACCAAGTGTTCCACCAAGGCCCCACGGAACAACAAGGCGGCGTCGGCGACGCTGAAAGACAACACTAAGACAGTGCAGATAGCACCGGCGATGACTGAGCGGTATAGGGTTGAGACGGCATTCACATCGCGGGCTCGCGTTAGAGGCGAATTCCCACACACATGTGGGCTTGGCAACCCCCAATTATACGCTGATATCCGGTACTCAAGAACACACCCGAATGGGTCAAATGTGGTCGCATTTGGCCACAATCAGGGCACGAACTGGCCTCAAAGCAGCCAATTTATCGACACTTCCCGGACACCCTCACAGGTAGCTAAGCCTCAGCCAGCAACCGAACATCACACTAAACCATCAAGATTGGCGGTTGAAAACGCGGCCCGCGCCAAACATTAACAAGAGTGAACAGATTAATGATCTGCTTTTTGTGAACGCTTACGCACTACGACCGAAACTGTGAACCGGTTCACTGTTTCAAAAATGACGCACTCGTATTATCCCAATCTCAATAGCGCAACACAGGAGGGCGGAACAATGCGACGTGTTCCCCTCTTTGACAACCGGGAGATAGAAGACCAGCCATCACTGGAATTGCCAGTCGATGCATTGCAACGGACGGCCGTGGATTCAGTTGAGATTGGCATGTACGTCAGTGCACTGGATAAGCCATGGTCCGATTGCCAAATGGCGGTGCGTGGCTTCTTCATCCGTTCCAAGCAAGACTTGATCGATATCAAGGCCGAGTGCCAATACGTGACCGTAGACACCACTGTGACAAATCAGGCTAAGAAAGCAAAACAGCCGACAAGGCTGGTGTTTGGCGGGACAGACCGGGACAACACCTTCAACTGGTAAGCGTGTTTTCTCTGTCAAGACACTTCATTGCATTGGTATGCCGCTTGGTCCAGCCACTGTGGCGACACCTCCACCCCCCATCCCGGGGCGTTTGAAACATTCACGTTGCCGTCGACCACGTCGTAAGGCGATTCCACAAACAGCGACTGCTGCCAAGGGTAATACTCAGCCCCTTCAATTGAAAATTCCAAATACGGACCTGCACCGTCGATGGCGCGCAGCAAATGCATCGTGAACAAGGTCACCATCGAGAGGTTTGCGCAGTGTGGGGTAACTGGCAAGCCGGCCTCATTTGCCATTGACACAACCCGCAACGTGCGGCTGATTCCGCCGAGATAGCACACGTCTGGCTGAACCACGTCCACCGCGCGCATCTCGATCATGCGCCGCCAAGTTGCCAAATCACAGTCCTGCTCACCGCCGGTTACGTCGAGCGACAGCGCATCGGTCACGGTTTTGGTTTGATCGAGTTCCCAATAGGGACAAGGCTCCTCGAAATGCACCACACCGTGGTGTTCGAGCAGCTTCCCCACTTCGATTGCACGCCGAGGCGAGTAACCACTGTTGGCGTCAACCAATAACGCTGTGCTGTCATCGAGCACTCGGCGCACCGCAGGCACAACTGCCTCAGTGCGACCGGGCCATTCGTCGACGTCATTGCCACACTCCGCGCCAACACGAAACTTCACCGCGTCAAAGCCATCCCGGTCTTGCAGTGCCGCGAGCCGAGCGCCCTCGTCTTCCCCAGAGATATCTCGTCGCATGCTGGACGCATAGCATCGCAGCGAACCCACTGTGCCCCCAAGCAGCGTGCACACGGGAACTCCTTGGCGTTTGGCGTGCAAATCCCACAAAGCCGTATCCAGACCGGCGAGTGCCCGGCGAAGGTAAGACCCTGGGAACTTGTGTTCCTTCAAGGCAACGCGATCGATCAGCGCATCGATATCGTGATCAGGCTCCCCAAGCACCCAGGGTGCAACCTGTCGGTGCAGTACTTGGGTTGTGATATCGCTGTTGTACGTCGACACTTGCCCCCAACCCTCTGCCCCGTCACTTGCGGTCACACGCACAAAGCCGACAAAGGTATTGCACCAGCTCTCAAGCCGGATGATGCGGCTCACGCGTGATCCTCACACACTAGCGATCCAGCCCGCCGCCCTAGCATCATCGCAGGTGCGTTGGTGTTAGCAGAGGTGATACTTGGGAAGCTCGAGGCATCGGCCACGCGCAAGCCCGAGACGCCGTGCACCCGCAGCCTGGCGTCGAGCACAGAGTCGCTCTCGTCTCGCCCCATCCGACAGGTGCAACTGGGGTGAAAATTTGTGCCAGCGCGTGCACGGAAATCGGCGACCAGGCCCTCGTCATCAAGTGTGTCCGGACACACTGATTTGGCACCCTTGGTGATTTCACGCATCGTTGGAGTCGCAGTCAATTGGCGCAGCAGTGCACCGCCTCGGCGCACGTCTTCGAGGTCTTTGTCAGTTGACAGCGAATTGGGTTGAATAAGCGGTGCTGCATCGGCGTCAGGTGACGCCAGTTCAACCGTGCCACGGCTCGTTGGTCGGCAGGGGCAAAAGCCGAGAATGAATCCAGGTTCTCTATCTATGGACGCCCGAAACTCTCCCCCTCCACCACTGCTGTAAGACACAGGGTTGCAATACAATTGCATGTCTGGGATCTCGCGTTGCGCACTCGAGCGCATAAACCCACCGCACTGGTTGACTGGCAAACTGAGTGGGCCATCGCGCTTGAGCAGGTATTGAAGACCGGCTTTGACGCGGCCGCAGAATGGGTACAAATCTGAGTTCAAGGTCGGCACCGTGGCGCCATAGAAATAGGTGATGCCGAGGTGGTCCTGCATGTGGCGCCCAACAGCCGGCAGCGCCACCTTTGTCTCGACACCACGTTGTTGCAATACCTCGCCCGGACCAATTCCTGAGCGTTGTAACAACACCGGCGACCCCACCGCACCGGCACACAGAATGGTCTCTCGGCGTGCGCGCAACACGCTGCCGTCAGCAAACACCACGCCGGTGACTTCACGCCCGTCGAGGCAGAGGTGGCTGACCAACCGATCGCGCATCAAAGTCACATTGCCGCGACCAAGCGCCGGGCGCAAAAACGCGTCCGCAGACGACCACCGCCAGCCGTTGCGCGTAGTGCTGTGAAAATAACACAGCCCCTCTTCTTGGCCCTCGTGGTTGTAATCGTCCGTCACCGGCCAGCGCGCTTCGGTGGCGGCGCGTAAAAAAGCCGCATTGATAGGGTGACAGGACGCCCGCGGGTCCGTGATCACAAGCGGCCCGCTGGGTTCAGTCACGGTGCCGCGGCGACATTTGCTTTCCATGGCCTCAAAAACCGGTCTGACCGATTCCCAATCCCACCCGGTTGCCCCGGCCGTGGCCCAGTCATCGAAATCTTGTGATAGACCTCGGCAATAGAGCATCGCGTTGATCGAGCTCGATCCGCCAACCACTTTACCGCGCGGCCAGTAACTGCGCCGATTGCCAAGACCGGGATCAGGTTCAGTCCAATATTTCCAATTGACAGCCGGATTGTTGAAGGTAAACGCGTAGCCAATTGGCACCTTCACCGCCAGCCTGCGGTCACTGCCACCCGCCTCGACCACTGCGACGTTAAAGCGTCCATCAGCGCTGAGCTGATCGGCGATTGCGCACCCAGCCGATCCCGCCCCCACAACCACAAAATCAAATACCACTAACTGCTCCGGTACGTTCAACTTTCGGGGTGTGGCCGAATGTAAACTGCAGTGTCGTGGAACACCGCGCCGCCGTTGGGCGGCGGTGAATCAGCCCCGACCAGCGCGTTGACCCCAAGACCGTTTCGGTAGGCGGAGTGAGGCCAGATGCTGTGCACCACCACCACACCTCTGTGGATGCCTTCAATCTCTCGCAGCGGCAACGCTATCTCCGCTCGCGCGTTGCCCATGACAACCCAGGCACCGCTCGTCAAGCCGAGCTGTGCAACATCGTCAGGGTGCATCAGCGCCGCGGGTTCGCCCTCGCGTTGTTGGTTGACCACACCCTCGCTGAAACTGGTATTGAGAAACCACCGCGCTGGCGCCGTCACAAGCCGAAAGGGATATGCCTCGCTGGCCGCTTCAATGATATCGACTTGGTCAGGCAGCGCTGGCAGTACACCGTCGCGGTCGCCCAGGGCCGCCCAATCAGCCTTGAAATGAAAGCGACCGTCATCGTGATCAAAGCCGTCGCGAAAATGCGCTTTGTCCGTGTCGAGCGCACAATCGAGACGCACACCGTCTTCAAAGGTTGTGTAGTCGGGGTATCCCGACGCCGTCAACACGGCATCAATCTGCTCAACATCAGACATCGGCAAGTGTGGGTGCTCAATTCCAAGACGCTCGGCTAGCTCGCGAATCACATCGGCATTCGAGCGCGCCTGGCCTGGTGCATCGAGCATTTTGAGGCCGAGCCCCATATAGGTGTGACCACTTGAGATGTAGAGATCGTTGTGTTCAAGGAACGTTGTTGCAGGCAGCACCACGTCAGCCATTGCGGCCGTGTCAGTCATGAACTGCTCATGCACACAGACAAACAAATCATCCCGCAAAAAACCGTCGCGCACGCGCGCGGACTCCGGCGCCACGGCAACTGGATTGGTGTTCTGAATCAACAGAGCGCGCACCGGTGGGGCCGCAATCATCTCTGCGCCTGAGCCATCGAGAATCAAACCAATCCGCGATTGATCGAGAACACGCACGCTCGGATCGGCGTGATCGCTGCCATCAACAACAGCCTGATTCATGTGGTAGACACCCGTCGATTGCAGCGCCCCGCCTCCGTGCACATGCCAAGCACCTGAAACCGACGGCAAGCACTGCGCGGCGTGCATCGACATCGCGCCGTTGCGCGAACGGCTGTGGCCAAAGCCGAGCCGCAGAAAACTCTGTTTGGTAGAGCCGTACAAACGCGCAAAGTCGCGGATGGTCTCGGCGGCTATGCCGGTGATGGCCTCAGCCCACTCCGGAGGCCGGGCTGCGATGTGCGCATAGAAGGCGTCGTCAGCATCCGTGAAGGTGGACATAAAGGATGCATCAGACATTCCTTCGTCAATCAGCGTGTGCATCACAGCACACGCGAGCGCAGCGTCTGTGCCGGGCTTGAGCATCAGGTGTAGATCGGCTTTTTTTGCCGTCGCATTGCGGTAGGGATCGACCACCACCAGCTTCGCGCCCTGCCGTCGAGCTTCGGCGACGTAGTGCATCACGTTGACTTGGGTGTGTACCGCGTTGCAGCCCCAGAGCACAATCACCTTTGCGTCGGCGATCTCGCGCGGGTCGACCCCGCGCCGGCTGCCGATCCCAGCGACCACGCCCGGTATCGACAATCCCGTGCACAGTGTCTCCTTTTGGCCGGAGTAGCGCGCGGCATGGCGAAACTTGTTGATCGCCTGTCGGTGCACCAACCCCATGGTGCCAGCGTACTGGTAGGGCCAGACCGATTCACTGCCGTCTTCGGCGGTCGCGTGCTGCAAGCCGTCTACCACACGGTCAATCGCCTCGGCCCAGTCAATCTCCACAAAAGCGTCACGACCGATGCCTTTTGCTCCGGTACGAAGCAGCGGTTGTGTCAGGCGCAACGGGTGGTGATTGCGCTCGGCGTAGCGGCTGACTTTTGCGCAAATGACACCGCGCGTGTAGTCGTGATCAGGGTCGCCTTTGACTCGCCCAATGCGACCATTGTCCAAGCGTTCGACAATCAATCCACACACACTCGGGCAATCATGCGGACAGGTGGTGCGTATTGAGTCAACCATTGCTGTGAAGCTCGACAACGAAGGGTGAGTTGATTGTGCCGATGCCGGCCACTGGATTCAATCTGAAGACTCAATGAGTCTTGCGCCAGACCAAAAGCCCGGTCAGCAATGCAAATGACCCGGCGAGTAAGAACGGGAACCCGTTGGCGCCAAATGCGGTCATGGCAACGCCGCCTATTACCGCGCCGACCAGTGCACCACCGCCCCACACCACGCCGACAGCTGAGGAGCCAGCGACCAATTGCTCACCGGTGAAACGGTCGCCCAGCGACTTGAGCGAGACGGTGTAGACGCCAAACCCAGTGGCCCCACCGAGAACCATCACGGGCCACTGCCAGACAGTTCCAATCACACTTGGCAAGAGCAGAAACGCCAAGCCGCACACCGCCGCACACCCAGCGGTGACGGCGCGTGCCTCGAAACGATCGGCGAGCATGCCAATGGGGTATTGCAACACCGCATTACCCGCCACAAACACACTCAGCAATAACGTGGCGGTTTCAAAATTGAGGCCGTGCTCGAGCGCATAAATGGGCAGCAACGCCATGCTCGAGGCGTCCATCACAGCGAAAATCGCAACCGTCGTGAGCAGCACCGGCGCAAGCGGTACAAAAGACCGCACACTGAGCGATGCACTGTCGGCAGGCGTAGTCAGCGCGCTGACCTCGCGCACGAAAAAGAGTGGCAACATGCCAACAAGCACGACACCCGTGCCAACGACAAAGGGCAGCCACCCCTCAAAACCGAGCACACTGATGAGAAACGGGCCGACCGCAAAGCTCGCCGAGAGCAAGCTTGCATACACTGACACCACCCGTCCGCGTAACCGACTGCCGGCGTAGCGCACAATCCAGACTTCGCTGAGCACATAGAGTGTGGCCGACGCCATGCCTTGGAGCAGACGTAAAACAAACCACAATGCAAGCGAATCAACCGCGCGATACAACAGCAGACACAGCGCGATAACTATCGCCGCAACTATGTTGCAGCGCTTGGCACCAAAACGCCGGGCGAGCTGTGGTATCCACGGCGAGACCACGACAATGCCCAGGGGCACCATCGCCGCGTTCAAACCAATTAAATCTGCGTTGTACCCGCGAGACTCGAGCACCAGCGACAGCAGCGGGTAACTCATGCCAAAGGCGAGACCAAAGACTGTGATCGCCGCACACGCAGCGGCCACGTTGCGCAGATTCAGGTCGCAATCCGGCCGCACTTTTTCAATCTGCGCTGACAATCTCCGCCCGCACGATCACAACCGGCTCGAGCGGCACATCGCGGCCAAACGGTCCGCGCGAGCCCGTCGAAATCTCCGCAATGTCATCGACCACATGCTCGCCTTCAATCACGCGCCCAAACACCGCGTAGCCCCAACCGCGTTGTGACTTGTCGGTGAAATTCAAAAACTTGTTGTCTGCGACATTGATGAAAAATTGCGCTGTGGCCGAGTGCGGATCGCCTGTGCGCGCCATCGCGATGCTGTACGGCGTGTTTCTCAAACCGTTGTCGGCTTCGTTCCTGATCGGATCGCGGGTCGCGACCTGATTAAAATCGGCATCGAATCCGCCACCCTGAATCATGAACCCTTCGATAACCCGGTGAAACTGGGTGCTGTCGTAATGACCGTCTTTCACGTAGGCCAAGAAATTGGCAACCGTGTTGGGGGCGGCTTGTTCATCGAGTTCGAGGCGGATATCGCCCTTGTTCGTGGTCAGCAACACTTCGGTCGCCGTCACATAAGAAGAGAGGCACAACAACAACGTCGCTATAGCGATTCGCATGGTCATCAAGTCCCGTTTCATCAAAATGTCAGCATCTCACTATAGACCCGAACCACGCGGGATTGGCGTCGATCTGACATTCAAAATGGCACTGGGGCGACCAGCCGCTGTGGTCGGGGGTCGTGCAGCCTTGGCAACACCAATTCGCGCGCGTGCAAGCACAGCCGTTCCGCTGAGCGGCCATAGAGCTCATCGCCAACAATCGGCACGCCAATCCCCGCGCGGTGCGCCGCGTGAACGCGCAGTTGATGGGTGCGACCGGTCTCCGGATAGAACACAACGCGTGCACGGTTTGCCACCACATCCAACTGCGTCCAGCGCGTCACAGACGCCTTGCCATGCTCTGCGCACGCGAGTTGACGCGGCCTGTTCAATGGGTCCATGCGCAGCGGCAGTGACACACAGCCCGCATCCGCATCAGGCTCACCGTCAAGCAGCGCCTCGTACACTTTCTCAACTCGCCTCTCGGCGAACATACGCTGTAGAAATCGAAGTGCACCCGCGGTTTTGGCCAGCACCAGCAAACCGCTTGTGGCTTGATCGAGTCGGTGAGCGGCCATCACATTGCGACCCGTTGCCATCTGCAATGCACTTTGCACATCTGCCACCGCCGACAGGCCCGGCACCGAGAGCAACCCTGATGGTTTGTCGACCACAATCACGTGGTCGTCTTCAAACACCGTGTCAAACACCGCTGTGGTCGGCCCGAATGTGGCCGATGCATCGAGTTCTGCAAACCGCGCGTCACCGAGCATCGCCCGAATCAGCGGCCGGGCAATTCCGCGGCTCGCGGGATAACATCGCCCGTGGTGGCGCAAACCGTCTTGTTCGGCTGAATCACACCAAATCTCAGCGCTTGCAAGCGGCGACAACCCTTGCGTTATTGCGTGCGCAAACAGGCGCGATGTCGGGCAGTCGTCGAGCGCTTCGGGCACCCCACGCGGGAACAACTCTGACACCGCAACGCGATCACCGCTCACAGTTGGCAACTCTGCTGGTAGGCGCAACGTGTCTAGGCCTAGCGCCGACGACACAGCGGCGGGCGCAGCGCGCAACTCACGCAGGTCGGCGCCATCGTGCACGATAAGCACCCCGTAGAGACCGGCGCGATGTTGCGCACCCAGTCCATCAACCTCGTCCAAAAAGCGCGCTGCCGCCTCGCGCGCAAGCGGGTGCGGTTCGCGGGCCCATGGCGACTGCATAGGCAACGGCGACGCGTGTGAATTCACGGAAAAGTGCCCATCAGTCATGCCAGTATCAATCCGCGTCACCGTTGAGCGGCGTTTGCTGGTGCGCACAGAGCAGCCATTGATCAGTTTGTTGTCGGTAGACAGACAGGCAATTGGCAATGCGTTGCGTGCCATCGTGCGCAGTGCCCACGCCACGGTACACCAGCAGCACATGGTCACCGAGCGCTCGCGCGTGTTGCTTGTCCAGCGTCACCGTGTGGCACAACCCCGCATCGCCCATATGCCGCACAAAATCCTTGCCGTGGAAAATGCCCAGTGGCGGCGGGAGCGCGAAGACCGCATCATCGGCAACTGCCATCTCATAAAAGCGCCTGCCCTCAAGCCACATACGGCGTTCCAGCGCCCAAACCGCGTCAAAATCCGTCACGTCACACCGTCGCACCTAAGTGAAGCGCGCAGCATACAACGCCTGTGCCTTGGCCAATAAAAAAGCCCTCGCAAGCGAGGGCTCTCTATCGACGTCTAGAGGACTGTGATCAGAACTGATCTTCCTCTGTTGATCCGGTCAGCGCCGTCACCGACGACGCGCCGCCCTGAATCACAGTGGTCACGTCATCAAAATAACCTGCACCCACTTCCTGCTGGTGGGCAACAAAGCTGTAACCGCGTTCTGCGGCTGCAAACTCAGGCTCCTGCACTTTCTCGACGTAGTGCTTCATGCCCTCGCCCTTGGCGTAGTGGTACGCGAGGTCGAACATGTTGTACCACATGTTGTGAATGCCAGCGAGGGTGATGAACTGGTACTTGTAACCCATGTCTGCCAGCGCCTGCTGGAAGCGCGCGATGGTCGCGTCGTCGAGGTTCTTCTTCCAGTTGAAGCTCGGCGAGCAGTTGTAGGCCAGCAACTGGTCTGGGTATTTGGCGTGGATTGCATCAGCGAATTTTTGCGCTTCGTCGAGGTCCGGTGTTGCGGTTTCGCACCACAAGAGATCAGAGTACGGCGCATAGGCGAGTCCGCGAGAAATGGCTTGATCAATGCCGCAGTTGGTGCGGTAGAAACCTTCAGCGGTGCGCTCGCCCGTGCAGAAGGGCTTGTCGTAATCGTCTGCATCTGACGTCAGCAGATCCGCGGCGTTAGCGTCAGTGCGCGCGAGCACGATGGTCGGCGTGCCCATCACGTCCGCTGCCAGACGTGCCGAAACGAGCTTTTGCACCGCTTCCATGGTGGGCACCAGCACTTTGCCGCCCATGTGACCACACTTCTTCACGGCCGCAAGCTGGTCTTCGAAGTGCACACCGGCAGCGCCGTTGGCGATCATGTTTTTCATGAGCTCAAACGCGTTGAGCACGCCGCCAAAGCCCGCTTCCGCGTCGGCGACAATCGGCAGGAAGTAGTCGATGCCGTTCTCGTCTTG
>CALAMQ010000154.1 GCA_937925815.1 uncultured Granulosicoccaceae bacterium | reverse complement strand
GCATTTTGAGAGCGCGTATTACATCAAGCTCTTGGCTGCGGACAAGCCGGGCGTGATGGCGGATGTGGCGCGCATTCTCGCGGATCAAGGTGTGAGCCTTGAAGCCATCCGTCAGCGCCCCTCAACTGATCGAGACGGTGCTGCCACGATTGTGCTCCTCACTCACCGGGTGAAAGAAGGTGCGCTCGACACGGCCATTGAGCAGATGAACGCGCTCGAGACCTTGTTCGAGCCCGTGCACCGCATTCGGGTTGAATCACTCGGTTGATAAGCCCGTTGCGGCGGCGCTGCATCGAGTCACTTAAAAACGGTGAAAGCTCTGCTGGGCGGTGTTGTCAGCCGCCCGCCAAGTGCCTGAGTGTCAGCAGGAAATCCGCGCGTGCCATGCGCTCAGCGCCGAGGCTCAGCAGATGCGCTGTCGGCATTTGGCAGTCGACAATGTGGTATTCACCAGAGGTGATCAAGCTGTGCAGTGCCACCTTTGATGCGTCTGGCTGGGTTGAAAACATCGACTCGCCACAAAAAACTGTGCCCACCGCTACGCCATAGAGGCCGCCAACGAGCTCGTCGTCCGCCCAGCATTCAATGCTGTGTGCGTCGCCGTGGTGGTGCAGCAGGCAGTATGCCTCGCGCATGTTGTCGGTGATCCAGGTGCCGTTGGCGCCGGCGCGTTCGGCGGCGCAGGCCGCGACCACGCGCTCAAAAGCGTGGTTGCGGGTGAGGCGGTAGCGGCCGCGCCGAATGCGCTTGGCCAAGCTTCGGCTCACGTGGAAAGCGTCTGGCAACAGCACGCAACGCTCCGCTGGTGACCACCACAATATGGGGTCGTCGTCGCTGAACCACGGGAAAATACCTGAGCGGTACGCGAGCTTAAGCCGCTCTGGGCTCAGATCACCACCCGCGCAGAGCAGGCCGTCTGGCTCGGCGAGCGCGCTGTTTGGGTCGGGAAATACAAGGGGTGCGCCGGGTTCGAGAAACGGGATGCTCATGGGGTTGTGTCCGTCGTTTGACGGTACGGCGAGTGCTGCGTCAAGACGCGGTGGTGTTGTTCCACTGCCGGTGTCTCACGGCGCAAAAAATCCGCGACTGCATCCTGAAATCCCGCGTTGTTGAGCTTGTGCCAAGAGCGGGTATAGCTTGGCAAAAAACCACGCGCGATCTTGTGCTCCCCCTGTGCGCCGGGCTCAAAGCGCTCTAAGCCGTGGCGGATGCAGTACTCGATGCCTTGGTAATAGCAGGCTTCAAAATGCAAGCTGTGATACTGGCTGTGGCAGCCCCAGTAGCGCCCGTAGAGTGTGCCGCCGCCACTGAACAAAATGGCGCAGGCCACGGGTTCGTCGTCGTCTCGGTCATAGGCGAAGACCACATGGCTGTGCTCTGGCATGCGCGCACCAATGGCCTTAAAAAAAGCGGGTGACAGGCTTGGCACACCCCATTTACGCTCATAGATGCCGGCGTACAGCGCGTGCACTTGCTGCCATTCCTCAACTGACAAGCTGCCGCCGTTGCGCCAGCTCAGTCTGATGCCTTGCGCGGCGACGCGTTCGCGCTCACGGCGCACGTTCTTGCGTTTGCGCGCGTTGAGTGCGGTGAGATAGGCCGCAAAATCGGGGTAGTTTTGGTTGTGCCAGTGGTATTGCACGTCCCAGCGCGCGAGGTAGCCCGCGTGCTCGAAGGCGGGCGCGTCGGTGGGATCGGTGAACAGCGCGTGGGTACTCGACAGCCCCATTTTCTGGCTGACCGCGTCCAGAGACTCGGCCAGTAGCCGGCGCAGCGCGTCGGGTTGTTCAGCGCTTGGGTGAACCAGCAATCTCGGCCCGGTGGCCGGCGTGTAGGGGCAGGCGAGCACAAGCTTGGGGTAGTACTGCCCGCCGGCGCGTTCCCAGGCTTCGGCCCAAGTGTGGTCAAACACGAATTCGCCGTAGGCGTTGGTCTTGACGTAACTCGCCGCCGCCGCAACCAAAGCGCCTGAGGCATCGCGCACACAGAGGTAGTGCGGGTACCAGCCGTGGTCTTCACCCAGGCAGCCGGTCTCTTCGAGGGTGTGCAGAAACGCGTGCGACACAAAGGGAAAGCCGCTTGGGTTGAGCGCATCCCAGTCGCCCGCCGGGATGCCGGCGAGCGAGTGTTCCACGCTGAGTGACAGGGCGTCTGTCACGCGAGTGGCCGGGTTCAGTCCGCGAGTGCGTCAAGGTAGCGCTCGGCGTCGAGCGCGGCCATGCAGCCTGTGCCGGCTGACGTGATCGCCTGGCGGTAGACGTGGTCCATGACGTCACCGCAGGCAAAGACGCCGTCGACGCTGGTGGCCGTGGCGTTGCCGGAGAGGCCGCTCTTGACGGTGATGTAACCGCCGTTTATGTCGAGCTGATCGGTGAACAAGCTGGTGTTGGGCTTGTGACCAATTGCGATAAACACACCCATGAGATCGACTTCGTCGGTGCTGTCGTCCTCTGTGCTGCGAAGGCGCATGCCGGTCACGCCGGTGTTGTCACCGAGCACTTCATCGAGCACGGTGTTCCAGCGAATCTCAACCTTGCCCTCGGCTTCTTTGGCAAACAGACGGTCTTGCAATATCTTCTCGCTGCGCAAGCTGTCGCGGCGGTGCACCAGCGTGACTTTGCTTGCGATGTTGGCCAAGTAGAGCGCTTCTTCAACGGCGGTGTTGCCGCCGCCGATGACCGACACCGCCTTGTTGCGGTAGAAAAAGCCGTCGCAGGTGGCGCAGGCCGAGACGCCGCGGCCCTTGAAAGCCTCCTCTGATGGCAGGCCGAGGTACTTGGCCGAGGCGCCGGTTGCAATGATCAGCGCGTCGCAGGTGTAGACGCCGTTGTCGCCGGTCAAGGTGAACGGGCGCTCGCCGAGCGCGACGGTGTGGATGTGGTCGTTGACGATCTCGGTGTTGAAGCGCTCGGCGTGCTCGAGAAAGCGCTTCATGAGGTCTGGGCCCTGGACGTCGGGCGGGTCGGCTGGCCAGTTCTCAACTTCCGTGGTGGTCATTAGCTGTCCGCCTTGCTCGATGCCGGTGATCAGCACCGGCTCAAGGTTGGCGCGCGCGGCGTAGACCGCCGCGGTGTAGCCGGCGGGGCCGGAGCCGAGGATAAGCAGGCGGCAGTGGCGGGCGTCGGGCATGGGGTCTCCAGGCGCTGAACGACGGTGCGTCAGCGCGGGCAGGTGAGTGGGATCAAGCCACCATGTTAGAGGTGCAGCGAGACACGGTAAAGCGCGCCGTGATTGCGACTGCTTTGCGTTGAGATCAACGGTTTTTTTGTGCCGTGAGCCGCTGGCTGACCCGACTTCAGACGGGCTGCTGCGCACTTCTGCCCGAATTCGGGCAAAGTGCTCGGTATGAACCCAGATGACGCCCACAATGCGGCCATGAACGCCAACGCCCCCCTAGATGACCTGCTGCGTCATGTGTGTGACTCCAGCCGGTTGACCCGCAGCGAGGCCGAGCGCCTTGTCGAGGAGGTGTTGGCGTATTTTGACGAGCCAGTGGCGGCCTTTGTGGCGCGGCGCCACAAGGAGCTGAAAGCGGCTGGCTGGCAGAACGACGCCATTTACCAGCGCCTGTTGGCGGAACTCGAATCCAGGCGCTTTCCCGCGCCTGGTTTGAGCCTGCGACAAGTGCGACGACTCATCTACGGGTAA
>CALAMQ010000153.1 GCA_937925815.1 uncultured Granulosicoccaceae bacterium | reverse complement strand
GGCAGCTAAGAAAATGTAACCAATCGCAGTCGTGACGTGCTGATAGTTCACTGCCGAGCAGGCAGCTAAGAAATCCAAAGCGTGGCAACGACAGCTCAATAACGCGTTCACTGCCGAGCAGGCAGCTAAGAATCCCCAATGTTTAACGCGGTTTCTTGATGACTCATCCACGGCCTGGCGCGCCGTCAGGAAATTTAACGTGATGTGAGCTCTACTAACATTTAGATCTCAAATGGTGACAGACTCCAACAATCCACCCACAAATCAACTCCCGAATTGAATTATTACTGCAATGAGAGCGCACTCGCCCAAGCGCACGGCCACCCATGAGTGAATCCGTTTTCTTCGCTGTTGTCTTTGCCGCACTGCTTCACGCCGCGTGGAATGCGCTGGTAAAGGGCGGCGCTGACAAGGTCATGAGCATGGGGGCGGTGGTGCTTGGTCAGACGCTGTTTGCGCTGGTGGTGCTGCCTTTTCTGCCCTTGCCCGCGACTGAGAGCTTGCCTTATCTGGCGGTGGGTGTGTTGTTGCACGTGGGTTACCAGTGGTTTTTGTTGCAGTCCTATCGCACTGGGGATCTCACCCACGTCTACCCCATTGCGCGTGGATCGGCGCCGCTCTTTGTGGCGGCGGTGTCGGTGCTGTTTCTCGGCGTGCAGCTCGATGGGCTCGCGCTGCTTGCCATTGCAACGGTAGTTGCAGGCATCATGAGTTTGGCCTTAGTGCGCCAGCACAACGGTCCTCAAAACCGCAAGGCTGCTCTCTTTGCGCTGGTGACCGGGATGTTCATTGCCGCCTACTCTCTGGTTGACGGTTTTGGTGCCCGCCTCTCTGGCACGTCGCTCGGGTTTTACGCCTGGCTTGCAATCGCCAATGGCGGTTTGATGGGCTTGTATTTATGGCAGGTTGCGCCGCAATCTTTGCGCGCCATACCCGGCCCCGGCCGCGCCACGCTATTGCTTGGCGGCGGGGCCTCGTTTGTGGCCTATTCGCTCGTGATGTGGGCCTTCACGCAGGCACCAATTGCTCTCGTGACGGCGCTCCGCGAGACAAGCATTGTCTTCGCGTTGCTGATCGGGGTCTTCTTCTTAAAAGAACGGCTGAGCCTGCTCAAAGTCGCCGCCACGTTCACAACCCTGATTGGCGCGGCGTTGTTGCGCATTGCGCGAACCTAGAGACCGCCATGCTCGGCGGTCTCACGCGCAGTTCTGGCGCGCACCACGCCCTATTCCACAGTCACGCTCTTGGCGAGGTTGCGCGGGCGGTCGATCTCGCGCCCGAGCGCGACAGCCGTCTCGTAGGCGAGCAATTGCAGCCCCATGCCCAACACAATGGGTGTGAGCGCGGCGTGCGACTTGGGCAGCCTGATCACCGCTTCAGCAGCGGCGTCAATCCGCGTGTCGTCGCTGTCTGTCACCACAATCAGCTTGCCGTCTCGCGCTCGGATCTCGGCAAGTGACGCGATGGATTTGTCGAGCAATTCATCATCTGGCAACACCACCACGGTCGGCACCGCGGGCTCAATCAGCGCAAGCGGGCCGTGCTTGAGTTCTGAGGTGGGATACGCCTCGGCGTGGATATAGGCAATCTCCTTGAGTTTGAGCGCGCCCTCTCGTGCCACCGGTGCTGCGTTGCCGCGGCCGATAAAAAACACGCTGCGCGCCTGCGTGAGCAGCGGTGTCACTTCGCGGATGGCAGGCCGCAAGGCATAAGTCTGTTCCAGCCACTCAGGCAGGGCCTCAAAGCCCTTAACCAAACTTGCCCCTGCGCTCGGCGAAAGGTCGTGTACGCGCCCGAGGTAGAGCGCGAGTAACCCGAGCGCACACACCATTGCGCTCCAGGCTTTGGTTGAGGCCACCGACACCTCGGGTCCGGCGTGCAGGTAGATCCCGCCGTCAACCGCGCGCGCGAGACTGCTGCCGATGACGTTGTTGATTCCAATAACAGTTCCGCCCTTGCGTTTAATTTCATTGCAAGCGGCGAGCGTGTCATAGGTCTCACCGCTCTGGCTGATCACCACGTACAAGAGGTCTCGCTCGATCACGGGGTTGCGGTAGCGAAACTCCGCCGCCGCCTCGGCGCTTGCGGGCAAGCGCGCGAGCGACTCAATCAAATGCGCCCCGCACTCGGCGGCAATGTGCGCGCTGCCACAGCCAAGCAGCTTCACCCCGCGAAAGGCGATGAGGTCGCGCGGCTGAATGTTCAGGCCGCCAAGGCGCGCAGTGCCAAAGCGCGCGTCTAGACGGCCGCTGACCGTGCGCGCGATCGCCTCGGGCTGCTCACAGAGTTCTTTGAGCATGAAATGCGCGTGGCCGTCGCGGCCCGCGTCGTTGACCTCGGCGGTTAAGGTGGTGGCCTCAATCGTGCGCTCGCCGGTGTCGAGCGAGCGCACAGCAATGCTGTCTGGGGTCAGCCGCGCCACATCGCCGTCGTCGAGGTGCAGCACGTCATCGGCAAAGCCCACCATCGCGGCGGGGTCAGAGGCCACCAACCGGCAACCGCCGCCAATCCCAAGCGCAACCGGACTGCCCAGGCGCGCTGCAACCAGCTGATCTGGCGCCGCGCGGTCGAGTGCGACCAAGCCGTAGGTGCCTTGCACGCGCGGCATCAGCGCGAGCACAGCCTCAAACAAGGCCTCTCCGCGCGAGACCGCAAGGCTCAGCGCCTGTGCGAGCACTTCGGTGTCCGTCTCAGATGTGAAGGTCATGCCCTCGGCCTGCAGCTCGGCGCGCAGTGCATCGGCGTTTTCAATGATGCCGTTGTGCACCACGGCGATGGCGGCGTCCGCGCTCAGGTGCGGGTGAGCGTTCTCGGCGGTCGGTGCGCCGTGTGTGGCCCAGCGCGTGTGGCCAATGCCGCACTGCCCGCTGAGCGATTCGGGGTCGAGCGAGGCCAGGTTTTCAAGCGCACCGGCGGCACGTAAGCGCGCGATGGACTCGCCGTCGTGCACGGCCACGCCGGCCGAGTCATAGCCCCGGTAGGCGAGCCGGCGCAAGCCGGCCATGAGTGTCTGGGCCGCGTTGGCGTGCCCAGTGACTGCGATAATTCCACACATGATTATTTACCCGTAGATGAGTCGTCGCACTTGTCGCAGGCTCAAACCAGGCGCGGGAAAGCGCCTGGATTCGAGTTCCGCCAACAGGCGCTGGTAAATGGCGTCGTTCTGCCAGCCAGCCGCTTTCAGCTCCTTGTGGCGCCGCGC
>CALAMQ010000152.1 GCA_937925815.1 uncultured Granulosicoccaceae bacterium | reverse complement strand
ACCGGTGTCGTGGATTTGCACCACGGCGGGCACGCCGTTGCCGACCACGGTCAAATCGTGCAGCAAGCGGTTGTTTTGGTCATAGGCTTGAATGCCCGCCACCGCAAAGCCGCCACCAACCAACACCACCGCGCCTTTGATCATATTGCGGCGGCTGAGCAAAGTGGAAAAATCGGTTTTACGGGCAGATTTGACGGGCCCTTTTTTGGCACGAGCATTTTTGCGGTTGGACATGGTCATGTTCCTCTGGACCAGCTCGCGCGCGGTGAACCACGCTATAGCCAGTCAATTCTGGGGTGCGCCACGGCCAAAACCCCTGCTCGCGTCGCGCGGGTGAATTGAGCAGTAGACCACTGTGGCGAGCGTCACACGCTCTGACGGATACCGGATTGGCGCTATCGCCTCAGGCGCTGCGCTGGCCTGGCCAGAACGCGGCGCGGCAAAGCTCGTCGCCTTGGCTACTGCCCTGATTCGTGTCGTTGCGGCGCACTGCACGACGCAACTGATTTTCGACCGCTGTCGCGCGCCAAGGTTCCGCTGGACACCCGGTCCCAACGATGCCGCTATTGACCAATGAACGACGGGGTGGCCGGGGCTCGACCGTGATATCGAGCAATGACTGATCGAATGCGTCCACATCTCGGGTCGAATCGGGCAGGTTAGCAGCCATCACACGCACTCCAACCTGCACTTTGTGACACGAGCAGCTGCGTCAATAGATACAAGTTTTCGTTGTTCAAAAAGCGACGAGCTTCGCTGATTGTCGAGAAAACGGCTCACACGTCACAAACCGAAGGCGATGTGGTGAGGCCGTGCTCAGCTGCAACACAGCAAAGGGCACGCTTCGATTATTCGCCGCCAATCGCCTGCCGCAAAGTGCGCCGCACCACAATTTCGCGAATGGCATGAATGACGTGCAGACTGTGGCAATAAAATTGTTAAATTATCGGTGTATAGTCGGCCTCAACGGTTCAAGAAGCACGAATGGCATTCGCCAATGGCACACGACGAAGAGCGGTATATGCTGGGTATTGGCGTGCTGTGCGGGCTGATGGTCGCAGCGCACAACACCGCGCTGATCGAAGACATGAGTCCGATTTACGGCTACGTCTACTGCTTTGTGCGCGTCGCACTGCACGGCCTGTTTTTTTTCGCGGCGCGCGCGGTGATCGAAAAATACAATGAATCACTCGACGTCATCACACTGACAGCACTTGCGATTGCCGCCAGTCATGTGCCCGTGGTGCTGACCGTCACCGCTCTAGACATCGCCATCGGACAACCTGAACTCGGCGTACAATCGGCGGCCGGCGCTGGTGGGTCAGGCGTGTCATTGCTGCTGTTGGAGTTGTTCTACTTCATCGACAACCACATCGCCATTTGCTGTTTGCTTTCAGTGCCGCGAGTGATCTTGCTGCGTGCCAAAGCGCTCGCCGAGGTCGCACCGACTACCCATCAAACCACGCTGCTCTCGGCAATTACGCCACCATTGCGCGGTGAGATCCTGTGGGTTGAAGCACAGGAGCACTACGTGAGTATCACCACGGACATGGAGACACGGCTTGTGCTCGCGCGGTTTTCAGACATGGTTCGCGAGCTGTCCGCCGAGTCAGGTCTTCAGGTACACCGTTCTCACTGGGTGAACACCGCAGCAATCGCTGAAGCACGAAAAAACGCCAGCTCACTCACCTTGCTGCTGCACACCGGCGACACTGTGCCGGTGAGTCGCCGCTATCGCCAAGCAGTAGACGAAGCCTTCCCGAACGCACTGCCCACCCACTGACGACGGGTGCGGTCGCGCGTTGCTGAGCGCCGCCGGATCAACCGCCAAGCGTGGCCCGGCACAACACAATGTTGTCCTGATGCAAACTGTCAGACCAAATTAAGCTGGCAGCGGGCGACCAATCAATGCCGTCGTACCCCATCTTGGGCGACACGGCAGCCGCGCTGTGCTCAACAGTGGCTTGCCACGCGCTGTCGTCAAAATCGACAGCAGTCCAGTTGGATGGGAGCTCTGCGATATCCGCCGCGCATTGCCCCTCGCCCACGGTTGGATCGTCGAGATCCGCACACGCTGTATCCACCGGCGCGTGATGCACCACCGTGCAACGCCAGTCTGCATTGGACGCACCAAGCAGTTGATCACCCGCGCTGAACTGAAAGATTGCACCGCCGTCGCCCATCTGCTGACGCTTGCTGCCGATGTACTCAAGCCCGGTGTCGTTCTCCATGAAGTCGCGCAATTCGAGCGCAACAGTCATGGGCAGGTCCGCGTTAAAGGTGATGCGGTCGGCGTTGAAACTGCGCTCGGTGTTGTACGCCACCGAATCGATGGCAACCGGCTCGCCGTTAACGTGCAGCTCGAAGTAGTTGTCGACCCAGATCTCCGCGAGCACTGACGTGGCGCCCTCACCGCCCACGTCTTGTACGGTGACGTGGCGATTGCCCTCCGCACTGCAGGCACTGGCAAAGAGTGCCAAAGCCAAAGGCACGGCGCGTGGCACAGAGATTGTCGGTGCCGTGATCAAGGATTCGCTCATGGGACTGCGCTCCGGGTGTGGGTGACCCACAGTGTACGCCACCGGGCACACGGCGTTCACTGGTGTCAGGTCACCGTGAACTGCCCCATCATGCCGCGGTCCTCGTGCTCAAGAATGTGGCAGTGGTACATGTACGGGTGATCGTCCGTGGCGGTGTAATCAAAGCGCACCAAGAACTCTGTCCAGCCTTCGTCATCGACCACAACCGTGTCTTTCCACCCGCGCAAGTGGGCGGGCGCGGCCTCGCCTTCTATGGTGTCAACGAGGAAAGAACAGCCGTGCACGTGAAAGGGGTGCATGCCGGGATCACTCGCCACCCGCCAGCGCTCCCATTCGCCTTTATTCACCAACACTCAGGCCAAGCAATCGGAAATATTGATACGACGCCACACACAGCACGGGAGTGCTATATGACGTCCGGGGTCATCGCTGGCAGTCCGTCGAGTCCGTCGCCACGCCACATCACAAACGTCAGAATGCCGTGCCCATCCTTGGCCGTTGTCATTGCGTGGGGTTGGTTCGCGGTGTGCAATTGGGTGTCGCCAACGCCGCGATGGCACCGCTCTTCTGATACCGCAAATTCAGCTGACCCGGCAATCACAAAATACAGTTCTTCGGCCTGGTGCGCGTGCCACGGGTAATGCAGACCCGTCCCCCAATAGCCGATGAATGCACGCGTTGATTGGTCAAAAAAGTGGCCGCTTGGCCCAAGCAGTTCAAAATAGCCGTAGCGTCGCATGAAATCCGCACCCACCTCCTGTTCGGTGTAGGTGCGGCGCCACTCGATATCATCCGCCGATGCGAGAATAGCGTCGATCAGGTCTTGATGGTGTTGCGGGATTGCGAGGCCATCACTGGACACTGCACCTGCTAACTCTGTGTGCAGAGTCGCTACAACAGGTACAAGCGTCGGCTCACGTTGAGCGAGAGCCGGTGCATCAGGCCAGGGTGAAAAACCGCCCAGTGCTGGGGTCGCTTTCACTAAGGCCGTAGCGGCGTCAAAGACACGGTTGAGCGCGTTCACACTCACACCGTCACCACAATATTCCCAGTGTGTTGTTTGGCGATAAATGCCGCTTGCGCGTCGCGCAACTGTTGCAGCGGATAAGTTGCCGCAAGCGAAGGCTTGATATCGCCAGCCTCGATGTATTGCACCATGCGCCTTATAACAATGGGATCAATCACGGTTGAGCCTGTGAAGGTGAGGTCGCGCAAGTAAAAGGTGCGAAGATCAAATTCAACCATTGGACCTGCGATGGCACCTGAGCAGGTCAGACGACCGCCACGCTCGATCACATCGAGCAAGCTTGGCCAGTTGGGGCCGCCGACCACATCTGCAAGCACGGTCACAGTCTCATCACCGAGCACGGCCCTGAGGTCATCCGGTGCGCGTGGCAGCACGCGGTCGGCGCCAAGCGCTGCGACGTCCTTGTGCTTGCCCTCGGACGCAAGCGCAATCACGCGCGCGCCCCGCCGCTTGGCAAGTTGCACCAACGCCCCGCCCACCCCGCCGGAAGCGCCAGGCACCAACACGGTATCGGCCGCCGTGACCTCAGCGCGCGTCAACATGCCTTCAGCTGTTGAGTAGGAGCAGGAAAAAGTCGCAAGCTCGGCATCTGACAGACTTGAATTCACGACCACCGCGTTGGTCGATGGAATTGTGGTGTATTCCGCGAAACCGCCGTCGCGCTCGGAGCCGTAATAACCCGTGCGGTTTTTGTCATGCGGCGCCGCCGGGTCTCGCAACCAGTTATCCGTGATCACGCGCTCGCCAATCCGCGCGGCATCAACGCCCATGCCCACCGCCACAACTTCACCGCAGACATCGGCGCCCTGAATGCGCGGGAACGTAATCGGCGCACCGCCCCAAGTCGGATCTTCCTCATTCACCTCCGCGAACGCACCGCCGGTTGTGGCTTCAGTGACAGCCTTGGAGTACCAACCCGAGCGCGTGTTGACGTCCGTGTTGTTCAAACCGCAGGCACGAACCCGAATTAACACCTCACCGTCAGCCGGCTCTGGCCGCGGCCAGTTGGGGTGCCACACCAGTTGATCGAGGTCGCCGTGGCCCATGGTGACCATCGCAGCCATCGTGTCGGGAAGTGTCATGAAATGCCCTTCAGGTCGGTTTGCCATTTGATGTTGCCCGGATCATAGGCCAGTTTGCGAAGCAGGAGGGCATGGGCTTCTCACCCGTGCTACATCCACAATGAGCACGGGCAGAATACTCCTGCCAACCAGTCGACAAACCGCTTTACGCAAAGCGCGAGCGCGAATCAAGACTCCGGGTTCAGGCCCCACGTAGAACGGCGGCACTTAGTTCAAACCAGCCGACCCTACTGATGTCCACTACATGGTCAAGGTGTCTAAGCAACTTTAGCTGTAGGCAGTGGCTATACACTCACTGGCTCTGCCGCGCCAACTGCACGCCAAGCCCAACCAGCACGCCACCGCCAAGCCCTTCGAGCCACCGCGCGACACGCTTGGATTGCTTGAGCCGGTCGACAATCATCCCGGCAAAAAATACACAGACCACGTCGGCTGAGGAGCCGATGATGTTGGTGGCGATGCCAAGCAGCAGGAACTGCAACCACAGTGGAAACGCAGCGGACGCGTCGACAAACTGCGGCAGGAAGGCAATGAAGAAGAACGCGGTCTTCGGGTTCAGCACTTCGACCATCACGCTCTGGGTAAATGCGCGCGACCCGCTCTTGGTCGGGGTCGCGTCAGGCAGCTCGGCAGGCACCGGCGTGATGGCCGTGCGCACCATGCCCACACCGAGCCAAACCAAATACCCCGCGCCAAGCAACTTGACCGCGGTGTACAAGGGCGGCACTGCGTGAAAGAGCGCAGAGAGCCCCACCGCTGCGGCGATGATGTGCACGTAGCAGCCAACGTGCAAACCCAACACCGCCATAAAGCCCGCACGCTGGCCACGCGCAAGCGTTTGCGCCGTGGTGTACATCAACGCAGGCCCCGGTACGTAGGCGAAGACCACAGCAGCCACAAAAAAACTAGCGAGTATGTCGAACGAGGGCATCAATCGTTACCGGTTGTGTGGGGTTGTGGTGTCAGCGCTCGGACAGTGCGAGCTTCGCGCCCAAGGCAACAAACACACCCGCAAATACGCGTTGAACCGTTTGCACAGCAGACGGTGAGCGGGTAACCAGGTGTTGCAAGCGGTTGGCGAGCTGGCCGTAGCCCACGAAAACCGCAAAGGTCATCGCCATGAACACACCGCTGAGTTCGAGCATTTGGACAAGCGCGGCACCGCCGTCCGCGTCGACAAATTGTGGTAAAAAGGCCAAGAAGAAAATCGAGAGTTTGGGATTCAACACGTTGATCAACAGCCCGCGCACCGCAACCCGCAAATGGCTTTGCTGGCTCGGCGCATCAAAACTCAGCTCACCAGACTCGCGCCACATTTGCCACGCAAGGAAAGCGAGATACAACACGCCGATAAACTTAAAGATCTGAAAGGCCACCGCGCTTGTGTGCAGCAGCGCCGCCACCCCAAACGCACTGGCGCAGAGATGCGGCACGATACCGAGTGTGCACCCGCCTGCGGCAAACACGCTCGCACGCGCGCTGCGTGTCAGCCCAACCGAGACGGTATAGATCACGCCGGTGCCGGGTAAAAGCACGACAATCAACGCCGTGATAAGAAACTCAAGAGTCACCTAAGCCTACCTCTCGCGATCACCCACACCGTTAGCGCGCGCGACATAATCCACCAAATGCGGCACGTAGTCCTCAGGACCGTCACCGCCGTTTGAGACCGCCAGAGCGTAACTGTTTTTGATCGCGCTGCCCATGGCGTTGTTCACGCCAACGCTGTCGGCCATAGACGCGAGGTAGCGCATGTCCTTATACGCGTTGGCCAGCGTGAATTTGTGGCTCTCGCGGTTGCCGTCGAGTGCGTAGCCCATGAAGGTCTGATAAAAGCCTGAGTCCATGCGCCCGCCGCGGATCACGCTGTCGAAGGTCTCGGTGGAAATGCCCACCTTTTGCGCGAGGGTCAGTGCCTCGGCAAACAGGGCGCCGTATCCCATCGCCAAAAAGTTGTTCAAAAGCTTCATGCGGTGGCCGTCGCCAACCGCACCAAAGTGCACCACGCTCTTCGCCCAGCAGGACAAGATGGGTTCGATCCGCGCGAAGGTCTCATCGCTCGCGCCGACAATCGCGCCAAGCTCGCCCGCCTCCGCCTGCTGCGGCGTGCCGGCGAGCGGCGCGTCGGCAAAAGCCACATCTCGTTCTGCCGCCATCTCGGCGAGCTTGACGGTGGACACAGGGTCCGATGTTGAGCAATCGACAATCACCGAACCCGGCCGCAAGCTCGCAAGCAGCGTTGTGACAATGGCCTCAACTTGCACCGAACCCGGCGCGCAGATGTGCACGATCTCAGCGGCCTCAGCCAACGCAGCGAGCGTGTCCACCTCAGTTGCACCGCGGCTTACCAAGTCGTCAATCGGTTCGCGGTTGCGGTGCGCAATCACCGTCAAGGGATACCCACCGCTGAGTATGTTGGCGGCGATGCCGTGACCCATAAAACCCAGCCCCACAAAGCCGATGCGCAGCAACTCTACTGACATTGCGGACAATTCCCTGAACGTTGAACAAGGCCTAAGCGTACCGGAGCGAATGCGCTAGAGCACAACCTGTGTCAACTAATCGACAACCGCCGCGTTGTATAGAGCAACAGACACGCAAACCACGAGCTTTTTCCAATGCCCTACTCACACCCCCGCGCCCTGTTGCACGCGGAAACACCCTCCACCGACACAACTCACCGCGACACCGTTGCGCACACACCGGAATCACCTTCACGACGGCTGTTTGTGCGCAATCTCGGCCTCACCGCCTGCGCAGGGGCAAGCCTTGTCGCGAGCGCCAGCGCCTTCGCACGGGATGCGCGCGGCCCCAACCGCACGCCGTCCGATGGCGTGGACGGCCAAGACCGATCAGCCGAAGCCTACGCGCGTCGCGTCGACGCCGCACAGCAACAACGCGCACTGCCAACACCAAACTGGCCACGCAACGACGACGAAACCACACTAGAGAGTTACATCGGCAACTTCAGTAAAACGCTGCCGCACAACGACGTCGGCGAAGTCGACGGCGCCGCCTACGAGCAATTGCTGCGCGCGCTGGAGACCGGCGAAGCAGCTGATTTTGACGCGATCCCAGCGGGTGGCCAGGGCAAGCTCGCCAACCCACGAGCGGCGTTTTCCTTTGCGCTCGCAGGGGCGGACTCGCACAAAATCGATCTGCCGGCGGTGCACGCTTTTAGCAGCGCGCGCCAAGCGGCCGAAGCCGCCGAGGTGTATTGGATGGCGCTGTGCCGCGACGTCCCCTTTTCAAATTACAACAACGACCCACTGACGCAAGCAGCGGCGAGCGACCTGTCCAATTTCTCTGACTACACCGCGCCGCGCGAGGGCGGCTCGATCACTCCCAACACCTTGTTTCGCGGCCAGACGCCCGGTGACCTAGACGGCCCGTTGCTCTCAGCGTTTTTGACACTCGACATCCCCTACGCCAACAGCACGCTGCCGCAGGTGTTCACCAACCCGGTGCCGGGCGACAACCACATGACAGATATCACCAGTTGGCTCGCGGTGCAGCGCGGTCAATTCCCCGCCATCAGCAACACACTGCAATTCAACGCCGCCCCCATCGCCACGGCACGCGACCTTGCGGCCTACGTGCACACCGATTTTTCCTACCAGGCCTACCTCAACGCCGCGCTGATCTGCCTGGGTTTTGGCGCCGACGCTCGCGGCGCGTCCCCCTACTCCAACGCACTCCGTGAAGCGGGCTTTGTGACCTTTGGGCCGGCTGCCGTGCTCGATCTCGTGGCGCGCGCGGCACGTGTCGCGCTGCGCCCCGCCTGGGTCCACAAGTGGCTGGTGCACCGCAAACTGCGCCCTGAGGTCTACGGCGGTCGGATTGACCACGCCGCGCGCGGCGTGCGCAACTACCCCCTGCACGCTGAACTGCTGAACTCGCAGGCGCTCGCGCAAACCTTCAGCCAGCAAGGAAACTACTTGCTGAGCCAGGCCTATCCCGAGGGCTCACCCACGCACCCGTCATACCCCGCCGGTCACGCGACAATCGCCGGTGCCTGCGTGACGGTGCTCAAGGCGTTCTTTAACGAGGAATACGTAATTCCGGGCACCGCCGGTTTGACCCTCGGCGGCGAACTCAACAAGCTCGCGAGCAACATCGCACTCGGTCGCAACATGGCCGGTGTGCACTGGCGCGCCGACGGCGACGACGGATTGCTCGCCGGTGAGCAAATCGCGCTGAGCTTGCTGCAAGACGAGCTGCACACCGTGACCGAGACTGGTGAAGTGGGCTTCTCGCTCACGCGCTTCGAAGGGGATCTGGCCACGGTGTAAGCCCCGCTGGGCGCGCCGCTCAACGGCGCGCTAAAAAAGCCGCGATTTCAGCGTGGTAACGCGGGTCGTTGGAGATGTCGTTGTGGCCCGCCTGCTCAAAGCGGGCCACGCGGGGCGGCGGCTCCAATGCCGCAATCAAGCGCTCGGTGCGCGCAGCCGGGATGACGGTGTCAAGCCCCGCCACCATCACCAACACCTCAGCCGAGATGTCCGCTGCCACGCCTGCAGAATCAAAGTGATCCTTGAGCATCCACGACACGGGGTAGATGGGGTAATGCGTGCGCGCAACCGCCGCGACACTGTCAAAGGGGGTCACGAGCACAAGCTGCTCGACCGCGCGTTCAGCGGCAAGATGAGTCGCAACGCCCGAGCCCAAGCTGCGACCGACCACCGCCAGACTGTCGTAGAGCGGTGCGAGTTGATCCCAGACTCGCCGCGCGTCAGCGAAGAGCGCGTCTTGCGTGGGCTCACCGGTGCTGCCGCCGTAACCGCGGTAGTTAACGAGGTAGACCGCGTGATCTGGAAAGGCCGCTTCAAAGGCCGGTGCATTGTGCACCACCGCTTCTGCGTTCCCCCCAAAATACAAGACCGCTTTGCGGTTGAGAGGGTTCAGTAAAATCAGTTCAAGTGACTCGCCGTCACTGTCAAAACGCAGGGACTCGTAATCGTGCACGGTGTCGGGCGTTGGGAAGTATAAAAACTGGCGCTGCAGCACAAAGAGCGCCGCACCAAAACTCAGGTACAACACCGCAAGCGCACATAAGAGCGTGGTCATGAATTTCATGTCGGTCAGTCGGGTTGGCGGTTTGCAGGCGCAGTGGCGCCGTCACGAGGGTGTCACAGCGATGCGCCACTGCCAAGAAACCGGTGATCGAGTGGCAGCACGTTACACACCGCCTAAAACAGCCAACAGCGGTAAATTTCCGACACCCCGAGAACAACAGCGTGGGCACCCGCCAACTGTAGGTACCCCAGGCATCGCACTGCCGTGGTGCACACTCACCACGGCATTCGCTCAAGTGAACCGCCACTTGCTCAACGCACTGACGCTGTGCCGTAATAGGGTCCTTCCCAGCCGATACTCAACCCAACCGTGAAACTGTACACGCCTCACGCACGCGAACGCTTGACCTTCTCCGGCACGCTCGACGTCGCGGATTTTGCCAGTTGGGCGCGGCACCGGGCAGATAAGCTCGGGCTCACGGGGTCGGTGACCACCGAGGCTGACACTGTCATTGCCGACGTCAGCGGCCCGGCTGAGCTGATTGAGGCGATGGCTCTCTGTTGCAGCCTTGGCCCTGCCTCGTCATGGGTGGAAAGGGTTGATCGCATCACCCTGCCACCGCACCAAGTGGGTGCGATCGGGCCGCTCAATCCTCACTCGGTTTGACCCTCTAATCCAAGCGCGGGCGTTTACACCGGTCGACCGAGAGCGTTTAATGATTGACTGTGTACATCACTGCATCGGGTTTTTCGTGTCGCAACCCCAACACCCTCGCGCCCAAGGGCTGGCCGCATGAACACTGCCGCCGACATCACTTCTTGGCTGCCAGTGGCCCTCTCCGACGGACTGCCGGACGGCGGTGTCATGCGGGTCCAGACAGCCGGACACGACCTCGCGCTGTGGCGGGCACACGACCATTCAGTGCATTGCGTCGACAACCGCTGCCCACACCGCGGCATGAGACTGTCCTTCGGCTTCGTGCGCGGCAACCGCCTCAACTGCATCTACCACGGCTGGCAATACGGCGAGACCGGCGCGTGCGCCTACATCCCGGCGCACCCCGAGCTCACACCGCCCGAGAGCCTCTGCGTGCCGACGCTGCCCTGCGTGGACCACGGTGGTCGGGTCTGGATCACGCTCGACCCGGACGCCACTGCGCTGCCGGCGATGCCCGCGCACCCGGGCTTGCGCAGTGTCGCGGTCAATGTGTCACAGGATCGAATTCAGGCAGCGCTTGGCTCGGGCGCACTGCCCTCGACCACGCACCCGCAGCGCGGCTGTAGCGCGCGCGTGCTCGACACATCTGCATTCGACTGCCGCATTGCACTCGATGTCGCCACCGGCGACACCGCAACCCTCGTGGTGTCGATTCAATCGGTCTCCGCCGAGCGCAGCCAGTTGCACACCCAACTGACCGCCGCCGCCAGCGTAGAGCTGAAGGTGGCGGCTTCGCGTTGGCTCGACGCCTTGCGCGATCACCTCGAGGCGACGGCATGACATCCCCCGACATCGCCCAAGACGACTGGTATCCCGTTGCCATTGCAGCCATGCTCACCGCCGGCGCGGAGCAGCGCGTTACGCTGATGTCGCACACACTGCGGGTCACGCGCGACGCCGCCGGCAAGGCGACTGTCACCGACGACCACGGCACCGCACGCCCCGTGTGCGAGGCGCATGGCCACGTCTGGTCGTCCATCGGCACACCACCTCACCCAATTTTCAGCCTGCCCGAGGGCGTGCAAGACGGCCGCAGGCTGGTCGACTGTGGGCCGGTGCGGGTCAAGGCATCCCCATTGCGGGTGGTCGAGAATTTTCTCGACATTGCCCACTTCCCCTTTGTCCACACCGACATTCTCGGCGCAGAGCCGCACACCGTAGTCGCACCCTATGACGTCGAGATTCGCGACACCGTCGACGAAGTCTGGGCGACCAAAGTGAGCTTCTACCAGCCGCAGGCCGCGAAATCCGCAAGCGACGGCATCGTCACCGAATACGAATACCGCGTGCCGGCGCCCTGCGCCACAATCCTCTACAAGACCTGCCCACCGCGGCCCGCCGAGATGGACGTGATCGCGCTGTTCGTGCGGCCACTGAACGAAGAGCTTTGTGACGCCTACGCCTGGATGGCGCTGTTCGACGACGACACCGCACTCGAAGACCTGATCCAGTTTCAGCAAACGATCTTTTTGCAAGACCGGTCAATCCTGGAAAACCAGGTGCCGCGCAAGCTGCCGCTCGACCCACGCATGGAATCGCCGACGCGCGCCGACAAAACCTCCATAGCCTACCGCCGCTGGCTCAAACGCCGTGGCTACCACTACGGTGCGGAGACACGCGGCGTATGAGCCTTCACCTCTACGACTACGTGCTCTCGGGCAACTGTTACAAGGTGCGCCTGTTCCTCGCGCTGCTGAACCAGCACTGCGATGTCACAGCGGTCGATTTCTTTCCGGGTGAAGCGCACCTCTCGCCAACCTTTCTCGAGATCAACCCCGCCGGCACCCTACCGGTGCTGACCGACGGCGATCTCACGCTCTGCGACAGCGCCGCCATTCTCGTCTACCTCGCACAAAAATACGACAACTCCGGCACTTGGCACCCAAGCACGGACGCCGCGACAAGCGCCTGGATTCAGTTCTGGCTCGCGTTTGCGTCCAAACTCTCCGACACCGTCGGCCAAGCCCGCTTGCACGACATGCTCAATTTGCCGTGCGACATCGACGCCACACGCACCGCCGGGCATCGCGCCCTGCGCGAGCTCGAATCTCACCTCAGCGAACAGGGGTTTCGCGGGCACCGCTTTCTGATCGGCGACACCCCAACCATCGCCGATATCGCTTGCTTTCCCTACGCCGCCCTCGCTCCCGACGGCGGTATCGAACACGACGACTACCCAGCCGTTAGGCGATGGCTGGTCGACATCAGGCGGCTGCCGCGTTTTATCGAGATGCCTGGCATCCACCGCCTGCACGACCAAGCTGACGACCCGACACCATGAGCGCGCTGCTGTCACTCTCGGGCATCACCAAGGCCTTCCCGTCGGTTGTCGCCAACGACCGCATCGACCTCAGTGTGGCACCGGGCGAGATTCACGCGGTGCTCGGCGAGAACGGCGCCGGCAAGTCCACGCTGATGAAAATCATCTATGGCGTGTCGATGCCTGACGCCGGCACCATCACCTGGCAAGGCAAGGCTGTCACTATCACGTCCCCGGCGCACGCGCGCCAGCTCGGAATTGGCATGGTGTTTCAGCACTTCTCCCTGTTCGAGACCCTGACCGTGACGGAGAACATGTCGCTCGCGCTCTCGGGGTCGCGCGCGCGTCTGCGCGAGGATATCGCGGCCGCCTCGGCGCGCTTCGGGCTCGCGGTCGACCCGGACGCGACCGTGCGCTCGCTCTCGGTCGGCGAGCGCCAGCGGGTCGAGATCCTGCGCTGCCTGCTGCAGTCGCCGAAGCTGATCATCCTCGATGAGCCCACCTCGGTGTTGCCGCCGCAGGGTATCGACGCGCTCTTCAAGACCCTGCGACGCCTCGCCGATGACGGGCTTGGCATTTTGTTCATCTCGCACAAGCTCGATGAGATCCGCGCGCTCTGTGACACCGCAACCGTGCTGCGCCACGGCAAGGTCACCGGCCGCGCTGTGCCGCGCGAGGAGAGCGACGCCTCACTCGCGAGCATGATGATCGGCCGCTCACTGCCCCACACCGAGCGCGAACCCACCACCCGCACCGAGCGCCCGAAGCTCGCCGTCTACGATCTGAGCGTGCCGGCCGCCTCGGCCAATGCATCGGCACTGTACGGCGTGAACCTCTCGGTACACGGCGGCGAGATCGTCGGCATCGCCGGCGTCTCCGGCAACGGTCAGAACCTGCTCTCGAGCGTACTCTCGGGTGAACACGCGCTGCCCGCGGCGAAGTCGGTGTGCGTGCAGATCGACGACCAGTCTGCAGGGCACACCAACCCGAGCGAGCGCCGTGATCTCGGCGTGCGCTTTATTCCCGAGGAACGGCTCGGGCGCGGCGCAGTGCCGATCCACAACCTCTGCGACAACAGCCTGCTGACCGGCTTCAAGCAAGGGCTGTCGCGCTTCGGTTTTCGCGCCAACGGCGCCATGCAGCGCTTCGCCAGCCAGACCATCGAGGACTTCGACGTGCGCTGCGGCGGGCCATCTGCCGAGGCGCAAAGCCTCTCGGGCGGCAACTTGCAGAAGTTCATTGTCGGACGCGAGTTGTCGCTGTCGCCAAGCGTGCTGATCGTCTCCCAACCCACCTGGGGCGTGGACGTCGGCGCGGCCGCCGACATCCGCCAGCGGCTGGTGGACTTGAGTCGGCAGGGCGTGGCCGTGCTGGTGATCTCCGAGGAACTCGACGAACTGCTCGAGATCAGCGACCGCATCCAGGTGATGTTTCGTGGCACGCTCTCGCCATCGGTCGCGACCGAGGACACCACCCTCGAAGCCATCGGCCTCGC
>CALAMQ010000151.1 GCA_937925815.1 uncultured Granulosicoccaceae bacterium | reverse complement strand
CTGCTACCGTTCAAAGACATTCAAACGTCTGTGTCGCCGCTTGGGCTTGAAACACGTCTTCACGCGCCCCTACAGACCTCAGACCAACGGCAAGGCCGAGCGCTTCATCCAAACATGCCTTCGCGAGTGGGCGTATGCCCGGGAGTACAACTGCTCAGAAGAGAGGGCGCGGGCGCTGCGTCCATACCTACATCGCTATAACTGGCACCGGCCCCATGCCAGCTTGCAATACAAACCACCAATAACAAGGTTGTCCCTTAATATGAACAACCTACTGGCTTTACACATCTAGGGAACCTCCGAACAAGCCCCATCAGTCAGGAAGGCCTGCCCCCGGAGCGCCGGCCGCCGGAGCGCTGACCGCACGATACTGCGTTGAAGCCAACCGTGTGACGGCCAATCAAAATACTCATTTACTGTGTAACCCGGTGCGCCGGCCCGGTCCGCTTTTTTGGATGGTCCGTCACACGGATGGCTTCGCCTTGTCTCGCACTCAGCTGGGACTTTTTCGGAGCCTCCCTAGGCAAAATGCGCTAGGCAAAAATCCACTGTCGAGTGCTTCGCTCGCAGCGGCCCAGGTTTCAACGGCTGCCTGGGGATGCGCCCTCAGGCCAGGTGGTGGGTTCGACGATGTCAGGTGTGTCGGCATCGGCCACAAGCGTGTGCTCAGGCGTTTGCCGCTCGGATTCCAGAGACAGCATCCATTGACCGCTGCGCAGCGCCCAGTACTGAGTCTTAACGCTGCGGTCTTCGTAGTTGGGTGAGCGGTATTGCTGCTTGAAGCGCACTTCGGCGATGGGTGTGCCATCGACGTCCTCGAATAACAAAATCTCTCGCTCTGATATCTCGACATCTTGAAAGTCGTTGCGCGCGGCGAGCATGCGTTTACGGGCCTCGAAGTCATCGCGGTTCAAGCGGCCGTTCTCGAATGTGCTGTCATGCAGGGACATGAAGCGGTCGATGTTGCGCGCGCTCCAACTCTGGCGCCACAACTCTATGCGGTGGGACAAGTCATCGCGCATGCTTTGCAGGCTCTTGCTGTCCACCCAGTCGATGGAATTGACCATAATGACAGGCGTGGCACCCGCTGTGCTCCAGGCGTTGAGGTCCGGGATCACGCGGTTGCTGATCACCACACATCCTTCTGAATCGCGAGGTGGACGCGCGTAATTGTCGCGCGGTTGACCGTGGATCCAGATGCCGTACCCGGTGCGCCCGTGGTGTCGGTCCCAGGTGTTGGGGTAGTCGAGCGGCAACGCGCCGTGACCGTATAGCTCTGGCAATTGTTCGTCAGTGAGGAAGGGTTGAATGCGGTACAGGCCAATTGGCGTGCGGTTATCGCCCTCGCGCAGCTTGCCAGCGCCGGCCTTGCCAATGGTGACGTAGTGATCGCCATTGAGTTCCAAGGAGCCGTTCTGGTGGCCGTACAGATAGAGCCGGTTGGCGGAGAGATCGACCAGCACAATGGTGTCGGTGTGGCGCCCAACCTCGAGTAAATTTGAGGGCACGAGATCGAGGCTGCGGGCGGTGTTGCTCTGCCCAGCAAAACGCTGTTTGGCTTCGTCTGCAAGCAGTGCGAGTTTACCGGTTGGCTGTTTGAAAATACTGTCTCGGCCAGCGAGTTGGGCGGTGATGTCAGCGCGCAGCGCGTGGGCCAGACCAAATGTGGGCTGTTCAGCGAGCAAGGCGTCAAGCTGCGAGATGGCGTCGTCTAGGCGGCCGTCGTGAAGTGCGCTGAGGCTGCGCTTGAGTTGGCTTTCGGCAGGGTCGTGGAGGCTTGGGTCAGATGACGCGTGTGCGAAGTTCATGCACAGCATCAGGCCCAACGCTGTGATCCAGCGAGTCGTCACAGGTCTGACAGAATTTTCCATTGCTTGGTTGTGTCCCGTTGCAGCAACACATTGATTGGCCGGTGCGAGTCTTTGCGTGGATCATGCAGACTGAATGCCACCACCGTGAGCGTGTCGTTTAGCGGTGTCGCTTTGTCGAGAGTTGCGCTTGGCGTGTAGGCAGCAGAATCGGCAAATGCACCAAGTAGTTCGAGTTGCCAACTGGCGCGAGAGTTCCCATCTGCCGGTGCATAAGCTGGCGCGTACAGGCTGAGGAAACGCACTGCATCACGCGCGCCCAGGGCGCTTGCGTAATCGTTGAGGAATATGTCGATAGCAGCTGCGTTGTCGCCGGACAGTTCCAGCAGCGTTTCAGTGTTGGCTTCAGGTGTGGGCGCTTGCTCTGGAAGCGCTTCGGAATCGAGCCAGAGCAAATCTGGCAATGGCGCGTTGTCGGCGTCGCCGAGCACACGGTTGAGCGACTGCGCTGCTTGCAAGGCACGCAGGGCTTTGATGTTTTCAAAGGCGGCGGCCGCCACCGGTTGAGCCGAAATCACAGCTTCCAATTTACTCAGAGCGCCGTCTAGATCACCTTGTTGGGCTTTGAGCACAGCGAGGTTTTGGTCTGCAATTCGGTAAGTACTCGAGCCGGGCGCGGCCTCGGTCAACACGGTGTCAAGTAAGGTGCGCGCTGCTTGCAAGTCGTCTGCGGCGTACGCGGCTGTCGCGTCTTCCAGGGTGCCGGCGAGTGCGTTGTGCCCAGATACCCACAGGCAGAATGTGATTGTCAGAATGGGGTATCGGGTTCGCATAGGGTGGTGTCATGGGTTGTCTAGCAGATAGAGATTAGCAGTGGGAACGCAATCCGGCCGGTGTGACTTGCGGTTGCAGTCCCGCACATTCAAAGCCGTTCTCATCAGTGATGTGAGTGCAGATATCGCGTTGTCAACCTTGTCTGCGCTTCGAAATTTTGACAACCTAGTAGGTGATTTAAGCGCCGATTTGACCATCAGCTTGCGGGCGCTTGAAAAATGCCGCTAAAGCGACAGCTGAATGTCCTTATCCTGTTGTCGCCCAACCTGCCACACGCCCAATTTGGGACAGGCAATGGAGACCTGCAGGATCATGACCGACGACACGCAGCCTGACTACAGCCAATGGCGCGCTGAAACTATCGCATTGCGCGCGGCCCAACACCGAACCGCCGAAGGCGAACACAGCGAAGCGATTTTCCCAACCTCGAGCTTTGTCTTCGACGGGGCCGAGGAAGCCGCTGCGCGTTTTTCTGGCGGTGATGTTAACGACAATGTGTACTCGCGCTTTTCAAACCCAACCGTGCGCGCGTTTCAGCAGCGCCTGGCTGCGCTTGAAGGCGGGGAGGCGTGTATTGCCACGTCCTCTGGCATGGCCGCGATCATGACGTTGTGTCTCGGCGTGCTCAAACAGGGCGACCACTTGCTCGCAGCGCAGGGGTTGTTTGGCTCGACCACGGCGATGTTGACGCGCTATTTGCCGCGTTGGGGGATTGATGTCGAGCTTGTGCCGCTTGACGATACAGACGCCTGGCGTGCGGCCATGCGGCCGAACACCCGCATGCTCATGATCGAAACCCCAACTAACCCAACCATGACTGTGGCGGATATCGCCGCGTTGAGTGATATCGCGCACGAAGGTGACGCCATACTCGCGGTCGACAACTGCTTTTGCACTCCGGTTTTGCAACAGCCGCTGGCGCTCGGCGCAGATGTGGTAATTCACTCGGCGACAAAATACCTCGATGGCCAGGGACGTTGCGTCGGTGGCGCTGTGGTCGGTCGACGCGAACTTGTGGACACCGAGCTCTATAGCTTCATGCGCAGTTTCGGTGCGAGCATGAGCCCGTTCAATGCTTGGGTGTTTCTCAAAGGGCTTGAGACGCTGCCGTTGCGTATGCGACAGCACGCCGAGAACGCCGCCTCACTCGCCGCGTGGATGGGCGAGCAAAGCGGCATTGAAAAGGTGATTTACCCCGGCCTTGAAAGCCACCCGCAACACGAATTGGTTGCACGACAGCAACGCGCGCCCGGTGGCATGGTGTCATTTGTCGTCGCGGGCGGACGCGCCGCGGCATGGCGGGTGATTGACCGTGTGAAACTGATGTCGATCACGGGCAATCTCGGTGACGCCCGAACCACCATCACGCACCCAGCATCGACAACCCACGCGCGATTGTCAGACGCGCAGCGCGCTGAAGCCGGCATTGTCGAGGGATTGATTCGCGTGTCGGTGGGGCTAGAGCACGTCGAGGACATCAAAGACGATTTGGCGCAAGCGATCAGCGGCGGCTGATCGCGGCGCGCGCAAGCGCTCAGGTTGAGGTATCAGCCTTGTCGTCGCCGTCTGTTTCGGTGTCATCTTCGCTGATATAGCGACCGAGATAGAGTGCTTGACCGAGCACGAAGACCAAGGTCAAACCGAGCAGGCCGAACAATTTAAAATTGACCCAGAAGGCTTCGCGTTCGGCGGCCGTTTCACACAGCGCGAGCGCCTCGTCGGTGAAATCAGCGGCGCAGTTGAATGGGTCCAGTTGCGCTGCTGTGATCGATGGCACCGCGGTGCGCAGCGCGACCTCCGCGTTGAGGTAGTGTTTGGCAACCACTAAATTGGCGGCCCCGCTGATGATAAAAAAGCCGACCCACATCCAGTTGAGGCGCGACCACACCGCTTGAGGCAGGCTCATTTGACCTTCGAGCATGCGTTGTACCAGCGGCTTGCCAAAAGCGAGGCTCCCGATGAGCACAGCGGCAAATAGCCAGTTGATGAGTGTGGGCTTCCACATCACAAACGCTTTGTCTTGCAGCCACAAAGTCAGCCCCCCCATCACACTGATAACCACCAGTGACACCAGGTGCATGCGCTCAACTTTTCGGTGTTTGAACCAGCCAATGGCTACCATCACAGCAGACGCTGCGATCGCAACGGCAGTCGCGGCGTAGATGCCATAGATCTTGTAGGCGACGAAGAACAGAACGATGGGTAAGAAATCGTATAAAAGCTTCATGCGGTGCAAAGGGCTGAATCGGTGCACCATTCTATCGTTTTTTGCCATGAGGGCTTGGCATTATCTGGGCTTGGTCAGCCGTGCGGGATATCCCCCGCCGGGTCGCGGCCGGCGCCGAGCGCGGGTGCCCAGTTGGAGCCTTGCCCAGTGAGTCAGTTCTTCGCCATCCACCCGCTCAACCCGCAACGCCGCTTGGTGCGCCAGGCGGTGTCCATCGTGCAACAGGGCGGAGTGATCGCCTATCCCACCGACTCGTGTTACGCCTTGGGCTGTCATATCGGTGACAAGCAGGCGATGGCGCGCATGGCGCGGATTCGGGCGCTCGACAAAGCCAATAATTTCACGCTGGTGTGCCGCGACCTCAGCGATCTTGCCGTCTACGCGCGCGTGGACAACGCCACTTACCGCCTATTGCGCGCCCACACCCCTGGTCCGTACACCTTTATTCTGCGTGCGACAGCCGAAGTGCCTCGCCGATTGCAGCACCCCAAGCGCAAGACCATCGGCTTGCGCGTGCCAGAACACGCCATTGTCAGCGCGATGCTCGAGGAGCTCAATGAGCCCTTGCTCAGCAGCACATTGCGCCTGCCGGGTGACGCCTTGCCGCTCACTGACCCAATTGAAATGCGCGAGCGGCTCGAACACAGCGTCGACCTTGTTATCGACGGTGGCGCTTGCGGCCTCGAGCCCACAACCGTTGTGTCCTTTGAAACTGGGCAGGCAGTCGTGGTCCGGGCAGGGCGAGGGGACACCACAGCATTTGAGGACTGACGGCTCGGCTGCCAGATGACGTATAATTGGCGTAAGCAATCTCCAGGTTTCGCCATGGATCCCGCGGCTCCCCAGAGCGCCGAACAACCGACCCCCGCTGAGGCGTGTGCGGTCAGCGCAGACAGCGTACCGGTTCAGGAACAGATACCGCTGGCGGTGGTGCGCGGCGAGCGGATTATGGAGCTGCCGCGCGACCTCTACATCCCGCCAGACGCACTCGAAGTCATTCTCGAGGCCTTCGAGGGACCGCTCGATCTGCTGCTCTATCTGATTCGCAAGCAGAACCTCGACATCCTCGATATTCCGATCACCGTGATCACGCGCCAGTACATGTCGTACATCGAGATGATGGACACCCTGCGCCTGGAGCTCGCGGCCGAATACCTGCTGATGGCTGCCATGCTTGCCGAGATCAAATCGCGCATGTTGCTGCCACGCCCGGAGGAAATCGAAGACGAAGACGATCCACGGGCCGAGTTGATTCGACGCTTGCAGCAATACGAGCAAATCAAGAGCGCAGCCGAGCGCATCAACGAGATGCCCCGATTGGAGCGCGATCTCTTCGTCGCCAACGCCGAACTCCCCGAGTTGCGTCGGCGCAAGCCCGAACCCGACGTCGACCTCAAACAACTGCTGCTCGCCTTGAACGACGTCTTCACCCGCGCAGACCGCTTGGCCAGCCACCACATCTCCCGCGAAGCGCTGTCGGTGCGCGAGCGCATGACCGGCATCTTGGCCGACCTCGACGCCGAACAATTCACACCTTTCGTCGATTTGTTTGACCCAACTGAAGGGCGCTTGGGCGTGGTCGTGAGCTTCCTGGCAATTCTGGAATTGATCAAAGAGTCGATGATAGATATTCAACAAGCTGGGATCTTTGCCCCCATATACCTGCGCGCGCGCGGCAGCATGGATCCGGGACCGAGCGATGACGACTCGGGCGATGGCGACGACGACGATCTCGACCCCTCGTTTGATCCCCAACCCGACGACGCCGCCATGTCAGCTGAGCCGCTCGCGGAGGCCGGATGAGTCAGCACAGCACCAAAAACATCATTGAGGCTGCGTTGCTCTCGGCGGGCAAGCCGCTGTCGCTTGCGCAATTGCAAGCCATGCTCTCAGAAGACGAGACGCCACTCGATAAACAATTTGTACTCGCAGCCCTGGACGCGCTGGCTGATGACCTCTCCGGTCGTGGCGTTGAGTTACGGCAGGTCGCCAGCGGCTATCGTTTGCAAGTTAAACAAGAGTTCGAGCCCTGGGTTGCGCGTCTATTTGAAGAGCGGCCACCGCGCTACTCGCGCGCGCTGCTCGAGACCCTGGCGTTGATCGCCTACCGCCAGCCGATCACGCGCGCAGAGATTGAAGACGTGCGCGGCGTCAGTGTCAGTTCCAACATTGTAAAAACTTTGCTGGAGCGGGATTGGGTCAAAGTGGTTGGTCAGCGCGACGTGCCTGGACGGCCGTCGATGTACGGCACCACGCAATTGTTTCTCGATTATTTTAATGTCAAATCCATTTCGGAACTGCCACCGCTCGACGAGCTGATGGACCTCGACAAGATCGACAAACAACTCGACATACTCGATCCCGAGGCCGCGTCGCAGTTGGCTGAAGATGAGTCTCAAGGCAGCGACGCGGTTTCAACAGAGTCTGAAAACGTGACGCAGCCGTTGCAGGCTGGCGCGCAAGACACCGCATCGGATGCGCCCGAGCAACACGTGAACGCCGCTGCGTCTGACGACCCAACAGAACGGGTTGAATCAGACCCCGATGTCGCCACGAACGCACCTAGCGAGATGCCGGCCGATACCACAGCCGATGTAACTCAAAGCGTGCAGGCGGGCGAAGACAACAGTGATGACACCCATCCCGAAAACGATGATTCAGCGGCGGTGAGCGAGGACACAAATGTTGCGTCCGACCCAACCGAAGATGGCGTGTCGCAGACCGCTCTCAGGCAAGAAGACGCGGATATTGAAAGCCTTGTCGACATGCTTGAAGCGATGGACAAAGAACCTGACATCGTGGACGGGGTGCCGGATGGGGAAGACGCCGGGATCGACGACGCCTCGCCCTCGGCACTCGCGCGAGAGGGCGATACGGCGGCTGCGGTTGAGGCCGCGCGTCTTGCGCTGGCTGACAATGCGCTCGATACCCTTGAACACATAGCTGAGCGCACCACAGCGTCCAGTGAGGCAGTCACGTCACGCGATGACACGGCCGTTCAGGCGGATCACACGGCTGACAGCGATTCGCCTGTTGATACAAGCGCGGAACTCCTCGAGGAAGGCGGTGATCACGCTGATCTAGTCGCCGGCGAGCCGCCCGTTGAACTGGTCGAGGACGTGGCAGATGAGATCGTCGGTGACGGCGGCACGACCCCGTCCGACGCGGCAATCGCATCGCTGCTCGACGCCGACAGCCGCAACCATGAGGCCGCGCGTGGGGAATCCGTAACCCCGGCGGACTCACTTTGGCGAAGCTCAGACGCCAGCGACGACTGACAGCAGCCTGACTGAGGTTTCGGTCAATCCACAAGACCATTCAGGGGCCGAAGACACGGCGGTGCAGGCTTGCGTTGCCGTGGCTGAGACCGTGGCACCAGAAGATGAAACGCCCGTCCCTGAAACCGCTGATAGTGTGCCCGAGGATGACTCCGAGTCTGCGTTGTCGCGCGGGGTGTCGGATGATGGTGTCGACCTAGAGGACGAGTCAGCAGCAGTGCAATCAGCGCTTGAAAGTGCGCTCGACCAAACTGTCGATATCACGGACCAAGTTGCGCCAGTGCGTGACGAGCGGCAGGGTGACACAGCCGTTGTGACGGCGGAAGCGGATACACCGGCCAATGAGATCGACGAGCAAGCAATCACTGCAACCGATTCCACGCAGGCTGAAAACGCAGAGCTGGCTGATCACACCGCTGCGGTTGAAGACGCACAAGAGCGTGTCTCGTCGGGTGACACATCAGCGGCGGATGCGGTTGCGGACGGCATTGGTGATCAACCTGTAGAGTCTACGACTGCGGCGGAATCGACTCCGAGCAGTCTTGATGAGCACGCCCAGACGGCCGACGTGTCTGATGCCCTAGAAGCTGAGTCTGAATTGACTGGCTCTGAGGCCGAGGTGGCCAGGGTCACCGGATGGCGCGGTGTGGCAGGGCGTTTGATTGGCCGTGCGAAGCGAGTGCTCACTGGCGCCGAAGACACCACAGCCGCACCGAGCAAACCGCGGGTGCGGCGAAAGTCCACGGGTGAGAGCGGTGGCACGGTCAAACGTAAACGAAGCGCGAACCCGAGCGGCGCACCACGCGCCAAGCGTGCAGCGCCCGCTCCTACACGCAAGGGTCTTTGGGGACGTTTGCTCGACGGTGTGGGGCTCGGTGCGCCAGATGCACCGGATTCACCCAAGCCTAAGCGCGCACGCAAAGCGACAACAGCGCGCAGCGCACCGCGCAAACCACGGGCCAAACGCACTGCGAAAGCCGCCCCAAGTGGGTTGTTTGCGCGCACGCTTGCACGCTTTGGTTTCGGCGTTGATGAGCCGCACGAGAGTGACACTACAACACCTAAAAAGCGCCGTGCCGCGTCGAGAAAAACCAACCCTGGCGCCGACGACACGGTTAAAAAGCCTGCGAAAAAGCGCCGTGCCAAACCGAAAACACTTGATCAAGGTTCGGTCTGGCGGCGCGCCTTGCGCCGTGTCTTGGGCCGTGACTGATACGGCTTCGACAACTGCGTGACGGTCACAAGATTTGTGCGGTCACGCAGTCGACCATTTTTCAGACGAAACGGTTGACGTAGTTTTCGAGTTGTTCTTGGCGGCCGGAGCGTGGAGCGGGGCGAATGTCCTCTGCCAACACGCGAGCACTGATGTCGTCGAGCGACCCGGCTAGCAAAGCCCTCGCGCTGTCACTTTCCCACTCAGCGTAACGCGCTTGCAAGGCTGATTCGAGGCCGCCATCTGCGTGCATTGCGATGGCAGCTTTAAGACCGCGTGCACATACGTCCATGGCGCCTATGTGAGCGGCAACCAAGTCCTCTGCGTCCAGTGATTGCCGGCGCAGTTTGGCGTCGAAGTTTGTGCCACCTGTGGTGAAGCCGCCGGCTTTTAGGATGTGGTAATACGCCAGCGCGACCTCGGGTACGTTGTTTGGGAACTGGTCGGTGTCCCAACCTGACTGGTAGTCGTTGCGGTTCATGTCAATTGAACCGAGCATGCCTTCAGCGGCTGCCAACGCGATCTCGTGCTCAAAACTGTGGCCGGCGAGTATGGCGTGTCCTTGCTCAATATTGAGCTTAATCTCGTCCTCTAAGCCGTACTTTCGCAAAAAGCCAACGCAGGTGGCCACGTCAAAATCGTACTGGTGCTTTGTGGGTTCTTGCGGCTTGGGTTCAACCAAGATACTGCCGCTAAAGCCAATCTTGTATTTGTACTCGACAACCTGATTCAGGAAGCGACCCATGTGGTCGAGCTCGCGTTTGAGATCGGTGTTGAGCAGGGTTTCGTAGCCTTCGCGGCCGCCCCACAAGACGTAGTTTTGCCCACCGAGTTTGTGGGTGGCGTCCATGCACATTTTGACCGTTGCCGCCGAGACTGCGTACACGGCGGGGTCGGGGTTGCTCGCCGCGCCAGACATAAAACGGCGGTCGCTGAATAGATTTGCTGTGCCCCATAGGCAGCGCACGCCGGTGCGTTGCATGTGTTCGCCGATGTAGTCGGTGATCTCATCCAGCGTGGCGAGGTTGTCAGCGTGGTTGCCTTGCTCCGGGCGCAAGTCGGCGTCGTGCCAGCAGAAAAAAGGCGCTTGTACCGCTTGGAATAAATCGAAGGCCTCGTCGGCTTTGATGCGGGCTTGTGCCATCGAGTCCTGCGGAAACCACGGGCGCTCAAACGTGCGGCCGCCAAAGGGGTCGCCCCCCTCCCAGGCGAAGCTGTGCCAGTAGGCGACGGCGAAGCGCAAGTGGTCACGCAGGGTTTTGCCGTCGATGACGTCATCTGGGTTGTAGTGGTGGAAGGCCAGGGGATCCGTGCTGTCGGGGCCGGCGTATTGCGCCGGACTGAAACTGTCAAACAACGCCATGATTCAATCCTCAGGATGCCGTCGCAAACTCAGTTGCGGTATGGTCGAGGGCGCAGCTCAGGCCGCCGCGGCCCCCGGTTTCTTACCCAGTATAATCATCGATAACAAATCGTCGTCGGTGACGTCTGGGATGTCTACAGTGCCGACCAGTTGGCCGTTTTTCATCACACTCGCGCGGTCGCAGAGTTGCATAACCGCGTGCACGTCGTGATCGATCAAAAAGATCCCGATGCCTTCAGCCTTGAGCTTCTGAATCAAGTCCGCAACCATCGCCGTCTCCTGCGGACCGAGGGCGGCGGTGGGCTCGTCCATGATCAAGATGCGGGCGTTGAAATACACCGCACGGGCAATGGCAACAGACTGCCGCTGCCCGCCTGATAACGCTGACACTGGGTCTGCAAATTTTTGAAAGTTTGGGTT
>CALAMQ010000150.1 GCA_937925815.1 uncultured Granulosicoccaceae bacterium | reverse complement strand
CCCATGACAACCGCAACGCGCCCAACCTCAGATAACTTGTTCACACTATCCAACATCGGACACCGCCTCGCTTTGCAAGCGTTGCGACAGCGTCGCCGCGAAAGCACCCACGCTGCCCGCGCCAAGTGTCAAGACCACATCACCGTCTTCGAGCATGACCCGCATACGCGGCACAGCGTCTTGCAAGTCCGGTACGAACACAGGTGAGTGCGGCATCTTATCGCCAAGCGCCCTGATTAGGTCACGACCACCGGCGCCGTCGATAGGTGATTCACCCGCGGGATAGACCTCACTTAGAATCAACAGGTCAACGCGTTTAAGCGCGTTGACGAACTCATCGAAGAGGTCTCGGGTGCGGGAGTAGCGGTGTGGCTGAAACACCGCGACGAGACGCCGCCCGGGCCAGGCACCGCGAATCGCAGCGATGGTCGCGTCGAGCTCGCTCGGGTGGTGTGCGTAGTCGTCGACAAGTTCGACGCTCACTCCGCGGCGCCCCGCCACGTCAACACAACCGTATTGTTGAACACGGCGACCAACGCCTTGAAAGCGTTGCAACGCCTCAATAATGTCATCTAAGCCAACACCGAGTTCGCGTGACACGGCAATCGCCGAGAGCGCGTTGAGCACGTTGTGCTTGCCGGGCATGTTCAGGCGAATGCCATCGAGGCGCACGCCTTCAGCGAAAACCGCATCGAAGACCATGCACAAGCCGTCCGCCCGGATATTCTCTGCGCGGATATCGGCGTCTGAAGACTCACCGTAGGTCACGCTCTTGCGTTGCAGTTGCGGCAGCATCTCCCGCACGTTGGCGTCGTCGATGCACAGCACAGCAAGGCCGTAAAAAGGCAGTCGGTGCAGGAATTCTAGAAAAGTCTTGCGGTAGGTATCGAAGCTTCCACCGTAGTTCTCAAGGTGATCCGCATCGATGTTAGTCACCACACTGATCACAGGATCAAGGTGCAGAAAAGACGCATCACTCTCATCTGCTTCAGCGACCAACCAGTCACTCTGGCCCAGCCGCGCATTTGAGCCTGCACTGTTGAGCCGCCCGCCAATGACAAACGTTGGGTCAATCTTACCCTCTGTTAGCACGCTCGCAATCAGGCTTGTGGTCGTGGTTTTACCGTGCGTGCCAGCAACCGCGATACCGAGGCGAAAACGCATGATCTCGGCCAGCATCTCGGCGCGCGGCACTATCGGAATGCGTGACTGCTTTGCAGCCACCACTTCGGGATTGTCTTTGGCAATCGCCGACGACACCACCACAACATCAGCGCCGAAGACATTCGATTGCACGTGCTTAAAAACCACTTCTGCACCCAGCGCGGTCAGCTGCCGCGTCATGGCGTTCTCGGCGCGATCCGATCCTGACACAGCGTAACCAAGGTTCAGTAACACTTCAGCAATGCCGCCCATGCCAACACCGCCGATTCCAACGAAGTGGATTCGGTTGACGCGGTCGCGAGGCCAGCGCTCGGCAAAAGACACACGAGAATCGCTCATGCCGCAATACCCTCCACAAGATTGGCAACGTCCGAGGCCGCCTGCGGCCGCGCCAGTGCGCGTGCCGCCGTCGCCATGGATGCGAGCCGCACTCTGTCGTCGCGCAATTCGCACAGCACAGCCAAAAGTGTTGCTGCGTCAAATTGTGATTCAGGAATCAGCAAGGCCGCTCCAGCACGCACCATCGCGCTGCCATTGGCGGTTTGGTGATCGTCTATCGCATGCGGATACGGCACGAGCACAGCAGCGCGACCGGTCGCAGCCAGCTCGGCGATTGTCATCGCACCGGAGCGACACACCACAACGTCTGCCCAACCGTAGGCGTCGGCCATGTCGTCAATGAACGCTTCGACTCGGGCTTCAATACCTTGCTCTGCGTAAAGTGTTCTGGTTGTCTGCTCATCAGCCGTGCCGCACTGGTGCCATACGTCAATCTCTGTGGCGTGCGCGATGGCTATGGGGACAACCCTATTGAGCGCGCGCGCTCCCTGACTGCCACCAAGCACCAACACCCGAAGCGCGCTGTCTGCTGCCGATTGCGCCGAGACCGCCGCCGTGCGGTGCAGAGCCTCGCGCACAGGGTTGCCAGTGCACAGTGCCCCGGCTTTCTCACCAAAGGTGCCCGGGACCGCTTCAAGAACGCGACTTGCAATACGAGACAACCAACGGTTGGTCGTGCCGGGTACCGCATTTTGTTCGTGAATCACAAGTGGACGCCCGAGCAACCACGCCATCAAGCCACCGGGACCGGAGACGAATCCGCCCATACCGAGCACCGCTCGCGGATTGTGTCGACGAACGATACGAAGCGCTTGCACGCAGGCGACCGCTAGATCGTAGGGCGCACGCAACCACTTCAAAACACCTTTGCCACGCAGGCCGCTCACCGAGATCCACTCAATGTCGAGTCCGGCGTCCGGGACCAACCGAGATTCAATGCCACGGCGCGTGCCCATCCAGACCACCGGCACGCCAGCTTGCTGCAACTTGTCAGCCACGGCCAGTGCCGGGAACACGTGTCCACCCGTGCCACCTGCCGCAATCAACACCGGGCGCTCGCTCATCGACGACCCTCCGGCTGCTCGGCGACCCGCGACTCAAAACTGATCCGCACCACCAATCCAAATGCGATGCACAGAGCCAGTGCGCTACTGCCGCCGTAGCTCATAAATGGCAGAGTCAACCCTTTGGTTGGCAACAACCCCATGTTCACAGACATGCTGATGAAAGTCTGGCAAGCGACCCAAATGGTCACGCCGTAGACAACGAAAGCTCCAAAGCCGCCGTTAAATTGTTCGGCGCGTCGCGCCACGCGCAACATCAATGCAACGAGTGTGACGTAGAGCGCCACAAGCGCAGTCACCCCGACCAAGCCCAACTCCTCGGCGTACACGGCAAACACAAAATCGGTGTGCGCTTCAGGCAGGTACAGCAGCTTTTGCACGCTGCCGCCAAAGCCCACACCGGAGATTGCGCCAGACCCGACCGCGATCAGTGACTGCACCAGCTGAAAGGCACCGCCAAAGGGGTCAGCCCACGGATCGAAAAAGCTCACAATCCGATTCATCCGGTAGTCGGAGATGTAGATAAAGAAGCCGCCGATTGCGATCAGCAACACAAGGCACAAGAAAAATTGTCCAACCCTGGCACCACCGAGAAAGATCATGCCGACAGCGATAGTCATCAGCACCACGGTCGCGCCGTAATCGGGCTCGAGCAAGCACAGCACGCCAGCGAGGCTCAGCAACAACAAGGGCTTGATAAAGGCATCAAAGCTCGACTGCAAGCGCTGCCCATGGCGCATTAAGTAGCTTGCGACATAGAGCGTGGTTGCGATCTTGGCAAACTCAGAGACTTGAAGGTTCATCACGCCCAAACGAATCCAACGCTGTGCGCCGTTCACCTTGTGTCCAATGCCAGGTATCAACACCAGAACCAGCGCTGCGAGCACCGCCGCGCAGAGAATCGGCGTCCACAATTCAAGCTCTTCGACCGTGCAACGAAACACGATCCACGTTGCGATGATGCCACCGAGCAGCACAGCAAAGAGCTGACGTTTGAGAAAATAAAAGGCATCACCGTGGCGAGACTCTGCAAGGGTAATCGACGCTGATTCGACCACCACAAGCCCAAGCCCGGTCATCAGAAACAACAACCCGATAAGCGGCCAGTCGAGCGCGGACACCGCACGTTCCCAAGACAATGGCTTGCCTGATGGTCCGATAAACAGCGATCCGTTCATGCCGAGAGCGCCTCCACCGAATCGATAAACGCCTGACCGCGCTCTTCAAAGTTGCGGAACATGTCAAAACTCGAACACGCCGGCGAAAACAGCACTGTGTCACCCGGCTGCGCAATCGAGCGCGCCAACGCCACTGCATCACTGAGCGTTGAGGCAGTGTGCGTGGGCACGGCGTGCGCCACACCGGCTGCGATAAGGTCAGCATCGCGGCCAAACACAATTAGCGCGCGCCCTTGACCCTTAAGCGCATCAGCGAGCGGTGAGAAATCCTGCGACTTGCCAACACCGCCGGCAATCAACACCGTCGGTGCCGCCATGCCCTGTAGCGCAGTACAGGTTGCACCGACGTTGGTGCCTTTGGAATCGTTGATAAACCGCACACCGCCAACTTGGCGAACCGACTGGGTGCGGTGCGGCAAGCCCGAGAACGCGGCGAGGCCAACGCGGATCGCAGGAATGCTGACACCAGCGAGTTGCGCGAGTACAACAGCAAAGCAGGCGTTACTGAGATTGTGCGAACCACGCGCACCGAGCTCTGCCACTGGCAAAACGGCCTCACCGTTCACCGCGATCCACTGGTCATCCGCGTCACCGACAACGCCGACCGCAGCGTCAGCATCAGCCACACCCGCAACACGCAACACCTGTTGCCCTGCTTCAAGTGCGGCGGGCGCGGCGAGCAAATCAGATTCAGGCGCCACACACACCGAGGCCGCAGTGTAAATCCGCTGCTTTGCTGCAACGTAGTCTTCAAGCCCACCTGGGTAGCGGTCCAAGTGATCTGGTGTGATGTTGAGCACCGCCGCCGCTGCTGGCGCGAGCGACGACGTGGTCTCAAGCTGGTAGCTCGACAGTTCCAGCACGTAGACATCGACGTCGTCAGCGATGAGATCCAGAGCCGGCGTGCCGAGATTGCCCCCGATCACGAGATTCAGTTCGCTGGCATCGCCACACGCGCCGATCATCGACACAACCGTACTCTTGCCGTTGGTGCCGGTCACCGCGATCACAGGCTTGCATACCACGCGCGCGAACAGCTCGACGTCACCGATGATTTCGATTCCGCGCTCGCGGGCAGCCACCGACAGCGGCGAGCTGAGCGGCACGCCTGGGCTTTGCACCAGCACGTCAGTGTGCTCAAGGCACTCGGCATCCGCTGCACCGGCGTTACAACGCACACCGGGATACGCCGCGCGCAACGCGTCTGCCTGTTCAACTGTTGCGTTCTCATCCACCGCCAACACCGCCGCGCCGGCGGCGTGCAAAAAACGCACGACCGACTGTCCTGTGACCCCAAGGCCCAGAACGGTGTAACGCTTTGTGGTGTCGAAAGTGGCCATCGAATCAGCGAATCTTCAACGTGGACAGACCGACCAACACCAAAATGACGGTGATGATCCAGAAACGAACAATGACCCGGGGCTCGGGCCAACCCTTGAGTTCAAAATGGTGGTGAATCGGCGCCATACGGAAAATGCGCTTGCCGGTGAGCTTGAATGAGGTCACCTGCAAAATGACCGACACGGTCTCCATCACAAAGACACCGCCCATCACCAGCAGCACCAACTCCTGGCGCACAACCAAGGCAATCAGACCCAGCGCGGCGCCGAGCGCCAACGCGCCGACATCGCCCATGAATACTTGGGCTGGATAGGTGTTGAACCACAAAAAGCCAAGGCCTGCACCACATATTGCCGCACAGAAAACCCCCATCTCACCTGCATCTCGGATGTAGGGAATATTGAGATACTGCGCAAACACAGAATGCCCGCTTAAGTACGCGAAGACCGCGAGCCCGGCTGCCACCAGCACTGTTGGCATGATCGCGAGCCCGTCTAAGCCGTCAGTCAAATTGACCGCGTTGCTGGTGCCAACCACAACAAAATACGCGAAGGGAATGAACAAGAACCCAAGCACGATGGTCACGTCTTTGAAGAACGGCACAATCAATGTGGTCTCAACCGCAGATTCCGCCAGCATGTACAGCGCGGCGACCGCGCCCAAGGCACACACAGTCTGCCAGCTGTACTTCTCTGCAGCGGATAGCCCAGCGCTGTTCTTATGCACAATCTTGCGGTAGTCGTCGACCCAACCAATTGCGCCAAAAGCGAGCGTGGTAATCAGCACAATCCAGACTTGGTGAACGCCCCAGTCAGACCAGAGCAGCACCGACACGGTCATGGCAACCAGGATCAGCGCGCCGCCCATTGTCGGTGTGCCGCGCTTGTCAAAATGTGTACTCGGGCCATCGTCACGCACCTGCTGACCGATGCTCTCGCGCGTCAAATAGCGAATCAAACGCGGACCGATCAACAGTGAAATCAACAACGCCGTCAAAGCAGACATGATCGAGCGCAGAGTCACGTATCGAAGCACATCAAAACCCGAGTGCAACTGACCCAACCAGTCCGACAACAAGAGCATCATGCGGTGCGCTCCTCTAATGCGGACTCAATCGCCTCGACAACCTGTCCCATACGCGCCGACAGCGAACCTTTGACCAGCACAGCATCGCCGGGTTTAAGGCCATCGACCAAGTCGGCAATCAAGCTCGCCTGATCGCGGTAGTCCACGCCCTTGGCGCCGAATCCGCGCCGCGAATCTACCGCGTGCTCGCCGATGCACAGAAAAGAATCAATACCCAATTGAGCCGCATGGCGGCCAACCTTGCGGTGCAAATCCGCCGCCTCGTCGCCGAGTTCTGCCATCTCACCCAACACGCACCAGCGCCGACCGCCAGTGTGCGCGGCGAGCACATTGATGCCCGCGGCAGTCGACGCGGGATTGGCGTTGTAACTGTCATCGAGAATCAACACACCGCCAACTGTCTTTGGCACCAAACGACCGGGCACTGCGTTCATTGCCGCAAGCCCAGCCTGAATCACTGACCAGGCAACACCAAGCGCACGACACACGGAGACAACCGCGAGTGCATTGCGCAGATTGTGCTCGCCCGCCAGGGGAATCTTCAAAGCGTGCCGGTCGCCGTTTTCAACCACGTCTAACTGGCCTTCGCCAACGATCTCACCGCACAGCTCACCTGCGCCTTTCATCGAGAAGCCCAGTGTGCGACCTGCGGTGGATCGCGCGATCCAATCTTCAGCGGCGAACTCATCAAGGTTCACAACTGACACCCCAGTTGCCAAAACGTGCTCGTAGATCTCGCCTTTGGCCGCAGCCACGCCTTGCAAACTGCCGAAACCTTCGAGGTGCGCCGGGCCGACGTTGTTGACCACCGCCACATCGGGCTTGACCAAAGAGGCCAGCCAATCAATTTCACCGGCGTGGTTGGCGCCCATTTCCAAAACTGCAAATTCTGTCTCGGGCGAAATGCGAAAAACCGTGAGTGGCAAACCAACGTCATTGTTGAAATTGCCTTCGGTTGCGTGCGTCGGCCCGATCAAGGACAGCACCGAGCGAAGCATCTCCTTCACCGTGGTCTTGCCGTTGCTGCCCGTGAGCGCCACTTTTTTAATATCGCGGCTAGCGAGCCATTGCGCGGCCATCTGGCCAAGCGCTTGACGGGCATTGCGAACAACCAATTGCGGCACTGCCACGCCGCAATCGCGCTCTACCACCACGGCGCCCGCACCGGCGGCGACCGCGTTGGCGACAAAGTCGTGGCCGTCGAACTGCGAACCGGTCAGCGCAAAGTAAACGTCACCGGCTTTTAAAGTGCGTGAGTCAATGCTCACCGCGCGCAAGGTGTGGTCACCGCCGAGCAGCGTTGCACCCACAGACTGGGCAGCGTGTGACAACGAGAGGCCCGTCACGCGCACCTCCGATGCCAGCTGTGCACCACGTCGTGATCACTGAATGGCACACGTTCACCGTTGATGTCTTGGTAAGTCTCGTGACCCTTACCCGCAATCAAAACGCAATCCGAAGGCTGCGCTTGCGAGACCGCAAAGACGATGGCCTCCTCTCGGTTCAACAGGGTGTCAACTTCAACCCCGTCGACCAGTCCAGCTTGCGCATCGCGCGCGATGGCCTCTGGCGATTCACTGCGCGGGTTGTCGCTGGTCAAAACCACGCGGTCAGCGAGGCACGCTGCACGCGCCATACCGGCACGCTTGCCCGGGTCGCGGTCACCGCCGCAGCCAAACACACACCACAAGCGTCCACTGACGTGATCGCGCAGGGCGGCAATGGCGCTGGCGAGCGCTTGTTCGGTGTGGGCGTAGTCAATGACAACGCGCGCCTGGCCCTCTTCGCGAATCACATCGAGCCTGCCGACAACCGGTTTGATGTCGCTGACACGCGCGAGAATTTCTGCTGCCTCAACCCCGACGCACTCCGCCATCGCGCAGGCAGCGAGCACGTTTGCGAGGTTGAACCGCCCAAGCACTGACAAGCGTCGCTCCACTGCGGGCGCATCGCCCACAGCAATACGGCAGAGCATGCCATCGGCGTCACTTGACACCACCTCGGCGCGCCAGCGCGCCGCAGGGTTGTTATCAAGGCTGAAACCCACTGCGTCTTCACGCTCAGCAAAGAGCTCGCGACCCATGTCGTCGTCTAGATTGAGCACCCATTGCTGTGCGTGCTCTGTAAAGAGCTTGCGCTTGGCCTGGCGGTAGTTCTCAAGCGTACCGTGGTAGTCGAGGTGATCGCGGCCAAGACCGGTCAGCGCACCGACGGCCAAACGCATGCTGCCGATGCGGGCCTGATCGAGCGCGTGAGACGACACTTCCATCGCAACGCTGGTCGCACCGCTCTTCGCGAAGCGACTCAAATTCGCATGCAACGCAAGCACATCGGCGGTGGTGTGAGTCGAGGTCTCAAGGTGATCGAGAAAACCGTTACCAACGGTGCCGAGCACCGCGCAACGTGAGGCGCCACCGTGCAGCAGCTGCGCGAGGAAAAACGCCGTCGATGTCTTGCCGTCTGTACCGGTGACACCACACAGCGTCATCAGCTGATCAAGATTGCCGTATACCGCACGCGCGAGTTTCGGCAGGGCTTCGCGCAATTGCGGTACACACAAGACCGGCACCGTGCATTCGGCAAGCGCGGCGTGCTGCGCATCCGCGCTGTCAACAACCACCGCCACAGCACCCGCATCTAGCGCCGTGCGGAGAAATTGCAAACCGTGAGTTTGATCCCCAGCGAGCGCAACAAAGGCGTCACCGGGAGTGAGAAGCCGACTGTCCAGCGCAGCCCCAGTGGCAAACACCGGCCCACCTGAGACGCCCAACACAGATGCGATCTCGCAACGCTTTGGTGCGCTTATGGATTCAGCCACGGTCACAGCGCCGACTCCACACCAGCGTCGCCAGCGACTTGTTCAGGGAGCTCAATGGCATCCATTGGCACGCCGAGCACGCGCAGCGAACCCGCCATGATCGAGGCAAAGGCGGGCGCGGCAACTTCCCCACCGTAATACTGCTGCCCACTTGGCTCGTCGATCATGACAACGATCACAAGCTCTGGCTGACTCGCTGGCGCCATGCCTGCAAAAAAAGCGTAGTACTGGTCATCGCGGTAGCCGCCTGGTGCGGGCTTGCGCGACGTGCCCGTTTTACCCGCCACACGGTAGCCGGCAACCCGCGCCCGCTCGCCAGTACCACCGGGCTCAACCACAGACTCGAGCATGCGCCGCACACTGCGCGCCACATCCTTCTCGAGCACGCGAACGCCGCCGGCCTCATCTTCCGCTTTACGCACAAAGCTCACTTCGGGCAACACGCCGTCATTGCCAAGCGCCGCGTAGGCGCGCGCAAGCTGCAACGGGGTCGCAGACAAGCCGTAGCCGTAGGCAATGGTCGCCTGCTCGATGCGACGCCAGTCCGTGCCGTGGCGCAGCACACCAAAGTTCTCACCGGGGAACAAGCTGCCGGTGTCGCGACCAAAGCCAAAGTCGTTGAGCACTTCCCACATTTGCGCCGGATCAGCTTCCAAAGACACTTTGGTGACGCCGACGTTGCTCGACTTCTTCAACACGCCTTCAAGGCTCAAGGTGCCGTAGTCGCGAAAGTCACGCACTTGCAAGCGGCCAACGCCGAAGGTGCCAGGCGCAGTCTCAATCTCATCTGCCGCATCAATCACACCGAGCTGCAGCGCAGCGGCGATGGTGAACGGCTTGATGGTTGAGCCCGGCTCAAGCGGATCGGTGACCGCGCGGTTGCGTCGGCTGCCGTCGCCGCGCTGGGCCGGGGCATTCGGATTGAATGCTGGCTGATTCGCCAACGCCAACACTTCACCGGTCTGCGCGCGCATCACCACCACGCTGCCGGACAAGGCACCGTGCGCCTCGACCGCACGCTTGAGCTCGCGAAACGCGAGGTACTGAATGCGCCGATCCAAACTCAGAATCAATTCGCCACCCGGGCGTTCGCGCTCGATGTATTCAACTTCAGAAAACGCGCGCCCCTTGAGGTCACGCATCACCCGCCGCGCGCCATTGCTGCCAGCGAGCAGCTCATCCCAGAGCTTCTCCATGCCTTCAATGCCGCGGTCATCGACGTTGGTCGCGCCGAGCACGTGGGAGGCGACTTCTCCCGCTGGGTAGTAGCGGCGAAACTCGCGCTGCAGGTGCACGCCTTTGATTTTCAGTGCCGCAACTTGATCGGCGACGCGCGGGTTGACGTGACGTGCGAGGTACAAAAATTCGCTGGAGTCCGACGCCGCATCAAGCGAGTCCTGAATGCGCTGCTCTGAGAGACTCAGTGCATTCGCCAACTGGCCAACTGACACCGGTTGTTCACGCAGTTTTTGCGGCTCAACCCACACCGAGCTGATCGGAGTGCTTACCGCGAGCGGCGAACCGTTGCGGTCGAGGATACGTCCACGCGAGGCGGGAACGGGAATGGTCCGCTGGTGCCGCGCGACACCCTGCTTGACCAGAAAATCTTGCTCATGAACCTGCAACTGCCAAGCACGGCCCCAAACCACTACCGCCATGCCGCCGAGCAGCACGAACATCAGCCCGCGCCGCCAGGGTTGAATCAGTGCGGTAGTGCCGCGCTTCACAGGTGCACCATCCGCACATCGTGCAAATCAGGCGTGTACATGCCGAGCCGCCGACGGGCAATTTCGTCCACGCGCGCATCCATCGCCCAGGTGCCGTACTCAAGCTGCAGCTGACTCCAATCCACTTCAAGCTCATCGAGCTTGCGCTCGTAGGTGCGAAGCTCACCGAACAACTCACGGCTGATGTGCTTGCTGTAGACCACCGATATCGCGCTGCCAAACACAACGAGCCAGAGGGCGGGCATGAGCCAGGCATTGCGGTTCATGCGCAGCGCTCCGCAACCCGCAACACCGCACTGCGTGCGCGAGCGTTCTCTTGGAGCTCCGTGCCACCGGCTCGCTGCGGCTTGCCGCACACTTTCCAACGTGCAGGCTCAGATTCAACCGGCAAACCACGGGGCAAAGACGCGCCACGGTTGGGCTTGAAAAACCGCTTCACGATGCGGTCTTCAAGCGAGTGAAAGCTGATCACCGCCAGGCGCCCACCTTCAGGCAGTACCGACTCCGCCCCATCGAGCGCTTGCTCAAGTGAAGACAGCTCCGCGTTCACCACCATTCGCACCGCTTGAAAGGTGCGCGTGGCGGGATGCTTCTTGCCGTCACCACGTCCGACAACACGCGCCACCAACTCGGCCAGCTGTGTTGTGGTGTCAAGTGATTCGGTTTTACGCACTTCGCAGATTCGGCGTGCAACTTGACGGGCACGGCGCTCTTCACCGTAGTGGTAGAGCGCGTCTGCGATGGTTTCTTCGCTCGCGTGTGCCAACCAGCTTGCAGCCGTTTCTGATTGGCTGGTATCCATGCGCATATCAAGGGGGCCGCTCTTGCGAAAGCTGAAGCCGCGCTCGGCCTCGTCGAGCTGCGGGCTGGACACACCGAGATCCATCAAAATGCCGTTGATTTGACCGCTCATACCCATGCCTTTGAGCACTGCTTCGAGGTTTGAAAAGTTGTCCCGTACAAAACTGAAGCGTGCATCCCTTGCCTCGACACCCACTGCGTGCGCCTGAGCCGCGCCATCGCGATCAAACGCTATTAACCGCCCAGCACTCTCCAAGCGATCCAAGATGCGGGCAGAGTGCCCACCGCGACCGTAGGTGCAGTCCACATACACCCCGTCGCTCGGTCCGACCAGCGCGTCGACTGCCTCGTCGAGCAACACTGCTTGATGAACCGAATCGGACATCAGAGCATTGTCAATCTGCTGGCGATCTGCGCGTCAGCATCATCACTGCCCAAATCCAAATCCTTGGCGTCTTCCATCACGTCGTCGAGATACTTGAACCACGTGTCTTCACGCCAAATCTCAAACTTGCCACCCTGACCAACCACACTGGCCTTGATGGCGCCAGCTCCGGTCTCAAGGCCGATTCGCTTGCGCAATTCCGGCGAAACCAGAATCCGACCCGCGCTGTCCATCTTCACGTGCTCGGCTGAACCGAGATAAAGGCGACGCAACCGTACAGCTTTGTCACTAGCGCCTATACTCGTCAGTTCCTGCTGGAGCACATCCCAGGCAGGTTCGGGAAACATCAACAAATTGGGGGAACGATCCAACGAGAGCACAAGGCGGCCTTCGCACTCAGCCAAAAGCTGATCGCGGTACTTGGTCGGAATAGACATCCGACCTTTTGCGTCCAGTCCAACGCTGGACATGCCGCAGTAGTTGCTGCTCACTGAGCCGAGATTCCCACAAAAAAACCCTTTATTACCGCTGTGACCCACTTCTTCCCACAGCTCGGACTATATGGACCCAAGCTCGGACGGTCAAGGCTGTCTGGGTGTTTCCTGCGCAAAAAAAAAGCTGCCCACACAAGCACTTAGCGCAGAGCGTGACAGCAGCGCACCAGCTTGAGTCTCCATTTCTTTGCTTTTCAGTCGCTTAGAAAAAGTATTGAAAAACTACTTCAAGTAGCGACGCGGCGGGACCGCCGCGCGGGCTGCAGCTCGGTCGAGCCGCTGCCGCAATCTGCGCCGCCCGAGTGGGCGACGTGCTCCACCCCTCCCGCCAGACGGCTGACACAACCCGTTATTACGAGTGGGGAAAAAGGTGGGAGTTGGCCGTAAGCCGGGTTCTGTCGTGGGCAATCATTCATCTGGGATCTGTGTCACCACAGACCTCAAGCGGCCTACCCGGAGGCGATGCGGGCCGCACCATGCCTCCCTATTTGGCCTTGCTCCGAGTGGGGTTTACCGTGCCACGGTGTGTTGCCACCCGCGCGGTGCGCTCTTACCGCACCCTTTCACCCTTACCTGTGCCCGAAGGCCATCGGCGGTCTGCTCTCTGCTGCACTTTCCGTAGGCTCACGCCCCCCAGGCGTTACCTGGCACCCTGCCCTCTGGAGCCCGGACTTTCCTCAGCAGACACACGGTCTGCTGCGATTGCCTGGCCAACTCCCGCGCGCAGTATGACGCTATTCGCCGCCTTTGTGGCTGAGAATTTCGCGGTACCACTGGTTCTTTTCGCCACCGAGAACACGACTCGCCACCGCTGCCGCCTGGCGCGGCGGCAACTCCGCTGCAAGCGCTGCGAGCAGTGCCTCTCGACCCACTGACGACGCCACTTCAGCAACCGGCTCCGCACCTTCGACAACCAACACGATTTCACCACGCTGCTGGTTGTCATCGCTCGCCACCCAATCGCAAAGTGACGCCAAGGTGTCTCGCCTTGCGGTCTCAAACCGCTTGGTAAGCTCGCGCACCAGCGTCGCCCGCCGGCCACCGCCGAATTGATCGCGAAGCGCCTGAAGACAAGCGAGCACCCGGTGTGGCGCTTCAAAAAACACCGCCGTTTCAGTGCGCGGCGCCAGCGTGTTCAACACGCGCTCACGCGCCGAGGCCTTGGCAGGCAAAAAACCGTGAAACTGAAAAGGCTCAGCTGCGAGACCACAAATTGACAGTGCCGCGATCACCGCGCTCGGCCCGGGCACCGCTCGCACCAACACGTCGGCACTGTGACAGGCGTCAACCACACGTCCACCGGGATCAGAAATCAGCGGTGTGCCCGCATCCGACACCAGCGCCACCGCCTCACCGCCTTTGACACGCGCCACGATTTCGTCGGCGCGCGCCCGTTCATTGTGCTGATGCAGAGAGATGGCGCGCACCGGCAAAGCCAAATGCCTGAACAAAATCTGGCTGTGCCGGGTGTCCTCCGCGTAGACCGCATCGGCCGCCGCGAGCACCGATCTGGCCCGCGCGGAGACATCGGCCAGATTGCCTATGGGGGTGGCCACCACGTAGACCGCGGCAGGCAATGACTCAGGGATTTTGTCGCTCACAACCCATCCTACTAAACTGTGCACACTGACTGTGCAGACTGTGAGCGCATGCGCTACCCAAAATCGATTGAAATCAGCGCGGACGCCTTGTCCGCCCGCACCGCGTCAATGGCCGCGGCCATCTTATTGTGCGGCTTACTCGGCGCGTGTGCGACACCGCAACTCGGCGAGCCCGCATCGAATTCGACCGATGTGGCACCCGATACACCACCGGACGAAGCCTCCGTCACCGCCGTGGCGGAGCAACTGCTCGAAGAAGGCCAGTTTGTTGCCGCGGCCAACGCCTACGAAGACCTCGCCCAGCGATCGGGCGACCCGGCCACAGCGCAACACTACCAGCTCACCGCTGTCGAAGTGCTCTTTGACAACGCGGCCTACGCCGACGGCGAACCGCGCTTGGCCTCCCTGCCGACACCACTGATCAGTCTGGACCTCGAACAGCGCAAGCAGTTGCTCACCGCGCGGCTGTTGATCGTCAACGGCGACCCAACCGCCGCACTCGCCAAGCTCCCCGACGAGACCATGGTGGTGACACCGCGCGCGCTGATGCGGTACCACGCCGTGCGCGCAGACGCCGCAACCGCAGCTGGCCAACCGGGCAATGCACTCGCCTCGCGCATCAACCAAGACCTGCTCGAGGGCGGCAGCCGCCGGGAAGAGCGCAACTTGCAGATCTGGGATTTGTTGTCAGAACAAGACTCGGACACGTTGCAGGCACTGTTTGACGCCTACGAAGATGAGTTACCACGCGGCTGGTTGCAGCTTGCGCTCGACATAAATGAAGTGAAAAAAGGCCGCAGCCGCGTCGGTGTCGCGGCCGAGCGCTGGAAAGCTCGCTACCCGGGACACCCAGGGAGCGCATTGCTCGTCGCCTACGACGCAACCGACGGCGACACCCTCCTATTTGGCTCAGAGACGCCTGGGAGCCTGCGCATTGGCGCGGTCAATCACGTCGCTTTACTGCTGCCGTTCACAGACCGCTTGCAAAGTTTCAGCGGCGCCATCCGCGACGGCGCCATCACAGCGTTGATCGACAGCGACACCAACATATCTCTTAAAGTGTATGACGTCGGCGAATCTGCGAGTGGCGTGCTGGGCGCGTACCAACAGGCGGTCGCCGGTGGCGCCAATCTTGTGATCGGCCCACTGCGGCGCGACGCTGCCGTCGCGCTTGCAACCTCAGCCAACCTCAGCGTGCCGGTGTTGTCATTGAATTACCTCAACGACGGCAACAACGTTAACAACATGATTCAATTTGGGCTCTCGCCCGAAGACGAGGCCCGCAACGCTGCCGACTTTATCATCGGCAACGGCCTGCACAACGCCGCTGTCATTCACCTCGACAACGACGCCGGATTTCGCTCGGCGCAGGCGTTCAGCGATCGCCTCGCGGCCTGGGGCGGCCAAGTGCTCGCCACCACAGAACTGCCAGCCGAAACCGCCGATTTTCGCCAACAATTGAATCAGTTGCTGCTGATCACAGACAGCCAGTCACGGCGCAAGCGTCTCGAATCAGCGCTCGGCACGGCGCTGACCTTCGAGACCCAACGCCGCACCGACATTGACGCGTTCTTTGCGCCAGTGTCCGCATCGCTCGGTCGCTTACTCAAGCCACAACTCGATTTTCACAACGCAGGCGATGTCCCAATCGTATCCACGTCGATCATCTACAGCGGACGCGTGCAAGCGGAAGCTGACCGCGATATCAACGCGGTGTATTTCAACGACATCCCGTGGTTACTCAACGGCGAGGCCGGCGAAATCGGGGTTCGCCAAGCGGCGCGCACGCTCGGCGTCAGCGAGGGACCGCTGGCGCGCTTTTTTGCGCTCGGCAACGACGCCATGCTGCTCGCACTGAATCTGACAGGCCTGACGGCTGGCGAAATGACGGCACTTGAAGGACAGACCGGCACCCTTTCGCTCGACAACGGTCGGGTTCGCCGGCAAATGCCTTTCGCGCAATTTGTGCGCGGCATTCCACGCCAAACCGAATTCAGCTACCCGGGCGAACCACAACACACAGTGCCAACTGCAACACCGTTGGGCGGCACACCGACGGGCGGCACACCGTTGAGTGTCACAGCGCCGGTGACGGACACACAAGAGACCGTGGTGCCTGAGCTGCCACCGCTGCCCGTTCCCGACATAGAAGACAACTGATTGAGCACCCGCGCGGACGGCCAAGCCGCAGAGCGCCACGCGCGCCAGTGGCTTGAACAACACGGACTGCGCTGGATTGAGTCAAATTACCACTGTCGCTTTGGTGAGATTGACATCGTGATGCAAGAGGCGACGTGCGTGGTGTTTGTTGAGGTGCGCTGGCGTCAGCATCGCGCGTTCGGCGGCGCTGCCGCGAGCGTAGACGCCCGCAAACAAAGCAAGCTCATCCGCACAGCCGAGCATTACATAGCGACGCGCAATCTCACAGCACGGCAAGACTGCCGCATTGACGTGCTCGCAATGCGCCGAACAGACGCGGCCTGGGATGTGGAGTGGATCAAGAACGCGGTGCAGCACTGAGTCTGTCCATCCTGGCGGTCGGTTTGCGAGCTTGCCTGGGAGGCGCCGCCGGCCCTATTTTACAATGCGCAGCGCTGGTCGCTTGGGGCCGCCATCGGGACCGTCATCGTCTGGCGGCGTGTCGCCGTCAGATGAATCGATTAAACCACCGCTCTGATTGCTGTCGTTGTCATCGCTGAACATCATGCCCTGACCGTTCTCTTTGGCATAGATCGCCGAGACTGCAACAATTGGCGCTGTCACCCACATTGCCTGTCCATTGAAGCGCGCGCTGAATGTGATTTCTTCGCTGCCAAGGTCGAGGTCACGTGACGCGCCAGGACCGATGTTCAGGACAATGCGCCCATCGTCGACATAATTGTTCGGCACCTGGACCCCTTCTCGCGTGGCGTCCACCAGCAGATAAGGGGTCAGGTTGTTGTCGACGATCCAGTCGTACATCGCCCTGATCAGATAGGGCCGACTGGATGTCATGGGCACGCCGTCGGCCATCTCAGCGCATCTCGCGCTCGAGCTCGGTCAAACTCGCAGAAAAACCGTCGCGACTGAAAATACGCTCGGCGTATTCGTTGATCGCTTTGGCCTTCGGCGGCAGGTCCACACCGTACTTTGGCAAACGCCACAACAGCGGTGCGATGGTGACGTCGATCATTGAGAACTCTTCCGAAAAGAGAAACGGCTTGGCGCCGAAAATCGCAGCGGAATTGCTCAGGTGCTCGCGCAACTGCTTGCGCGCCTCGGTGCGTTTCTTTTCACCTGCGGTTTCCAGCAAGTGCGCCAGCGGGTACCAATCGTTCTCGATGTGGTAGAGCGCGAGGCGTGCTTGCGCCCGTGACAATGGATCGATGGGCATCAGCGGCGGGTGCGGAAAACGCTCGTCAAGGTATTCGCAAATGACGCGCGAATCGTAGAGCACCAGCTCACGGTCCACGAGCGTCGGCATCGTCTTGGACGGATTGACCTCCAACACTTCGGCGGGCAACGCGTTGGGGTCGACATCCTCAATCTCAACCACGATGTCTTTCTCAAACAACACCACCCGCACACGGTGGCTGTGCAGATCCGTGGGTACGGAAAACAGTGTCATGACGGAGCGTCGCGTAATCGCGGTCACAGTCTATCTCCAGGGCTCTTCGGCCAAGTCGTTAAAAAAAACAAAGGGCCCGACGCGACATGCGCGGGCCCGTACTCGCGCGCCAGCAGGCGCACGACGTTATGCGTGAGTGCGATCAGTGCACGTCACGCCAGTACTCTTTCTTGAGCACCCACGCCAGGCCGGTGAACACAAACATGAACAGTAACACCCACATGCCGATACTACGGCGGCGTTCCTGGCCGGGCTCGGCAGCATAACTCAGAAAATTGACCAAGTCCGTCACCGTTTTGTCGAACTCTTCAGCGCTCTGCGTACCAGCAGTTAGCGGTTCGACCCCGATCACCTCACTTTTCGGGTCGTTCGGGTCTTTGAGAACCGGCGACTGGTGTCCCTGCAATTGCCAGAACACGTTCGGCATTGCCGAGCCTTTCAGTACCGTGTTATTCGAGCCAACGCCAGTGCGGCTCTCATCGACATAGAAAGACTTGAGGTAGGTGTAGAGCCACGCCTCACCACGAGACCGTGCGGTCAACGAGAGATCCGGGGGTGCAACACCAAAGGCCTGCTTGCCGTACTCGGTGGACATTGCGCTGTCCATCATGCTCGTGACCTTGAGCGATTTGCCGGCATCGTCCACCGCAAAAATCAAGTTGTCTTCAACCATCTTGGGTGGAATGCCAAGGTCTTCGGCAACCCGAGAATACCGCATGAAGCCCAAGCTGTGGCACGTCATACAGTGATTGACGAACGTGCGCGCGCCGCGTTGCAGCGAGCGCTCATTACCGACATCGATATTGGGGCTTTGCAAGGCATAACCGGTGCCCGCTGCGTGCGCAAGAGATGACAGGCCAAGCATGGCCGCTCCCGCAATTGCCAGCGTCGTCGCTTTGATCATGATGTGACCCTCTCTGGCAAAGGCTTGGTTGTCTCGTTTCCGCTCATCCACCACAACAATGCGAAGTAAGCAAAGTAATAGAAGGTGCAAATGCGCGACAGCAACGTGCCCCAGAAGGACGGCGGCTGTATGCCGTAGTAACCCAGCACAACGAAAGACACCACGAAGAGACCGAGCAACACTTTGTACATTGACGAGCGGTAGCGGATTGAGCGCACCTTGCCGCGGTCGAGCCAAGGCAGGAAGAACAGCACGATGATCGCGCCGAACATCACCATCACACCCGGGAACGCAGAGCCCGCGATCGGCGGCACTGCACGCAACATGGCGTAGAACGGGGTGAAGTACCACACCGGTGCAATGTGCTCAGGCGTTTTGAGCGGATCAGCTGGGATGAAATTGGCGTGCTCGAGGAAGTAGCCGCCCATCTCAGGCATGAAGAACACCACCGCGAAGAAGAAGGTCAAAAAGACCGACAACCCAAAGGTGTCTTTAACGGTGTAGTACGGGTGGAACGCGATGCCGTCTTTGGGCACGCCGTTCTCGTCTTTGTTCTTCTTGATGTCGATGCCGTCCGGGTTGTTCGAGCCAACGTGGTGCAGAGCCACGATGTGCAGGAACACGAGCGCCGCCAGAACCAGCGGCAGCGCAATGACGTGGAAGGCAAAGAAGCGGTTCAAGGTGATGTCAGAGACGATGTAGTCACCGCGCACCCACTCGGTCAACGCCGGTCCAATGAACGGGATGGTGTTGAACAGGTTGATGATGACCTGCGCGCCCCAGTAAGACATCTGGCCCCATGGCAGCAGATACCCCATGAAGGCTTCCGCCATCAGGCAGAGGTAGATCACCATGCCAAACACCCAAATCAGTTCACGCGGCTTTTGGTATGACCCGTATAGCAACGCGCGGAACATGTGCAGGTAGACGACGATAAAGAAGAAGCTCGCGCCGGTTGAGTGCATGTAGCGCAAGATGTCGCCGAAATTGACGTCGCGCATGATGTACTCGACGGAGGCGAAGGCCTTTGCACCGTCGGGCTTGTAATTCATTGTCAGAAAAATGCCGGTGACGATCTGAATCACCAACATGACCATCGACAAAACGCCGAAGTAGTACCAGAAGTTAAAGTTCTTCGGTGCGTAGTACTTCGTCATGTGGTACTGCATCGTCTCCGTGAACGGGAAACGATCGTCAATCCACGTCATGAAGGCACCCTTTTTAGCCTCAGCCATTACGCGGCCTCCTGGTCGACGCCAATGACCACCAACGTGTCACTCAGGTACGCGTGCGGTGGCACTTCCAAATTGGTCGGTGCCGGCACGCCGCTGTAGACACGGCCAGCAAAATCAAACTTGGAGCCGTGGCACGGGCAGAAAAATCCGCCTTGCCAATCAGCGCCGAGGTCAGGTGGTGCGATCTCTGGGCGGTAGGTTGGTGCGCACCCAAGGTGGGTACACACACCGAGCATGATCATGAGGTTGCGCTTGATTGACCGCGTGTCCATCTCGACATAGCCGGGCTGTTGCGGCATCTCTGAACCTGGGTCTGCCAATTCACCTTGAACCGCATCCAAACTCGCGAGTGCTTCGTCGGTCCGGTTAACCAGCCAGACGGGCTTACCCCGCCACTCGACGGTCATCATTTGCCCCGCCTCAAGTTTGCTGATGTCGACTTCCACGGGAGCGCCTGCTGCCTTTGCACGCCGGCTCGGCGCGAAGGACGACAACATCGGCGCGGCCAGGGCTGCCACGCCCACGGCTCCGACCCCGGCCACACCGAGAGTGAGGAATCGACGCCGTTTTGGGTCTGGACCGTTTTGGTCAGTTGCCCCGGTGTCTGCTTCTGCCATGTTGGATACTCTTTAAAAATAAAAATTTACGACAAACCGTTGCCCGCCAGGGCCGCCATCGGCCAAATGCACGCAAAGGTTATGCAAACCGGTAAACCGAGGAGTTTATCACATCAGCCGAGCAGTCAGCGGCATACAACGCCTCACTACCTTGTGTATGCAACTGACTGCACACGTGTGCACTACGCGGGATTGGGAACGTCAAAAAAACGGTACTCAAGGTTAAAGTGCGCCGCGAGGTGCTCACCAAGCGCTTGCACACCAAAGCGCTCGGTCGCGTGGTGACCCGCCGCCAAATAACCGACACCAAGTTCACGGGCCTCATGCGTTGTCTGCTCTGATATTTCACCTGAAACATAGGCGTCAACACCGAGCGCCGCTGCCTGACTTAAAAAATTTTGCGCGCCACCCGAACACAACGCTACGCGTTTAACCTCTCCGCGTTCAGGCTCGCCCACCACAGTCGGTGCGCGCCCAACCAGCACTTCAACTTGCGACGCAAAGGACTCAAGTGAGACAGCGCGCGACAAACTGCCGAGCCACATCAAGCCAGGCGTGCCACCGGCTGCCACTGTTGTGACATCTTCGAGCGCGAGCCCTTGCGCAAGCCGTGCATTGTTGCCAAGTGTCGCGTGCACGTCGAGCGGCAAGTGGTAGGCGATGAGATTCTGATTTGCCCTGATCAGTCGCGCGACGCGCCGCCCCTTCATGCCCACCAAGGGCGCGGCTTCACCGCGCCAAAAATAGCCGTGATGCACCAGCACCGCGCAAGCATCCCAACGCGCCGCCTCCTCAAGCAACGCCTCGCACGCCGTGACCCCAGCGAGCAGGCGACGCACTTGTGGCCGCCCCTCGACTTGCAGACCATTTGGGCAGTAGTCATCAAGGCTATCCGCTTGCATCAGTTGTTGGCAGTAAGCCATCAATTCACTGCGCTCGATCATCACTTTCCCTCGTAGAAATCTGCCAGACACGCAAGTGCTATGCTATTCAAACGCACCGACGCGCACACCTCTTTGCGACCCGTCACCCGGCCTCGCACAGGGTCGGTGCTCACTTAATTTAAGACACATTCGACTTTCATGACTGCGAACCCTCTCATCCACTGGCTGCGCTTCGCCGGGCTGGGCCTGTTGATGGCACTTGCGGCCTGGGGAGTCTGGCAGCACTGGCAGAGTTTGCAGCAGTCAAATGACGCGGCAGCTGTGCCGAGCTACGCTGGCGCTGTCGCGCGCGCGGCGCCAGCGGTCGTCGAGGTGCGGGCGCAGCGGCCAGCCGAACGCGCCACCACAGACAACGAACTGCTCAACGAACTGTTCAACGACGAAGACGAGCCCACCCCGCTTCGCACCCAGGGCTCCGGGGTGATCGTCAACGAGAACGGCTACATCATCACCAACTACCACGTGATAGCCGACGCGCTGGACATCAACGTCACCTTGTACAACTTGCAGGAATACGACGCGGTGGTAATTGGCGCCGACCGCGACACTGACATGGCGGTGCTCAAAATTGACACAGACACGCCCCTGCCGGTGGCGGCCCTCGGTGACGACCGCGCGCTGCAAGTGGGCGACATTGTGCTCGCGATTGGCAACCCCTTTGGCATTGGCCAGAGCGTGACCCAGGGCATTGTCTCGGCACTTCGCAGACAAGTGGGCGGATTCAGCACCTACGATCAATTCATCCAGACCGACGCCGCCATCAACCCCGGCAGCTCCGGCGGCGCACTCGTGAACCTTCAAGGCGAGCTGATCGGCCTGAACACCTCTGTTTTTGACCGAGGCAACAGCAGCCAGGGCATCAGCTTCGCGATCCCAACCCAACTGTTGATCTCCATTGCACAACAGTTGATTGAGCACGGCACCGTGCAA
>CALAMQ010000149.1 GCA_937925815.1 uncultured Granulosicoccaceae bacterium | reverse complement strand
TTCCAAAACAGGCTGCTGCCGCAGTGCTCGCAGAAACCGCGCTTGGCGGTCTTTGATGAGGCAAACCAGCGCAAGCCGGTGTCGGCGGTGACGGTGATGTCGCTGTCTTCTGCGCGGGTGGCGGCCACGAAGTGGCCGCTGGTGCGGCGGCACTGCTCGCAGTGGCAGTAGACAAGGTCGCGAAGCTCACCCACCACACGAAACCGCACCGCGCCGCACAAGCAGCCCCCGTCAAACTCACGTTTGGAATCGGTTGCTGCCATGTGCTCTCTCCTCGGGCGTTATTGCCTCGCCGAGTGTGCCGCGGCAACGGCAGCCTTCGCTGTCTCGGTGACGGCAGCCCAATTGCCGGCTGCGACAGCGTCGGCCGGGGTGAGCCAGGAGCCCCCCACTGCAGCCACGGCCGGGATCGACAAGTAGGTAGACAGGTTGTCCACCGTCACGCCGCCTGTTGGGCAAAAGCGCACGTCTTGATAGACCGCCGCCAAGCCTTTGAGGTGGCCGGGGCCGCCGCTGGTGCCGGCTGGGAAGAATTTGAGGTCAGTGATGCCCCGCTCGCGCGCAGCTTGCACTTCTGTGGCGGTAACCGCCCCTGGCAACCACGGCATACCAGCGGCATCCGCTGCGTCTGCGAGTGCGGGTGTCAAACACGGGCTCACGCCAAAACGCCCACCAACATCGATCACGCGCTGAAATTGCGCGGGCTCAACCAAGGTGCCAGCCCCTACCATCGCTTCGGGTAACGCTTTGGCGATAGCTTCTATCGCGTCGAGCGCATCCGGCGTGCGAAGTGTGACTTCGAGCGCTTCAAGCCCGCCTGCGAGCAAAGCTTCTGCCAGCGGCACGGCCTGCTCGATCTTCTTGATCACGATGACCGGGATAACAGGGCACGTGCCCAACTGTTCAAACACGTCAGACACAGACGCTTACCTCCAAATCGCATTCGGTTTCTATTACGCTCGCGCCCAATTCGGCGGCACTGACTTGGTGTCGGAACACCGAAAACATGTCACGGCCGAGGCCCGCTTCTGACGGTGCAACGTCGGCAGGCTCGCGCGCAGCCAGTGTTTCATCTGCCAACACCACTGTCAGCTCACCGCTCTCGCAATTGAGCCGGACTGTGTCGCCGTCCTGCACCCGCGCGATGTTGCCACCCGCGGCGGCTTCGGGCGAGACGTGCAAAGCGGCTGGCACCGAGCCTGAGGCGCCGGACAAACGGCCGTCGGTCACCAATGCCACACGGAACCCTTTGTCTTGCAGCAAGGTCAACGGCGGCATGAGTTTATGCAACTCCGGCATACCGTTGGCGCGTGGGCCCTGCCCGCGCACCACCACAATCACGTCGCGGTCGAGTTCGCCGGCGGCGTAGGCGTCGTGCACCGCGGCCTGGGAGTCAAACACCCGCGCCGGCGCTTCAATCAGATGCCGCGACGGGTCGACGGCTGAGACTTTCACCACCGCGCGGCCGAGATTACCCGCGACCAGCCGCAGTCCGCCCTCGGGTGAAAATGGCGCTGAGCACGGGGCGATGATGTCAGGCGCCTGACCTGGCGCCGGTGACGGCACCTGACGCAACACACCGTTGTCCAGTGTGGGCTCGGTGGCGTAGTCCGCAAGATCATCGCCGACTACGGTTTTGACATCCCGGTGCAAGAGCCCGGCGTCGAGCAGCTCGCGCATCACAGTGCCGACGCCACCGGCGGCGTGAAACTGGTTAATGTCTGCCTGGCCGTTGGGGTAGACCTTCGACAACAGCGGCACCACGCGCGACAGCTGGTCAAAGTCGTCCCAGGTCACGTTGACGCCGGCGGCGCGTGCTATCGCCACCAAATGAATCGTGTGATTAGAAGACCCACCAGTGGCAAGCAAGCCGACAATCGCGTTGACCAGCGCGCGCTCGTCGACGATGTCGGCAATCGGGCGGTAGCTGCCAGCGTTGGCGGTCAGGGTGACCAGTTGTTTGGCTGCAGCTGCGCTCAAGGTGTCGCGCATGCCGCTGTCGTGCGGCACAAAGGCCGCGCCTGGGATGTGCAGCCCCATAAACTCCATCAATAATTGGTTGCTGTTGGCGGTGCCATAGAAGGTGCAGGTGCCGGCGCTGTGATAGGCCGCGAGCTCTGACTCGAGCAGTTCATCGCGCGTGGCCTCGCCGGCGTAGAAGCGTTGGCGCACCCGGCTTTTCTCGCTGTTGGTGATGCCGCTGCCCATCGGGCCCGCCGGCACAAACACCGCCGGCAAGTGGCCAAAGCGCAACGCCGCGATCAACAATCCCGGCACGATCTTGTCGCACACGCCCAACCACAAGCCACCATCAAAGGTATTGTGGGTCAGGCCAACCGCGCTCGACATTGCGATCACGTCGCGGCTGAAGAGACTGAGCTCCATGCCTGGCTGGCCCTGGGTGATGCCGTCGCACATTGCGGGCACGCCAGAGGCCACCTGCGCCACGGCGCCCGCCTCCCGTGCCGCCTGCTTGAGGATTTCGGGATAGCGCTCATAGGGCTGGTGCGCAGACAACATGTCGTTATACGCGGTGACAATCGCCAGATTGGGCGGCTTGATCTCGCGCAGGCGCAATTTATCGTTGAGCGGGGCTGCGGCCATCCCGTGTGCGAGATTGGTGCAGGAGAGTGCTTGGCGCGCTGGCCAAGCCTTCGCAGCGTGCGCCACGGCGTCGCGGTACGCGGCCCGGCTGTGCTCACTGCGGGCCACGATGCGGGCGGTCACGGCTTCAACCGTCTTGTGTAGGGTGCTCATGTTCGCCAAAATATGTAGCTGAGCTACACATTGTAGCGCTTTGGACCGCAATAAACGACGCTCTTTCGCGTGTCTGGCAGTCTTTTTGAAATACACTTTCATATCGAAGGGTGGTGCAAACCCTGCACAGCCTCTCAATCAACACAGGTTCAAACAGGGAACCCCGAATGAGTGAACAGCCCGCCCCGCAAGCCTTTGATCTGGTGATTTTTGGCGGCACCGGCGACCTCGCCATGCGCAAATTGGTCCCGGCGGTCTACAACATCTTTAAAAACGGCGGCATGCCCGGCGACAGCCGGCTGATTGCCGTTGCCCGCACCGAGCTCGATCTCGACGCCTTTCACGCGCTGCTCGACTCAGACGCGCAAAAACATGTGCACCCCGATCTCTTTGACCCCGAGACCTGGGCCACTTTCCTCACCCGCGTCGATTTTGTGCGCATCGACCTCATGGACTGTGACAGCTACTCGGCACTGGGCGAGCGCCTGAACGCGCGCCCGGACAACAGCCGCCTCTATTACCTCTCAACCGGGCCGCGGTTATTTGGCGCTATCTGCAACAACCTGCGCGCCAACGGCTTGATCAACGCCGACTCCCGCGTGGCAGTGGAGAAGCCGCTCGGCCACGACCGCGAGTCGGCAAACGAGATCAATGATCTCATCGCCGATGCCTTCGAGGAGTCACAGATTTTTCGAATAGACCACTACCTCGGCAAAGAGCCGGTGCAAAACCTCATCGCACTGCGCTTTGGTAACTCCTTGTTCGAGCCACTGTGGCGACGCGGCCGCATTCGCGACGTGCAGATCACCGTGGCTGAAGAACTCGGCATCGGCCGGCGCGGTGACTTCTACGACCGAACCGGCGCGTTGCGTGACATGGTGCAAAACCACCTGCTGCAATTGCTCTGCATCATCGCGATGGAGCCGCCGTTGTCAGTTGACGGTGACAGCATCCGCGACGAGAAACTCAAAGTGTTGCGCTCTCTGCGGCCAATGACGCCCGAGCGCGTGGCCAACAACACGGTGCGTGGCCAGTACGTAAGCGGATCTGTTGGCGAAGAAGAAGCGCCTGGATACCTCGAAGAGAACGGTGTCGATTCAGACAGCCATACCGAGACCTTCGTTGCGATCAAAACCAGTATCGACAACTGGCGCTGGGCTGGCGTGCCTTTCTACCTGCGCACCGGCAAGCGTATGCAGACCAAAGTCAGTGAGATCGTCATCACTTTTGACTCGCTGCCGCACTCCATCTTTCCCGACCAAGTTGCCAAGAACGCGGTCAACCGACTGGTCATCCAGCTGCAACCGGTTGAAAGCATCAAGCTGCACATTCTCTCTAAAAAGCCCGGTGACGCGCTTGCGCTCAAACCGGTCATGCTCGACCTCGACTTGTCGCAGAGCTATAACGCCAACTACATCAACGCCTACCAGCGCCTGCTGGTCGACCTGGTTGCTGGCAAGCAAGCGCTCTTTATGCGCCGTGATGAACAAGACGCGGCCTGGGCCTGGATCGATCCCATCATCAATACCTGGCGCACGCACGGCGTCGCGCCCAAGCCCTACCGGGTCGGAAGCTGGGGGCCTGCGGCCTCTGGTGGATTGCTCGGTAGACGTGGACTGAGCTGGCACGAGGAGACGCTTTGACTGCTGTGGATTTGGTTGGCGACATCGGCGGTACGCACGCCCGTCTAGCGCTGTGGCGCGATGGCGCGTTGCGTGATGTCAGCATTGTCAAACACCGCAGTTTGCCGTCGGTTGAGGACGCAATCTCGCAGTACCTCAATGCGCACGGCAACGCGCGCCCGCAGCGCTGTTGCCTCGCTGTCGCAACCCCGATCACAAGCGACACCGTCACCCTCACAAACGGCCACTGGCAGCTCTCGCGCCCCGCATTGCGCGAGGCCTTTGGCTTTGACGATGCGACTTTGGTCAACGACTTCACGGCCCTGGCGCACGCACTGCCGCAGTTGCGTGCAGAAGACATGCTGCAATTTGGCGGAGATACGCCGGAGCTCGGCGCACCGCGCGCGCTGCTCGGTGCTGGTACCGGGCTTGGCGTATCCGGTTTACTTGAGTCAGGTGAACACCCCATTGCACTCTCTGGTGAAGGCGGCCACGTGAGCGTGCCAATGGGCACTGAAGAAGATTTGCACATAGTGGCGCGCTTGCAAAGCCAGTTTGGTCGGGTGTCACTCGAGCGCATTCTCTCGGGCGACGGCCTGCGAAACGTGCACTGGGCACTTGACCCGAGCGAGTCAGAATCCATCGACCAACAGCCAGAAGCCAGTGCAATCAGCGCTGCGGCACAGCGCGGTGACTCAGAACGTGCCGTGCGCACACTGCGCGCGTTCACCCGACTGCTCGGCGGATTTGCTGGCGATCTCGCGTTGATTATGGGCGCAAGCGGTGGCGTGTTTATCGGCGGCGGCATTGCCGCAGCGGTCGCGGACTCCTTGGATGACTGGGGCCTGAGAGAGGCGTTTGAAGACAAGGGACGCATGCGCCGCATCGTAAAACCGATGCCGCTCTACGTCATAACCAACCCGCACGCTGGACTGATTGGCGCTGCCGCCACCCTACCGACCCAATCGAAACACCCGGCATGATCCTGCGCGAAATTGAACAACGCATTGATTCCCTGAGCCGCGCTGAGCGCCAGGTGGCCAGGCGCGTGCTAGCAGACCCAGAGAGCTGTCCGAATCTCACCATCGGTGAGCTCGCGCAGGCCGCTTGTGTCAGCGAACCCACCGTGGTGCGGTTTTGCCGCTCGATGCAATGCGACGGTTACCTCGCGTTTAAATTGCGCGTGGCACAAGACATTGCCACCACCACGCCAGTACGTCACGAAGTCAAACCGGGCGACCCATCATCGGCGATTGCCCACTCAGTGGTGCGCAATATCCAGCTTCGGTTGCACAACTTGCTGGCCGAGTGCCACGGTACGCAATTGGACCAAGCAATGAGCCTGCTCGACGCGGCTTCGCGCATTGAAATTTACGGCATGGGCGGTTCGGGCAACGTCGCGCGCGAGGCGCAGTTGCGTTTGTTGCGCCTGGGCAAACCCGTGGTGTGCCACACCGACCCGCACATTCACGCCGCCGCAGCCGCGCTGCTCAGCGAAGACACCGCGGTGCTCGCGGTGTCGCACAGCGGGCGCAACCGTGACTTGATAAGAAGCGTGGAAATTGCAAAATCATGCGGCGCGAGGGTGGTTGCGATCACAGCGCCCGCATCCCCTCTGGCAGATCTGGCCTGTGCGGTGTGTCCGGTTGAGCCAAGCGACGGCAAAGAGTTGTTGATGCCGCTGTCATCGCGCGTCGCGCAGTTGGTTGTGGTTGACACACTCGCCGTTGCGCTAGCGCTCAGAGACAATTCTCAGCGTATGCAGCTCGGGCGCGCCAACGCGGCACTGGACGACAAATACTTGTCAAAGACTGGTGGTGACAACACCTCGCGTTGACTCGGGCGTGCTGTCAAAACCATTGCTTTCAGTTGACTGCATTTTCATTGAGCGCGTCAACTGACACGGTGAGCATGGGGTCCATTGAGGGCTCTACTGTTGCAAGCAGCACCAGTATGGCAAACGCACCAAGACCCAGATTCAAGTGCATAAACCGTTTGAACTTGTGTTCACGGGCCGCGTAATCGTGGCTGGTGTCAGCGGCCTGCGCTGCGGCGTGGACAAACACGCGGTGCGCGAGAGACACGCTCGCAAAACACATGATCCCTATTCATCACAATGGCTACGTCAAGCATCTCTATCACCACACCGAATCCAATACTAAAGGTGTAGTTCAGCGACGGCATTTTGACAAGCAACGGCGGCAGATTGACACGCGGTGTCACGGTACCCGTCCTGTATTGCGTGTTTACATCAACGAAACGCAGCCACAAAAAAGCGGCCCGAAGGCCGCTCTTTTCTGAGAAGACTCGAGAGACTCAGTTGCCCTCTTCGAGCACAGCCCAGTTGTCGATAACCGCGTCAATATCATTGCCACGTTGCGTCATCGACGCCGCGAATTGATTGCGAAAAGACAATCCCATGTTCACGCCGTCAAAGGTCAAATTCTTCACTTTCCACTCAGCCCCAACAGTGCCCATGGCAAAAACGACATCAAAGGAGTTGCCATCCGGGGTGCGCGCGTTGACCAGGACACTCTGGCGTTTGACGCCATCGCCCTTGCCTGCTTTCACGTTGGTGGTGACATCACCGAAGACTGACAAGGCCTGCGCAAGCGTGTCGACAAGGCTGTCACGAAAAACGCCTGCAAAACGCGCACGTTGGTCGTCCGTTGCAGCGCCGTAGTGATTTTTGCCCATCACCCCGCGCGCGATGCCGGTGAAGTCTACAACCGGGTCGAGCACAGCCCCCATTTCCGCGACCAGTGAGTCTGGAGCGGTGCTGGAGGACTGAACCGCTTCAATCAATTGTGCAGCCGTGCGGTCAACCAACGCGACGGCGTCGTTGGCGTGTACGGACGTGATCAAGCCGATGCTTGTCACAAAAGCGAGGATCAATTGCTGTATTCGCATGGGTCTCACCTTGGGTGTCGGCGTGCGCCGAGACGGGGATGTGTCAGCAGTGTACCGCGTCAGCGCACGAAACGGACCAGCAAGCTCGGCAAAACCAGGAGATTTGCGAAGGTTGCCAACGCCATCGCAAGCGCTGTCAGCAGACCAAAGTAAATCGTGGGGACGAAGCTTGAAAAAGCAAGCACCGAGAAACCGGCGATGATCGTGAAAGACGCGAAATACAGCGCGCGCCCAATGCTGTTGTGGCTGCGCCTAACCGCCTCTTTTGCGTCGCCCACCTGCGCCAGCTCGGCGCGAAACCGGTGCAGGTAGTGGATGGCGTTGTCCACACCGATGCCGACACTGATCGCGGCGATGGTGATGGTCATCATGTCGAGCGGAATGCCGGCCCACCCCATCACACCGAGCACGGTTGCCGCGGCCAGTAAATTGGGCAATAGACCGAGCACTGCCAGACGGAACGACCACAGCAATCCGGCAAACATCAAAAAGGTCAGCCCCACGACATAACCAATGGTTGATGTCTGGGATTCAAACAGCTGTTTGAGCATGTTGTTGAAGAGCACCATCATGCCGCTGATGCGCACCTCGTCAACCCTAAAGCCCGCAGCCAACGCACTCGCCTCGATCTCCGCGATCAGGGCATCTTTTGAGAATGCTGGACCACTCTCCACCATGCGTCCAGAGAGCCGCATCTCGCCCGACGCTGGATTGGCATAAGGCTCAATCAAGAGCTCCCGAATATCCTCTGGCAAGGCGCCGAGAACCCCCACGATCAGGAGCGCACTGAGCGGCTCGCCGTCATTGAAGTCTCGCCCTACACGCTCCAGGCTCGCAAGCGAGAGCACCTTGCCCACCTGCGGCAGCGCCTCGATGCGGCTGTGTAAGTCGTCGAGTTTGGCGAGCTTGTCGGGCGTGAACCAGTAGCGCTCGGGAAAGGGCTCGTCATCCCCTCCGCCGAAAAAGTCGTCATCGTCCTCGGGCTCAGTTTCAAACGGCGTAAATTTCACCACCACATCAAAGGGCACCGTGCCACCGAGTGACTGATCGATGTACACGAGGCCAGCGCGCACATCGCTGTCGGCGCGGAAATAATCAATGAATTTGTTGTCGAGCGACAACCGCCCGATGCCAACGAGCGTCACCACCAACACCGCTGCGGCAACCGCGATCACAGACCCGCTGCGTTCGGTTGCAACTCGCGCAAGCCAAGTGGTCAACGCCGGGTTGGTGGACGGCGGTGCGGCGCGGTCACCGGGTTTGTTCAAGGCGAGCAGCGCTGGGAACACCGTGCAACTCATTGCAAACGCGAAGGCCACGCCCAGCACCATGATCCAGCCAAAGTGAATTACCGGCAGGATGTCGCTGCTCGCGAGCGAGGCAAATGCGACGATGGTGGTCAGCGCTGTGTAAAAAAGCGGCGCAATTTTCGACGAGAGCGCGGCCTTGACCCGCTGCGCATGCGAGGCTTCAGGGTCGGTATTTTCAAGCTCTCGGTAACGCACGATCAGGTGGATCGAGAACGAAATTGAGAGGATCGCAAGCAGCGCCATGAAGTTGCTCGAGACCACCGTGGCCGGTTGTCTCAGCAATGCCAGCACACCCACGGTGAGCAAGATGCTGCTGGCACCGACTGCAAGCGGTATCACCACCCAGCGCAGTTGCCTGAAAAACAGAAACAGCATCGACATCACCAACGCCAACACCGCCACACCAAACACGGCGATATCGCGCTTGACGTAGTCGATCATGTCAGCCGCGACCATTGGCACTCCACCGAGGTGAACTGTCGCGCCGTCGCGGTAGTGATCTCGAATCACGCGAAGTGACGCAAGCAAGCTGTCACGCTCGACCAAAAAGTCCGCACGTGCGTCATCGTAGGCGGCTTCCGCCGCGCGCAGCACGTCTGGGTCAACGGGCTCACCTGCGTCGCGCTGATCGCGCAGGCGCTCGCGCACATCGAGCAGCGCACTGAGGTCACTGTCGGTGTCCAGATCAACACGAAGCGCCGTGCTGCGCCCGTCAGATGACATCAGCAAATCGCGAAAAATTGGACTGTTGCGCAATTCATCACGCGCCAGCGCGAGGTCGGCGTCATCACTGCGTAACGTTCTAAAGCCGCCCATCAAGTCAAGCAATGACAAGGGCGGACTCTTTAACAGCGGCGCGTCGAGCACACTGAACACACCGCGCACGCCGGGCGTCTTGGCAATGTCTGATTGCAACGCACTGAGTGTTGCGATGGATTGCGGGGTCAGCAGGTCCCCTGAATCGGGTGAATAGACGACAAAGACAAATTCTTCATCGCCGAACCGCTTGGAGAGCGCTTGAAAATATTTGAGATCGGGGTCTGAGCGCGCAACCAAGGTGTCAGCCGAGGCATCAAAGCGAAAACGCGGTGCGATCAACGCGCTGAGCAATAACGCGAACGCCACCAGCGCCAGCACCCATCCGGGACGGCTCACAATCGCCAAGATCACGCCCTGCAACCCACCGGCAGCTTCGAGTCTTGTACCGCTTTGCGTCGATTTCTCAGTCAAGAAAGGGGTCGTCCAGCTCCCCGTCAGCAATCAAGTACTCGCGCTGTTGGATGTAGGCGTCTCGGATGAATGTGTAGCGATCACCGGTAACGAGCTGCTCGGCGCCGATCAGTTCATCACGGCGATTCAATGTCCACAGAATGCTCAGGCCAAGACTCTCACGGTCAGACGCGAGGTAGGTTGGCGGGTAGAGCAAGGTGTCTGGCAGATCACCAATACCGGAACGCAACGTCACACCGCCCCAGATTGGCACAACGATGTACGGGCCTGGCGGCAATCCCCACTTGGCGAAAGTTTGACCGAAGTCTTCATCGCGGTGCGGCAAACCCCACGGGGTGGCCACATCCAGAACACCGCCCAAACCAACGGTTGAGTTGATCAAAAAGCGCGCGGTGTCATCCATGCCGTCGCCGACCTTGCCCTGGAGGAACTGGTTCACGATGGTGATGGGGTACGCGAGGTTTTGCAGAAAATTGCGCGCACCGACACGGAAAAAACGCGGCGTGAGGTTGCGGTAGAGCGTGGCTGCTGGGTTGATGACGTACTTGTCACCGGCGTCGTTGAAGCGCTGCACTTTGCGGTTGATCGATTCAAACGGGTCAGACACTTCTTCTGCGTAGGCGGCAGGCGCCCCCACCGTGCTCAGCATCAACAGCAACGACAAAATACACGACAAAATACACGACAAAATAGGGTGTTTTTTCACAGCTTCCACACGACGCACTCGCACAGACGTACCGACATTTAACATCAAGTTTACCGCAGCCTGAGTGAACGATGAAAAAGAAAGTAAGGTGTTTTCACACGTGTACGATCATACTTCGAGTGTCGTACTACCGTACACCGACCAAAGCAAGATTGCGGCCGCGCCACGCCACGGTGACCAAGGTTCGCTGAGCGCATAAAACGCTTTGCCGCGCGGTCGGTTTTCGAGTCCTTTTACGCGTTGAAAGGCGATCTGAATGGCGAGGTCATCTGCTGGCCACACGTCTTGACGCCCCTCTGCAAAAAGCAAGTAGATCTCCGCTGTCCATCGCCCGATTCCGCGCACGGCTGTCAACGCTGCAATCGCCGCTTCATCGTCGAGCGCTGCGATGTCCTCGTCATTCAACCTGCCGTCGACAAAGTGCGCCGCGAGGTCTTGCGCGTATTCTGCCTTGCGCGCACTCAAGCCACACGCGCGCAGAGCCTCTGTGCTTGCGCCAAGCACAGCTTCAGGCGCCGGGTTTTCACCCAATCCAGCTTGGCACCGCGACCAGATGGCGCTTGCCGATTGCGTGGACACTTGCTGCGACACAATCACTTGGAACAAGGTTGCAAAGCCGCGTGGGCGGTGCCGTGGTGCGGGGTAACCCACTTGCGACAGCGCGCGTGCGATGTCTGGGTCTTGCGCGGCGAGATGATCGAGATGGCGCCTCAATCGCGCACGGCTGAGCCCCACCCTACTCGGCCCCAGCGCTGAGGTGTGTTCTCGCGTCACCGCGGCTGCGCGAGCGCAACCAAGTGCTCAGCGCGGCGCGAAAATGGCGCCGGCAGACCGGCTCGTACCGGTCGTTGCCACCAATCTCGACTTGCCCTCCGGCAAAGACCGGTGTGCCGCGGTCATCTTTGCGCACCACCATGGTCGCCTTGCGCCCACAGTGGCAGACCGTCTTGAGTTCATAGAGCTTGTCGGCAATTGCGAGTAAGCGGGCCGACCCAGAGAACAGTTCGCCGCGAAAATCCGTGCGGATGCCGTAGCACAATACCGGTACCTTGAGCAGATCCACCACGCTCGCCAATTGATCCACTTGTTCGCGTGAAAGGAATTGAGCTTCGTCGATCAATACGCAGGCGAGGCCGGTCTGTCCCATGCTGCTCTCGACCGCTGAGAAGAGATCGGTCTCAGCGTCGAAGGTGTCGGCCTCGGCTTCAATGCCGATGCGCGAACGAATGCGGCCCACACCAAAACGGTCATCGAGAGCCGCAGTGAACAGCGCGACCCGCATGCCTTGTTCTTGGTAGTTGTGTGCCGACTGCAGCAACGCGGTCGACTTGCCCGCGTTCATCGACGAATAATAAAAATACAACTGCGACACTAGCGTCTTCTCGCAACGGTGACCAGTGACCAACTGGTCAAGTTTCAACCAATCCCTCGCAACGCGTTTAAAAACGGCAACCTGCAGCAGTTGTCTACAGACTTATCCACAAATTCTGTGGACAAGACGGTGCTGCTAAGTTGTTGTTTTATAAATGCTTGCCATCATTCTACGGGAATATCAAGACCCTATTTACACTTTTTTTCCCAGTGAACATTCCAAGGAAAAAAGATGCTTTTGAGTCTTGACAAATTGCAGATTTCAGCTTTACCGGAGCGCCACGATGTAGCCCAACCAGCACGCATGATCCTCGCACTCATCGGTGCAGATGTAGTCGTCTAGCGGCTCATCGGTCTCTGGGTCAAAGGCTTGTAAATACATATGACTGGCCGAAAACCCGGCCTCGCTGAGCAGGTCTCGAATCTCGGCGGCCCCCCACAAACGCCAGCGGTAGCTGTAGGCCCGATCGAGCCGTGACTTGTCCTTGAACCCGAAGTGGATGTAGCACTGCATCAGGTTGGTGACCGGATTGAAGCTCGCCTGCTCCCACTCGTAGTTGAAGCCATCGAGCTCGCGGGTCTCAGTGCCACTTTGATGCGCGGCATAGCCGCCAAAGGCATCGAGGAACAAGATGCCATCGTCCACAAGAGACTTGCGCACGCGTTTGAAGTAACTCAACAGCTGCTTGCGCTCCATGAGAATCCAGTAGCTGAAATTCAGCGCTTGCACAAAATCGAACTGCACCTCGGTGCCTGTGCTCAGCACGTTCTCTCGCTTGAGCGAGACGCGTTTGCGCTGGGCAGGTTTTAGCGTGGCGACGTTGTTGTCTTCACCCCACGCCAGCACATCGGCATCGAGGTCCACACCGACAGCCGTGTTTTCGCGGTGGCGGGTCACCCACTGCGCCGAGGCCAACGCGGTGCCGCAGAAATCCTCGCGCATGTGGCGCGGCGCGCGTTTGCGTCGCGCTTTGAACACCGTGTTCATGAAATCGAGTTCGAATTCCGGGCACTGCACGGCGTGTTGGTACAAGCGGTGCCGATCGACCGTTTCAGCTATCGGTTGGCGTTTTGATTTGGTACCCATCGGGGTTCCTCAGTGTTTGAGTCGAATGCCACGCACCAACATCCACCACGCGCACAGGCCCGCGGCCACAACGAGCGCCAGCGTCACCAGCAACGCCACCCCCGACGTCACGTCGGCGACGCCCAACATGCTGTGGCGAAAGCCGTTGATGATGTAGTACAGCGGGTTGAGCGCCGACAGAGATTGCCAGAACGGCGGCAACAGCGTGATGGAGTAAAACACGCCGCCAAAGTAGGTCAAGGGTGTCAACACAAAATGCGGCACGATGCTGATGTCATCGTAACTGCGCGCAAAAATGGCGTTAATCAAACCCAGTGTTGCGAAGAGTATTGCGGTCAGCACCGCGTAAGCCAGCAGCCCAATCGGGTTGCGCACACCGAGATCCCCAAACAGGCTCGCCACCGCCATCACGATCACACCCACACACAAGCCGCGCACCACGCCGCCACTGACGTAGCCACACAGCACAACGAAGCTCGCCATCGGCGACACCAGAATTTCTTCGAGATAACGCTGGTGCTTGGCGCTGAAAAACGAGCTCACGACGTTGTTGTAACTGTTGAGGATGATCGACATGAGCACGATGCCAGGCACTAGATAGTCGATGTAGGCGACGCCCTGTAGATCCCCAACCCGCTCGCCGATCAAGCTGCCAAAGATCACGAAGTACAACAAGGCGTTGACCGCCGATGGTACCAACGTCTGCACCCAAATCCGGGTGAAGCGGCGAATTTCTCGTGAGACCAATGTCGCGTAGGCAACGCGATTGGCTTGCACAGATTCAGTTGCCATGTGTGCCATCCCGACCGACCCGGCGCAGGAAAAATTCCTCGAGTCGATTTTGTTTGTTGCGCATTGAGAGCACAGACAGCCCCGACTGTTGAAAAGCCGTGAAAACGTCATTCAAAGTCAGGTCTGCACTGACCGCGGCTTCGAGCTTGTATCCGCTGCCGTCGGCGAGAGCGCAAGAAATTCCCTCCCAACTTGGCGCGCAGGCGACCGGCTGCGCGAGATCGAACACAAAGGTTTGCACCGACGCCTGACTGAGCAGAATGTCCACCGGCCCCTGCTCGAGCAGCCGGCCTTGATCGATGATGCCCACGGTACGGCACAGCGCCTCGGCCTCCTCGAGGTAGTGCGTTGTGAGCAGTATGGTTGTGCCTTCTTGGTTCAGGCGTCGCAACAACGCCCACGTCGAGCGGCGGATTTCAATGTCCACACCGGCGGTGGGTTCATCGAGGATCAACAACTGCGGCTGGTGCACCAGTGCACGCGCAATCATCAAGCGCCGACGCATGCCGCCGGAGAGTTCCCGGACCAAGCTGTCAGCGCGGTCACGCAGCCCGAGCAAATCGAGGCAGGCCTCGGCACGTTTGATCCCCTCGCGCTTGGGCACGCCGTAGAAGCCCGCTTGGTTGACCAGCACTTCTTGCACCGGCTCCCACAGGTTCATGTTGAATTCTTGTGGCACAAGACCGATGGCGCGGCGCACAGCTGCGGGTTCCCGCTCGAGGTCGTGGCCAAACACCGTGACCTCACCGGCGCTCTTACTCACCAGCGAAGACACCACACCGATAGTCGTGGTTTTGCCGGCCCCGTTCGGGCCTAGCAGCGCGTAGAAGTCGCCGCGCTCAACTTCGAGGTCAACCCCAGCGAGTGCGCGTTTTCCATTTGTCCAGACTTTCTCTAGTCCGCGAATGCGGATCGCGTTGGGCATGTTATTTACTGATTCCAATGTAGCGTGCGTGGCGAAGGTGCTCAGCCAACGGCGTGGCGACCAAACCGCGGTTGAAGTGGAACGCGCATCAAGAGTGCGGTATCGCGCGCAGCCTTTTCGTGCTGGTGCGCAGTGTCTTGCAAGCTGCGCTGCAACGCACCGGCGCAATGCCAAAGCGCGTGGTCGTCGCTATATTTTAACGTGCGCGCCAGACGATCATCCAGATTGCTGGCCAACAGTGCCTTGGCGAGCTGTCGTCGCAGCTCGGCGACATCCTCAGGCTCAGCCCGGTCAGTGGCCCGCCAGTGCGCCTGCCAAGCACTCACAACATGCCAAGTGTGGAGGCACTCGCTCGCAGTCGCGAGATCGCCAGTTGCGAGCACAGCACGGTGTTGCGCCCAACCCGCCTCGACATCACCTAAATCTGATCCGTTGTGTGGTGCTTGCGCCAGGGCCCGCACCACCTGATTGCGCCCCGCACGCGCTGAGGGCAAGGCCAACCACTGACGGAATTTCTTGACTGACTTGGCGCGGCGCTGCTCAGCCAATGCGACCAGCGACTGATGCGCGTTCAGCGCGCTGGTGTCTGAGCCCCCGCGCTCCACCACCGCCAGCCACCGAACCAAACGGTGCCAAGCACAAGCCGCGCGGCCCCGATCACCGAAGTGTGCCAACGCGGTGATCAGGTTTTCGT
>CALAMQ010000148.1 GCA_937925815.1 uncultured Granulosicoccaceae bacterium | reverse complement strand
CAAGGGTGGCCCCGAGCCGCCGTGGCGCACGCGCAGTTGGCAGGACGGTGTGGTGATATCGCTGAGTTCAAATTGACAACCGAACACGCGTTGAGCCCCTTGTCGACGTTGGGGTTCCAGCATAGCGCGAGGCCGTGCGGCGGATCAGAACAAGCTGTGTTGTGTCGCCCGTTCAAGCGCGCTGGTCAGCTGCCGCTGGCGGTTGTCCTGCGCGTGTAGCGCGCTGCTCAGCTGGCGCGCAAGGGTTGCGGCCTCGGCACAGCTCGGTGTGTGCAGAAACACAAAAGGGTCTTTTCCTTCGCGGTGCCAGCGCAACAACACCGTCGCCCAGTGCGCGAGTGCATCGTCGGCGAGCGAGGTGTCTTTGGGACTGATGAAGCGCACCATGGGGCGATCTGCGGTTGCGACGGCGTGCGTGGGCACGCGCGGTTTCTTGGCCAATGCCTCGCGCGAGTCGGGGTCGTCTGCGGGGTGCGCGAACAGCGTGCGGGTGTCGAACACCGTGCGGTTGACGCCGGCGTCGGCGAGCATGCGGTTGAAGCGTCGCTCGTCTTCACCTTTATTGAAAAACGCTGGGTGGCGGACTTCGACGGCGTAGTGAAAGTCTTTTGGCAGCTGCGCGAGGTAGTGTTCCAGCGCGCCTAAATTGCCGGGACCAAACCGCGGCCCAAGCTGTAGCCAAAGCACGCCGATGCGGCTGGCCAGGGGGCTCAGGCGGTCGAGAAATTCGGCGGTCTCGCTGGCACAGTGTTGCAGTTCAGCCTCGTGGCTGATGGCGCGTGGGAATTTGAGACAAAATTGAAAGTGCTCAGGCGTGACCTCCCGCCAGTGCGTGACTGTGTCCGCGCGGGGCAAGCCGTAGAAGGTGGTGTTGCCCTCTACGGTGTCGAAGTGCCGGCTGTAGTGTGCGAGTGCGTCGCCGCTTCGCGGCGTGAATGGCCAGTCGGCGTGGAACCATTGCGGCAGACCAAGGGTGATGGGGGAGCGCTCGTGCATGGTGGCATTCTCGCACTCAACGCGGCCCACGACACGGATACAATGCGTGTTTTGTTGATGGGGTTTGGGCAGAAGCACATGGGCGCAATTGAACTGCGGCAGGGACGGATCGGGTTTGGCGATCACTTTGAATTGCGTTGTGACGCGTGGACGATCAACGCCTGCGAGCACTGGGTGTTGATCGGGCCCAATGGCGCTGGAAAGTCTGCGCTGGCGGCCACCCTGCACGGCGAGGGTGATTGGCTTGCGGGCTCGCTGTCGGGTGTGCCAGAGCGGGTCGCTGTGGTGTCTTTTGCGGCGCAGGCGGCGTTGATTGAAGCGGAACGCCGCAAAGATGACGCCGACATCCTCGACGTGATCTCCGAGGGCACGCCTGTCGCTGAGGTCCTGTCTGAGGGGTGCCAGGACTCGGCATTGCAGCGCGAGTTGGTGACAGCCTTTGGCCTTGAGCCGTTGCTGTCTCAGAGCTTTCGCAAGCTATCAACCGGTGAGACGCGCAAGCTACTGTTGGTGCGGGCGATAGCAAGCTGCCCGCAGCTGCTCATTCTCGATGAGCCCTTTGAGGGCCTGGACGTGTCAGCCTGCGACACCTTGAGGCGCGTGCTCGGTGAACAGGCAGACCGCGTGCAGATGGTCTTCGTTTTAAACCGCTTTGACGATGTGCCAAGCTGCGTCACGCACGTGGGCTATGTCGAGGCGGGCAGCCTTGCGCACGGCATTCCCATGCACGAGAGCCAGGCCGTGGCTGACGTGCGCCGCTTGTTACACATCAGCCGTTCTGACATTGAGCTGCCGCCGGCACCGGAGGCAGACCGCGCGCCGGCGCTCGATCCCTCGGCGCCGCTGGTGCGCCTGCAGAACGGACGGGTCGCGTACGGCGACAAAGTGATTTTTGATGCAGTCAATTGGGCGGTGCAACCCGGCCAGCACTGGCAGCTCAGCGGACCCAACGGCAGCGGCAAGACCTGTCTACTCAATTTGATCACCGGCGACCACCCACAATGCTACACAAACGACATCCTGGTTTTTGGCATGCAGCGCGGTTCCGGTGAGACCATTTGGGATATCAAGCGTCACATCGGTTACGTCAGCAGTGCGCTGCAATGGGAATACAAAGTCAGTGTGAGCTTGCGCAACGCGGTGGTGTCCGGTTTCTACGACAGCATTGGTTTGTACCGGCGCGCGAGTGACGAACACAAAGCCATCGCTGACACCTGGCTTCAGGTAATGGGGCTCGCTGACCGCGCCGATGACGCTTTTACAAGTCTGTCCTTCGGTGATCAAAGGCTGGCATTGATTGCGCGCGCGATGGTTAAGCACCCGAATCTGCTGATACTCGACGAGCCCTGTATTGGTCTTGATGACATCAATCGAAGCCGCGTGTTGGCGTTGGTTGAGCGCATTTGCGCCGACACCGAAACCACGGTGCTCTATGTCAATCACCGCGAGGCGGATGTGATTCCGGGTATTGATCGACACCTGGTTTTGGGTGAACGCACCGCGAAGGTGGCTTGAACGGGCCTTTTTGAGCCGTTTTTGATTTTTGGTTTCTTAATGGCGCACCAAATGTGCGCGAGGGGAGTTGTCAGTGTTTAATCAACCGCTCGGTGGCAATGACATGCCGCGCTTTGGTGGCCCGGGCACCATGATGCGACTCCCGGCGGCTGATAGCGCTGCGGGACTCGATGCCTGCTTTGTCGGCATCCCAATGGACATTGGCACGTCGTTGCGGTCCGGTACGCGTTTTGGTCCGCGTCAGATTCGGGCAGAGTCGCTGTTGATTCGACCGTACAACATGTACTCGCGCGCCGCGCCCTTCGACTCCATCCAAGTTGCGGACATTGGCGACGTGCCGATCAACACCTTTGACCTCAAAGACAGCGTGGCGCGCATCACGCCATTTTATGACGAGCTGCTCAGTCACGATTGTATCCCGCTGACTCTCGGTGGTGATCACACGCTGACCTACCCAGTACTCCGGGCGGTGGCAGCCAAGCACGGCCCGGTGGCGTTGGTGCACGTGGATGCGCACGCTGACATCAACGAGCACATGTTCGGCGAGGCGATTGCCCACGGCACGCCGTTTCGGCGCGCCTATGAAGACGGCTTGCTCGACGCTGAACACGTGTTTCAAATTGGATTGCGCGGCACGGGCTACACCGCGGACGATTTTGATACCGCCCGCGATTGGGGTTTCACGGTGGTGCAAGCTGAAGAGCTGTGGATGCAGTCGCTCTCGCCGCTCGCGGCGCGCATCCGCGAGACTGTCGGCAATCGCCCAGTTTATTTGAGCTTCGACATTGACAGTCTGGACCCCAGTTTTGCGCCGGGCACTGGCACGCCCGAAATCGCAGGCCTGACACCGCCGCAGGCGCTTCAACTGATCCGGGGTTTGCGCGGCTTGAATCTGGTTGGCTGCGACTTGGTTGAAGTGTCACCGCCCTACGACATGGCGGGCACCACGGCACTGACCGCAGCCAATTTGTTGTTTGAAATGCTCTGTGTGCTGCCTGGGGTCAAAACGCGCTAGCGCAAGCTATCGGATGATTGTGCGCTGGGGTAGTCTGTGCGCTCACAACGCGAGATGAGGAAGATAGCCATGAGCGCAACAACAGGGAAGAGCGTGCCGCAGCTGCTCGAAGAAGCCAATGCAGTGGTGCCTTCAGTGGCAGCAGCTGATGCCATAGGCTGGCTCGGTAGCCCGGACACGGTGTTCTTGGATGTCCGCCCAGCGGCTGCCATTGCAGAGACGGGTACGGTCGAAGGCGCGGTCTGTATCCCGCGTGGCTTGCTCGAGTTTAACGCTGACCCAGACTTTGCGATGCACAACCCGGCGATGGACAAATCCAAGCGCGTGGTGGTGTTTTGCACACTCGGTGGGCAGGCGGCACTCGCCGGCAAAACGCTCAAAGAAATGGGTTATGGCGAAGTCCTGAACGGCGGTGGTTTGCAGAGCTGGAAAGACGCCGGCGCACCGATCACTGGGGGTTGAGCCTTGCGCAGAGGGAGCTGGGCTGACCAGGTGATGTCATGGCACTGATCGAACGCGTCGAGTTGCAGCTGGCCAACCTCGAGCCGCAGGTTAAGCGAACAGACGCCATCCAGTCTTTTGAGTGTCAAGAGACACCGATTGTCCGCATCACGGACGCCGACGGGGCGGTGGGGACTGGGTACAGCTACACCATCGGCACCGGCGGCCCCTCGGTGATGGCGTTGTTGCAGCACACGCTCGCACCGTTTTTGATCGGCCGTGAAGCCGACGCAATTGAAGCGGTGTGGCGCGGTTGCCTCTTTCGCACGCACGCCACAGCCGTGGGCGCGATCACGTCGCTCGCACTCGCCGCCATTGACACCGCGCTCTGGGATTTGCGCTGTCGCAAAGCGAATATGCCACTGTGGCAACTCGCTGGCGGCGCCAAGCCGGGTGTTGCGCTCTACAGCACAGAGGGTGGATGGTTGCACCTCGACACCCACGAATTGGTTGACGATGAAGTGGCCGTGCAGAACCGCGGCTTTCGCGGTGCAAAGCTTAAAATTGGCCGTCCCAAACCCGGTGAAGACCGTGAGCGCCTGCTCGCGGTGCGCGAGGCGGTTGGCGAAGGTTTCGATTTGATGGTCGATGCCAACCAGTGTTTCAGTTTGCCAGGCGCCATGCGCCGTTCACCGGCGTTGGCAGAAGCGGATGTCGCGTGGTTTGAAGAGCCCCTTGCTGCCGATGACGTCGATGCCCACGCACGACTCAGTGCGCATTGCTCGGTGCCAATTGCGGTTGGGGAAAGCTTGTACTCGCTCGCGCAATTTAAGGTGTATTTGCAGGCGGGCGCCTGCAGTGTTGTCCAAGCCGATGTCGCGCGCGTCGGTGGCATCACCCCTTGGCTCAAAGTTGCGCACCTCGCCGAGGCCTACAGCGTACCGATTTGCCCGCATTTTCTGATGGAGCTTCACGTGAGCTTGTGTTGCGCGGTCAACAATGCGCCGTGGCTCGAGTACATCCCGCAGCTCGATGCAATCACTTCCTCTGAACCCAAAATAGAAAACGGTTATGCGCATGCGCCTAATACGCCAGGGCTGGGTATTGAGTGGGATTGGGCGGCTGTCGCAGCTCACACTGCGGGTTCGCCGGTCGTGGTCGACTCGTAGTCGGCGCCTTGGTTGACGGCTTCGCAAGGCTTATTGCAAGGTAGTAGCGGACGTTCAATTACGGAGCGTCACAGTGTGAATCGATCAAGACAAAGTAAGGGATGTTCATGAAACGATCCGATGTGAACAATCTGCTGCGCAGTGCGGATGACTTTATTCGCTCCTTTGGGTATGTGCTCCCTCCCTTTGCCTATTTCACACCACAGCAATTGGCGGCTCGAATAGCGGAAATGCCGTCCGTTCGAGACGCGAGAATGGGCTGGGATTTGACGGACTATGGCAAGGGCAAGTTTGATGAGCTGGGCTTGTTTCTGTTCACCACGCGCAATGGCCGTCTGAGCGACCTGCGCGCGGGTCAGGGCATGTGTTACGCCGAGAAAATTATGATCTCGCGGCGCGACCAGCTCTCTCCCATGCACCGCCACCTGATAAAGGCTGAGGACATCATCAATCGAGGCGGCGCGACGCTCGCCATCCAAATGTTTGAGTCCGACGAAGACGGCGGTATT
>CALAMQ010000147.1 GCA_937925815.1 uncultured Granulosicoccaceae bacterium | reverse complement strand
ACAAGGACTCCCCACGCGTCTGTTCCATCGAGGTCAGAGTGGCAATGTGCCCACTCATTCAAAGACCGGATATACGGGAGCTGGCTGATCGATGCTCATCAGACAATGCAGGTTTGACGAACGGGAGGAGACCATATACGGGCCTACAGTACCTACAGGATCTACATCACGGCATGATATTCCCTTTGCCTTAGACCTTGGTAATGAAGGCTGCCAAGTGCTTCAGCACCGCGTCTGGTGCTTCCATCGGCAGCATGTGGCCAACGTCTTCCAAGATGTCGCAGGCTTGCATATTGGGCAGGGCGTCGCGCAGTGCCATGCCACCTTTAACTGAAGTCATCTTGTCTTGCCGTGCGAGGATAAGCTGGGTTGGGCTGCTGACATTAGCTGCGGCTGTGAGACCGTTCTGGTAGTTGTTGCTGCAATTGAGGTCAACGTGCAGTGGGTTGGCACTCATGATGCGGTGGCCGATGCCGATCGGTGACTGCCCGGGCACAACCGACACGCCGAATTGGTGATCGTCGCCAAAGCCCCAGGTCAGCATGGCGTCGACAGCCGCACTCTTGTTGTTCTTTGCCATGTCCAGCAAGGCATCATTGACAGGCACGGCGTGGCCGGAGGCGATCACGCTCAACGAGCGCGTGCGTGACGGTTGGCGTGATGCGGCTTCGAGCGCGACCAGCGCGCCTTGTGAATGCCCAACCAGGCTTGCGCTTTTGATCTTGAGCGCGTCGAGCAGGGTCCACAGCCAATCGGCTTGTTTCTCGATCGAGGTCAGTGGGCGCCCGCCGCTCTGGCTGTGGCCCGGGAAGTCAGGTGCGATGACTGCGTAGCCGTTGAACGCAAACCAACGTGTCTGCGGCGCCCAGGTGCGGTGGTCGAGACCGCTTCCGTGCAGGAACACGATGGCGGGTTGTTTTGGGTCGAGCGGACGGCCGCCGGTTGCGACGTGGATCTCGGTGTTGTTCAGTGTGACCTTCACGCGCTTAACCCTTATTGGCGCGTTTGATCGCGCGTTGCGCGGCTTTGAAGCCACGGTTGAAATCGGCCTTGATGTCACGCAGCGCCTCGATGCCCACCGACACCCGGATCAGGTCGTCACTGATCCCAGCGGCCTTGCGCGCGGGGGCGTCTAGACGTGAGTGAGTGGTGGAGGCGGGGTGCAGCACGAGTGTGCGCGAGTCGCCGACGTTTGCAAGATTGGTGGACATTTCAAGCGCGTCCATAAACGCCTTGCCAGCCTCAATACCGCCTGCAACGCCAAAGCTCAGCACCGAGCCCGCGCCGTCTGGGAAGAGTGCCTTGGCAAGCGCGTGGTTGGGGTGGCTTTCAAGCGAGGGGTGATTGACCCAGCTGACGTTGTCGTTGTCGGCAAGCCAGCGCGCGAGGGTCTCGGCGTTGCTCACGTGCCGTGGCATGCGCAGGCTCAGGCTCTCGAGTCCTTGCATTAGCAAGAACGCATTTTGCGGGCTGAGGCTTGCGCCGAAGTCGCGCATGCTCTCGGCGCGGATGCGCATGGAAAAGGCGCTCGGTCCAAATTCATCAAAAAAGCTGATGCCGTGAAAGGGGGCGTAGGGTTCGGTCATGGTCGGGAATTTGTCCGGGTCCTTGCCCCAGTCGAAATTGCCGCCGTCGACAATCACGCCGCCGAGGGCGTTGCCGCCACCGCCGATCCACTTGGTCAGTGAGTGCACCACGATGTGCGCGCCGTGCGCGATGGGGTTGTTGAGCGCAGGCGTCGCAAAGGTCGCGTCGACCACCAGCGGCACGTGCTTGCGGGTGCAGAGCTTGGCGAGCGCCGGGATGTCGGCGATATCGAGGCCAGGGTTGCCAATGGACTCGCAAAAGACAAGCTTGGTATTGGCCTTGATGGCTTTGGAAATGGCGCGCGGCTTGTTGATGTCTACAAAGGTCGTCTCAATGCCAAAGCGCTTGAGCGTGGCGCGCAGCAAGGTCGCGGTGGAGCCGTAGATCTGCGCCGCAGAGACGATGTGGTCACCCGCCGAGCACAGGGTGGCGAAGGTGGTCATCAGCGAGCTCATGCCAGATGCGGTGCACACCGCACCCACGCCGCCTTCGAGCGCGGCGAGGCGCTGTTCGAGCACCGCAACCGTGGGGTTGGTCATACGGCTGTAGATGTGACCGCCAGTCGCGACGTTAAAGAGTGCCGCGCCGTGGGCGACGTCCTCGAAGGCGTAGCTCGACGTTTGGTAGATCGGCACGGCGCGCGAGCCGTGTTCGGCGTCGGGGCGGTAGCCGGTGTGCAACGCGATCGTTGCCGGGTCGAGAAAGGACGCTTTGCTCATGTCGGGTCGCCGTGTAGAGAGCCGCGAAGTATACCAAGCACTTGCGGCTTGGCGTTTGGGTCGGGGCGGGGCAGCGCGACTGGACTGTGTTCTGGGTTGTGCTGTTACCCACGCCATGCGACTGGCACGCGCCGGCATGCCGTTGAAAACGCGGCGTTGCACACACGGTCCGGGCCGTGCGCGCCATCGGACGCGTTTTTAAACGGAGCGCGGGCGTGCGTCGAGATTCTCGGTGTCGAGTTTGAACGGCAATTCGACCACACGCGCGGCAACGCTGGTGCCGTCGAGGTCGAGCGCGATGACATCACCTTGGCCGGCGGTGGCGTCGATGACGTCGCGGTCGAGCATGGCAAAACCGAGCCACGCGTCCCATTTGGCTGAGAGGCAATGAGAGGTGGCGGTGGCAATGGGGGCACCGTTGAATGTCAGGGTGGGTTCGACCGCGCTTGGCATGCGCGGCGCCCCCGCTGCGATGATGCCCATAAGGCGGCTCGGCACGCCGAAATCGCGTTGCAGGCGCAGCGCCGGCAAACTCATGCTCTCGAGGTCACGGTCCAGGTGGCAGTACTTGTCGAGACCGCATTGCAAAGGCGTGGTCTCGAGGGTCATGTCGCTGCCAAATGACATCAGACCCGCTTCCATGCGTTCGATCAGGTTGGGGCAGCCGTGGCCGACGTTCAGATCCTCGCCTTTAGCGAAGAGTTCGTCCCACAACGCCTGGCCGCGCTCGGCGTGGTTGACGTAAATCTCAAAGCCGCCTTGGTGTGACCAACCCGAGCGCGCCACCAAAAAGCGGTGGCCTTGCCATTCGAGGTACTTGTAGCGGAAGAAACGGATGTCGCGAACGCCCTCGCCAAAGACGCGCGCCATCAGGTCTTCGGCTTTGGGGCCTTGCACGGCCACGGGCCAGACCTCGGGTTCGTAGACGGTGACGTTCAAGCCCAGGCCGTGCGCGAGTCCGCGTGCCCAGAGCAGCACGTCGGAGTCGGCGATGCTGAGCCACCATCGGTCGTGGCTGTGCTTGATCGCGATCGGGTCGTTGACCATGCGGCCTTGGTCGTCGCAGAGCGGGACGTAAAAGCACTGGTCGTCCTTGGCGAGCGAGAGGTCGCGTGGGGTCATAAGCTGGATCAATTTGCTCGCGTCTGGCCCTTCTATCTCCACTTGCCGCTCGGCGCTGACGTCCCAGACCTGAACGTTCTCGCACAGGTGCCAGTAGTCCGCCTCGAGCCCACGAAAATTGGTGACCAGCAACGTGTGGTTGTACACGGTAAACGCCCGCACGCCGCCCGCACGGACGCGGTCGGTGAATGGCGTGCTGCGCAGGCGGCTGGACAGTGCAATCTGGGGCGCGGACATGGCGGGCGCTCAGCAAGTGGAAGGCGCGCGGATTTTCGGATCACATGGAGCGTGTTGCAAGTCCTGATTGACGGATTGGGTGCCCGGTGTCGATTTCAGGCCCGAGCATGCCGTGCAGTCGATGCTCACACTGGATCACGTCCCAATCACTGCACACGGTAGAATACTGGAGGGCGAGATGTGGCTCGGTTAGCCGCAGCGAATGCCCATCGAAAATGCCGGCAGCCGCAGCCGCGTGGTGCCTCCCCCCCGACGTCGTAGAGAGCACAGCAAAATTGAACAGCGAATCCACGCAGCCCTCTGCAATCAATGCACAGGTAATCGGTTGGCGAGAATGGATTGCCTTGCCTGCGCTGCTCGATTCGCCGGTGCGTGCAAAGATTGACACCGGCGCCCGCACCAGCGCGTTGCACGCGGTCGATCTGGAATTCACAACCGTCGGTGGCGAGCAGCTGGTGAGTTTTGGACTGCCCTTTGATTCGGGGCGACGGGTCACCCATCCGGTGCATGGCACTCGCAAGGTGCGCAATACCGGCGGCGTCCCAGAGCAACGCACCACCATTCGCACGGATCTTGTGCTCGGCGACGAGCGCTGGCTTATTGAGCTCACGCTCGCAGACCGAAGCGGCATGTTAAATCCATTGATACTCGGGCGCACAGCGGTGCGCCGGCGCAAGTTGTTGGTTAATGCAGGCCGTTCGTTTTTGTGCGGGCCGCCGCGCGTGACTGGAGATGACAAATGAAACTCTGCATGATGGCTCGTAACCCGGACTTGTATTCCCATCGTCGGTTGATCGAGGCTGCGGAATCACGCGGCCACACGCTTGATATCGTCAACACCCTGCGCGTGACCATGAACATCACATCGCGACGGCCAGCGCTCTATTACAACGGCGAGAAACTGCCACTGTATGACGCCGTGATCCCTCGTATTGGCGCCTCGATCACATTCTACGGTCTCGCGGTGCTGCGCCAATTTGAGCTCATGGGTGTCTACCCGCTCAATGAATCGGTCGCTATCGGTCGCTCACGCGACAAGCTGCGCTCGATGCAGTTGCTCGCAGAAGCTGGTGTTGGGCTGCCGGTGACTGCGTTCGCTCACGACCCGAAGCAGACCGACCAAGTTATTGAGATGGTTGGCGGCGCACCGGTGGTGATTAAGTTGCTCGAAGGCACGCAGGGCATCGGTGTGGTTCTCGCTGAAACCCACAACTCGGCGCGGTCTGTGATCGAGGCCTTTCGCGGCGCCAACGTCAACATCCTGGTGCAAGAGTTCATCAAGGAGGCGGGCAACTCCGACCTGCGGTTGATTGTGGTTGGCGGACGCGTGGTCGCGGCGATGGAACGCTCCGGTGCGGCGGGTGATTTTCGCTCGAATCTGCACCGCGGCGGCAGTGCGCGGTCGGTTAAGATCAGCCCGGAAGAGCGCTCGACAGCCGTGCGCTCGGCCAAGCGCCTTGGCCTGAACGTAGCGGGCGTCGACCTGCTGCGCTCCAACCACGGGCCGGTAGTGATGGAAGTGAACTCCTCTCCTGGGCTCGAGGGCATTGAAAAAGCAACCGGTGTGGATGTCGCTGAAAAGATCATTAAGTTGATCGAAAAAAATACCAGTGCCGGCAAATCCAAGACCAGCAACAAAGGCTGAACCGTGTCTCGATTGGCGTTCCACTTCGGTGGAGAAATGATTGAACCCGGCACACGCCGGTCCGTGGAGTTGCCCATTGGCACTCTGACAGACCACACCCCGGTTGGGTTGCCTGTGCACATTGTGCACGGTCGCCGAGCAGGGCCAACTGTGTTGGTGTGCGCGGCGATACACGGCGACGAAATTGTCGGTGTTGAGATCATCCGGCGCCTGCTTGGGCAGGCGGTGTTGGGCCAGCTGCGCGGCACGCTGATGACGGTGCCCATTGTCAATGCTTTCGGTTTTCTTGGCCGTTCACGCTATTTGCCGGATCGGCGTGATTTAAACCGCTGCTTTCCGGGCAATGAAAACGGCTCGCTCGCGTCGCGTTTGGCAAACACCTTTCTAAGCCAAGTAGTCGCGCGCGCGGATCTCGCGATTGACCTGCACTCGGCGGCGGTTCATCGGACCAATTTGCCGCAGATTCGGATCAACCCTAACCAGAGCAAGGTGCGCGATCTCGCGGTCGCTTTTGGTGCGCCAGTGTTTATGGCTTCGCGTGTGCTCGAGGGTTCCTTGCGCGAGGCGGCGGCTGAGATTGGCGTGGATACCTTGCTCTACGAGGCCGGCGAGGCCCTGCGCTTTGATGAGCCGTCTGTGCGCGTTGGCTTGCGCGGTATTTTGCGTGTCATGCGCGCCCTTGAGATGTTGCCAGCGCGCAGCCGGAGGCTGGCGCGTGTGGAGCCTCTTGAGGGCAGTGGCAGTCTGTGGGTTCGCGCCGATCACGGTGGTCTGTTTCGTGGTTTCAAGGGCTGCGGTGACACAGTTGAGGGCGGGGAGTTGCTCGGCGTGGTGTCAGACCCATTCGGTGCAACGGACTTTGACATTCTTGCGCCCAGTGCCGGGCTTGTTATTGGTCGGACACAGTTGCCGTTGGTGCACCAGGGTGACGCGCTGTTTCATATCGCATCAATACGGCGGCACGATGTTGCGGAAGAACGCATCGAAGCCTACGACGCCGCACTGCAGCAAGATCCAATGTTTGATGATGATGACGAAATCATCTAGGCGACCGGCAACCGGCGATGACTGAATGGGTTTTGTCGGTTGAGGGCACTGACACAGGTCGTGACATTGCCATCGGACTGGTTTTGATTTCTGCGTTTTTGCACGCAATATTCGGGGCCTTGCAAAAGGGCCGCTACGATCCCGTCACCATGCGTGGCGCGGTTGATTTTTTCTTTGTCTGTCTCGCGTTGCCCGTTGCACTGATCTTTTTGCCCTGGCCAGAGCCTGAACTTTGGCCAGTGCTCGCTGGCGTGTTTTTGGTGCACAGCCTCTACAAGATATTGCAGGCGCGGGCCTATGAACTCGGTGCCTTCACCGTGGTGTATCCGGTTGTGCGTGGCACAGGGCCGCTTCTCACGGTGTTGGTGGCTGGTGTGCTCTTTGCCGAGGTGTATTCACCGCGTCAGTGGCTTGGCGTGTTGGTGTTGTCGCTGAGCATTCTGGCGCTAGCGTGGGTCAATGTGCGCGACGTGACATTGGCGCGATCGACTCTGCTCGCAGCGCTAAGCTATGCCGTTGCGACCGGTGCTATGGTTGCCGCCTACACCGTCTATGACGCATGGGGTATTCGCATAGCTGAAAACCCAGCGGTGTTCCTAGCTTGGTTTTTTGTGGTTGATGGCCTGCTGTTTCCGGTTCTGGCGTGGCGCCGTCGACAGCTGCAGTTGTCCCCACCCGATCTCTTGCCGCTATTGTGTCGCGGCCTCTTTGGCGCGGTGATCGCAATGGCAAGCTTCGCGGCGGTCATGCTCGCGACCCGTATCGGCAAGGTGGGTATGGCTGCGGCGTTGCGTGAGACCTCTGTGGTATTCGGTGCGCTGATTGGCTGGTGGCTTCTCGGCGAGCGCGTAGGTCCGGTGCGTGGTGCACTGATCTGTTTGGTTGCCGTGGGCGCTGTCCTCGTTATTTGATGGCTCCGACGCAAGCGCAAGGTAATAGATACATCAAAGCGGCAGTTTGGATGCTTATTTTATGGGCACAGTTGTGCCGGCAAAAGCGGTTTGGCAAGGGTCGTCTCGCTGGGATTCCGGGCTGAGGCGTGAGCTTGGTAAACGTTTGAGTGGGTAGGTCGCCCCGCGGAGTGTGACGTCGTCGGCGCGGTTTGGCAGGTTGGAAAACTACACGTATTCCAAACTTTTTTCTCGGTGATGACTGTTGCGGGCCGCATGCGACAATTCGCGTCCAGATTGCCACGGTCCGTGTGCGGCACAGGCGTATACTGCGCGCCGTCTCCTTAATCTTTAACATTCCATGCACCTGCTGCGCACCGAACCCGGCGGTTTCGTCGACGACGCCGACGGCATTGCCCGGGTGGAGCAATCACCTGCTGATTGGGTGATCCTCTCCGCCGCTGATACTGAACTTGCGAGCCTGTCCTCGGCGGCGCAGCGGTTGTCGCGCGCTGGGGAGGCGGTGTCTTTGCGGCTCGCCAACCTGATGCACTTGCGTCAGCACGCCTCTGTCGATCTCTACGTTGACGATGTGTTGCAGCACGCCGCGGTCATCGTGGTGTCTTTGCTCGGCGGCGAGGCCTACTGGCCCTACGGCATTGAGCGGCTGCGGGCCGAGGCGGCCACGCGTGGCCAGACGCTTGTGATTGTGCCGGGCGATGACCACGATGACCCGGCGCTTCGGGCCCAATCTTCGGTACCGGACGTGGCATCAGAACGTGTCTGGCGGTACTTGCGAGCGGGTGGTCCTGTCAACGCCGCAAATCTGTTGCGGTTTATCGGCACCGGGTTTGACACCGGTATTGATGGCGCCGAGACGATAGACCCACCTCGTACCCTGCCGCCGGTCGCGGTCTACCACCCGTCGAAGGACACCGCATCGCTCGACAGCTGGCGCGACGATTGGCGAGACGAGCAGCCTGTTGCGCTGGTGCTGTTCTACCGCGCCCATTTGCTGGCGGGCAACACCGCCGCGTTCGACGCACTCTGCGATGCCTTGCAGACGTCGGGCCTCAACCCGCTGCCGCTCGCGGCGGCGTCGATCAAGGACCCGGTCTGTCAGGCGGCGGTCAATGCCCTGCTGCTCGAGAGCGAGGCGAGCGTCATCCTCAATACCACAGCCTTTGCAATTGGCACAGCCGGGCGCGAGTGGGTCAATCCCTTTGCGCGTGAGGTGCCGGTGTTGCAAGTTGTGCTTGGCGGTGGCAACCGCGCCGCCTGGCAGGCGTCAACCCTGGGCTTGCAACCGCGCGACCTCGCCATGCACGTCGCCTTGCCGGAAGTCGACGGGCGGATCATCACACGTGCGGTGAGTTTCAAGGGGCTTGCGCGGCGCTGCGAGCTGACCGAGTGCGATGTGGTGCACTACGAGGCCGACGTCGAGCGCTGCGCCTTTGTGGCAGCGCTTGCAGCCAACACCGCTGCGCTTGCGACCACGGCAAATGCCGAGAAGCGCATCGTGCTGATTCTCGCAAACTACCCGAGCCGCGAAGGACGCCTTGGCAACGGCGTCGGGCTCGATACCCCGGCGTCCACCATCGGGCTGTTGCAGTCGCTCGCGGCCGCGGGTTACCCGGTCGAGTGCGTGCCAGACGACGGCGACGCCTTGATGCAGCGTTTGCAATCCGGGGTCACAAACGACCCGGTCGCGCGGGCGCTGCGGCCAGTTGAGATCTTGTTGCCGCTCTCGCAATACCTGGACTGGTTCGCCGCGCACGTGCCATCGGACTTACAGGATGCTGTGGTTGCGCGCTGGGGGGATGCGGACGCGGCGCCAGATTTGCGCGACGGCGGCATTCCCGTGGCGGGGCTGATGTGCGGGGAGGTGTTAGTCGGGGTGCAGCCGGCGCGCGGGTATCACCTCGACCTCTCGGCAACCTATCACGACCCCGATCTCGTGCCGCCGCACAGTTACATCGCGTTTTATTTCTGGCTGCGCTTTGGTTTTGGCGCGCACGCGGTGGTGCACGTCGGCAAGCACGGCAACCTCGAGTGGTTGCCGGGCAAGGGCGTGGCGCTGTCGCAAAGCTGTTGGCCGGACGCGCTGCTCGGGCCAACGCCAAACGTCTACCCCTTTATCGTCAACGACCCGGGTGAGGGCGCGCAGGCCAAGCGCCGCAATCAGGCGGTGATCATCGACCACCTGATGCCGCCGCTCACGCGCGCCGAGAGCTACGGCCCTATGCGCGAACTCGAGCGCCTGGTTGACGAGTACTTTGACGCGCAACAGCTCGACCCGCGCCGCGCCAAACAGCTACTCACCGAGATCCTCGACACCGCTAAGGCGGCGCACCTCGACCGTGAACTGCGCGCCGAGAGTGATGACGCGCTGATCGGTGAACTCGACAGCTACCTCTGCGAGCTCAAAGAAGCGCAGATTCGTGATGGCTTGCATATCTTTGGAGCCGCGCCAGAGGGGCGGCTGGCGACGGATACCACGGTTGCCTTGTTGCGGTTGCCGCGCGCGGGAGGTGTGGGTGCTGATGCCTCTTTGATCCGCGCGCTCGCGGCAGACGCAGGCGTCGCCTATGACGTGCTCGATTGCGCGCTCGCAGATTCCTGCGAAGGGCCGCGCCCGAGTTGGCTTGCGGATCTGGATGACGCCGCGTGGCGAACCCAAGGTGACACGGTTGAACGCTTGGAGCTCGCCGCGGTGCGTCTGGTTGAGGGTGTGCTCGCGCCGCCCGGTGAGCACACGCGCGCGGTGATGCCGGCAATTGCGCAAGCGCAATCGATGTTGTCGGCGAGCGCTTCACGTGAATCAGCGGGCACGCTGGACGCGCTCTGCGGGCGGTTTGTCGAGCCCGGCCCAAGCGGCGCACCGTCGCGTGGGCGGCTCGACGTCTTGCCAACTGGGCGCAACTTCTACTCAGTGGATGTGCGCGCGATCCCGACTCAAACCGCGTGGCACCTCGGCTGGAAATCGGCGGGCTTGTTGATAGAGCGCCACTTGCACGACCACGGCGATTACCCGCGCACACTGGGTTTGTCTGTGTGGGGCACGGCCACCATGCGCACCGGCGGTGACGATATCGCCCAGGCCTTTGCATTGCTCGGTGTGCGCCCGATCTGGGACGGCGCCTCGCACCGCGTCACGGATTTTGAAATCCTGCCGGTGTCGATTCTTGACCGCCCGCGAATCGACGTGACGCTGCGCGTGTCGGGGTTTTTCCGCGATGCGTTCATGAACGTGATTCGCTTGTTTGACGCGGCGGTGCAGAAAGTCGCCGAGCTCGATGAGTCTGCTGATGACAACCCAATCGCAGCGCGCGTGCGCCTTGATGCGGCGGCGTTGGTTGAGCAGGGCGTTGGCGCGCAAGACGCGCGGCGGCGCGCCGGGTCAAGGGTGTACGGCAGCAAGCCCGGCAGCTACGGTGCGGGCTTGCAAGGCCTGATTGATGAAGGCTGCTGGGACGAGCGCGCGGACCTGGCCGAGGCCTACGTCAATTGGGGTGGCTACGCCTACGGCCAGCAACAGGACGGCGAGGCGGCACACGCGGATTTCGAAACCCGGCTCGGCACGCTGGACGCGGTGGTGCAGAATCAGGATAACCGCGAGCACGACCTGCTGGACTCTGACGATTATTACCAGTTCCAAGGCGGCATGAGCGCAGCTGTTGCAACCTACGCCGGGCGCGAGGCGGCGGTCTACCACATGGACCACAGCCGGCCGGAGTCACCTCGTGCGCGCACGCTGAAAGAAGAGATCAATCGCGTGGTGCGCTCGCGCGTGTTGAACCCCAAATGGCTGGACGGTGCACGACGGCACGGTTACAAAGGCGCGTTCGAGATGGCCGCGACCGTGGACTACCTCTTTGCCTTTGACGCCACAGCTAATGTGGTCGACGACTACCAATACCAGCAAGTCAGCGACACCTACTTGCTTGACGACGCGAACCGCGAGTTCATGCAAGCGCACAACCCGTCGGCGCTCAAGGAAACCGCCGAGCGCTTGCTCGAAGCGGTAGACCGCGGGCTCTGGGCCGAACCCGACTCCGCGACAGTGACAGCCTTGCAAGATATCGTCGGCGAAATGGACCAGGCCTGGGAAGAGGGGATGTAGCCCTGATGTGGAGGTGCGGCCGGCAAGGTGCGGCCAGTAAGGCTTCCGTCTTCTCAAAGCAGGATGGGCGGTTCCCCGGGACATTAATCTGCACCCGGGGAGACGTTTTACTTCCCGCTTACAGTACGACGATTTCCCCGCACGCCACGCGCCCACCGGCACCGCCAATAGGTTGGGTGAGGTGGTCATCGGCGTTTTCATGAATGATGATGGTGGAGCCGTCCGTGTCGAGCAGATTGTTGTCGCCCTCGACCAGTGACACGCGGTCGGTAAATATTTCGGCTTCACCAATCCCGTCCTTGCCGACAAACAGATTCGGGATGTCACCGGGCTCGGGACCCTTGGGATTCAGTAAGCCGTGTGCGCCTTCTATTTTTCCAACGTGACCTTTTGCCGACTTGAAGCCTTTGTGCGCTTCACAGGCGGCGTGGCTGTGGAAATGCAAGCCGTGTTTTCCAGGTGTGAGACCTTCTACCTTGATGTGCATCAGCACGCCGGACGGACCCTGAATTAATGTTGCTGTTCCAATGTTGCCGCCGTTGATGTTGAACATTGTGGCAGTTGCGGTAATTTGGTTGGCTAGTGCAGACAGAGGTAATGCACCTAGTAAAACAAGTGTTTTCAGTTTCAAGGTAATACTCCGGTTGTTTTAGTGAATTGATGTATATAAAACACGGAGAGAGTTGTTTTATTCATTGATATATTAGAAATATAAAAATAAATATATTCAATAAAAAAACCCTGCCAATTTTCATTGGCAGGGTTTCTGGTTCAACTGATGGCGCATGAGCTCGCCAGACTTATCTCACCATCCGGCCAGCTCGCAGTGAGTTGGCCGGATGGCTTATTTCGACTCAGGCGAGTTCGAAGCGGTCGAGCATCATCACTTTGTCCCACGCTGCGATGAAGTCGGCGACGAACTTGCCGCCGGCGTCGCTGCAGCCGTAGACCTCGGCTTGTGCACGTAAGATTGAGTTGGAGCCAAACACGAGATCGACGCGGGTGCCGGTTGCGACTTTCTCGCCGGATGCCCGGTTGAAGCCATCGAACAAGCTGCCGTCGTTTTCATTCGACTTCCACTCGGTGCCCATGTCGAGCAGGTTGACGAAGAAGTCATTGCTCAGGGTGCCGGGCTTGTCGGTCAACACGCCGTGGGTCGAGCCGCCAGCGTTGGCGCCGAGTACCCGCAAGCCACCGACCAGCACCGTCATTTCTGGCGCGGTGAGGGTCAGGAGCTGCGCCTTATCTACCAGCAACTCTTCGGCTGGCACGTTAAAGAGCGCCTGCTGGTAGTTGCGAAAGCCGTCTGCGGCGGGCTCGAGCAGGGCAACAGATTCCACATCCGTCTGCTCTTGTGTCGCGTCGGTGCGGCCGGGGGTGAAAGGCACGGTGACGTCGTGGCCTGCTGATTTGGCCGCGCTTTCCACAGCCGCGCAACCGCCGAGCACGATCAAGTCGGCGAGTGACACACGCTTGTTGCCAGACTGGCTGCCGTTGAACGCGTCTTGCACGCTTTCCAGTGCCGTCAAGACTTTGCTCAATTGCGCGGGTTGGTTCACGTCCCAGTCTTTTTGCGGCGAGAGCGCGATGCGTGCACCGTTGGCGCCGCCGCGTTTGTCTGAGCCACGGAAGGTAGAGGCTGAGGCCCAAGCGGCTGAGACCAATTCTGATACGGACAAGCCAGATGCCAGGATGTTGGCCTTGAGGCCATCGATGTCGGCTGCGTCCACGAGGTCGTGGTCAACAGCTGGCACGGGATCTTGCCAAATCAGCTCTTCCGAAGGCACTTCTGTACCCAGGTAGCGTGAGCGTGGGCCCATATCGCGGTGCGTGAGCTTAAACCACGCACGGGCAAACGCGTCCGCAAAGAGGTCTGGGTCTTCAGCGTAGCGGCGCGAAATTTTCTCGTAGGCTGGGTCCAATTTCAGCGACATGTCGGCAGTGGTCATCATTGGACGGTGCATGATCGAGGAGTCGTGTGCGTCGACGACCATGTCTTCTTCTTCACAGTCGATCGGGTGCCACTGGTGCGCGCCCGCCGGGCTCTTGCACAGTTCCCATTCGTACTTGAAAAGCACGTCAAAGTAGCCCATGTCCCATTGAGTTGGACGTGGCTTCCACGCGCCTTCGATGCCACTTGTGGTGGTGTGGATGCCTTTGCCTGATTCAAAGTCGTTCAACCAACCCAGGCCCATCGCAGCCATGCCCTCACCCTCTGGCTCTGCGCCTACGAGATCGGGGTCGCCTGCGCCATGCGCTTTGCCGAAAGTGTGGCCGCCTGCAACCAGCGCCACGGTCTCTTCGTCGTTCATGGCCATGCGCGCGAAGGTGTCGCGCACGTCGCGGCCAGAGGCGAGCGGGTCAGGGTTGCCATCTGGGCCTTCCGGGTTGACGTAGATCAAGCCCATCTGAACGGCGCCCAGTGGGTCGTCGAGTTCACGGTCACCGGTGTAGCGCTTGTCGTCGAGCCACTCCGTTTCCGGCCCCCAATAGATGTCTTCCTCCGGTTCCCAGATGTCT
>CALAMQ010000146.1 GCA_937925815.1 uncultured Granulosicoccaceae bacterium | reverse complement strand
GGCGGGTGACCGCGGGGGGCCAACCGGGGACCTCTATGTCCAGATCCGAGTGCTTCCGCACGAGATTTTCGAGCGCGATGGGGCCAACCTTGTGTGCTCTGTGCCGATCGATATGATCACAGCGTCCCTTGGCGGCGAGCTTGAAGTGCCCACCCTAGATGGACGCGTCAAACTGAAAATCCCCGCTGGCACGCAAAACGGCAAGTTGTTTCGCCTGCGCGGAAAAGGTGTCAAACCGGTGCGTGGCGGCGCGGTGGGTGACCTCATGTGCGAGATGCGTGTGGAGACCCCGGTCAACCTCAACAGTGAGCAACGCGCGCTCTTGCAACAACTCTCAGCGTCTTTGCAGGGTGGTAAACACAGTCCAGAACACAGTGGCTGGATCGACTCGGTCAAATCTTTTTTTGAACGGGGTTGAGCCTCGACTGTGTCTGAGGCCGACTGGGACGCCCGCTTTGCGGGTATCACACGTCTCTACGGTGTAGAGGCCGCCGATCGCATCAAACAGGCGCGGCTGTGCGTCATTGGCGTCGGCGGTGTGGGGTCTTGGGCTGCTGAGGCGTTGGTGCGCTCAGGTGTAGCAGCGGTTCGCTTAGTCGATCTCGATGACGTCTGTCTGAGCAACACCAACCGGCAGTCGCACGCACTCACGAATCAAGTTGGTCAGTACAAAGTTGATACGCTGGCCGCGCGTTTGCGTTTGATCAACCCGGCCTGTGAGGTCGAGTCTGTCACAGACTTTGTCTCGTACAGCAATCTCGACACAGTTCTGACGCCGCCGCTCGACGGTGTGCTCGATTGCATTGACAGCGTGGTGGCCAAAACCGATCTGCTAAACGGTTGCAGGCGGCGCAAGCTGTGCGTGGTGTCCACAGGAGGCGCCGGCGGTCGCGTCGATCCCACGCGTCTTTACATTTCAGATTTGAACACGGTTCGTGGCGATGCGCTTTCGGCAAGTGTGCGCTCGCGATTGCGCCAGCGCTACGGCTACAGCCGAAACCCAAAGCGCCGTTACGGCATCCCGACGGTGTATTCCGATGAACCCGTGCGTCACGCCCAAGCGGATGGGAGTGTCAGCCACCACCGTGCTAAAGGCGCCGCAGGCCGACTGGATTGCGCGGGTGGATTGGGTGCATCGATGATGGTCACAGCCACTTTCGGTATGACCGCCGCGGCGGAGTTGCTGCGGCGGGTGACGGCAAGCGCCAAGCCGTCGGTGTCAGGCCGCGGTTGACTGGGGCACTTGCTCGAGTTCGAGCAGCGTACCGCTGAAATCGGCTGGGTGCAGAAACAGCACGGGGTTGCCGTGCGCACCAATTTTGGGCTCACCGCTGCCCAAGACGCGCGCACCGGTCTCAACCAATTGGTCGCGGGCGGCTATGATGTCGTCAACCTCATAACACAAGTGATGCATGCCGCCCTTGGGGTTCTTGGCCAAAAATGCGCTGATGGGTGAATCCTCACCAAGGGGGTAGAGCAATTCCACTTTGGTGTTTGGCAGCGAAATAAAGACCACGGTCACGCCGTGTTCCGGCAAGTGCTGCGGCGCTGACACCTCAGCGCCGAGTTGTTCTTGGTAGGTTGCGGTTGCAGCCTCGAGGTCGGGCACGGCAATGGCGACGTGGTTTAACCGGCCGATCATGCGTCGGCCTCGTCAAACTGCAGAATCACTTGGTCCACGTCCAAGCTGTCGCCAGCCTTTGCTGCAACCTCTTTGACCGTGCCGTCGCGCTCTGCAACCAACACGTTCTCCATCTTCATGGCCTCGACCACAGCCAGCACTTGGCCTGCCTTGACTTGATCGCCAGCGTCTACCTCAACCCTTACGAGTAAACCTGGCATCGGCGAGAGCAAGTAGTCGCTCATGTCCGGCTCGATCAGAGTCGGCATGTGGGGCAGCAAGGCTGCGATATGGCCTGGATAAATTGCCCAATTGTCGACGCGGCCGGCGCACGTGATTTGCCAGCGCCGCCCCTCGCGCCAAACTTGCAGTGTTGTACAGGCGTCGTCTGTTGTGAGCTGCAGTCTCGATGAACCCGGCTGCCAGCCCCATTCTCCAGAGATCACCTCATCGCCGATTGCAACGGTCAAGCGGTCACCGTCACGTGTCACCCGAAGGGCGGTGGTCTCATCATCTTGGCGCACGGCGTAGTCGCGCGTGCTCGGTAACGGCACTGGCACCATGCGGTTGTTGAACTGGGTGTTGAGGTCGTCTTCGATGAGTTGACAACAACACGCTGCGGCAAGCGAGAGCGTCGGGTTGCCGGGAACCGCTCCGCTGCTGAATCCGTCTGGGTAGTGGGTGTCGATAAAACCGGTGTGCAGCTCGCCGCTTTTAAAATCATCGTGATCGAGCAAGGCGGTCAAAAAGGGGATGTTGTGCTGGACGCCGCGTATGACGTAGTTGTCCAGCGCATCGCGCATGGCAACAATGGCGTCGGCGCGTGTCTCACCCCACGTCACAAGCTTTGCGATCATCGGGTCGTAGAACATTGAAATTTCAGACCCTGCGCGTACGCCAGTGTCTACACGGACAGTGTCGCTGGCATCCGGTGGCAGATAGTGGCTGAGCCTGCCAGTCGATGGCATGAAGTTGCGGTCGGGGTCTTCGGCGTAGACGCGGCACTCAAATGACCAGCCGTTGAGCGCGATGTCCTCTTGGCGCATGGCGAGCGTCTCGCCGGCGGCCACGCGTATCATCTGTTCAACCAAATCGAGACCGGTAATCATCTCGGTCACAGGGTGCTCGACTTGCAAACGGGTGTTCATCTCGAGAAAGTAGAAGTCTTTGTTGACGTCGACGATGAACTCGACTGTGCCCGCTGAGTGGTAGTCCACAGCGCGCGCAAGCGCCACGGCCTGCTCGCCCATCGAGCGCCGCGTCGTTTCATCCAGAAAAGGCGAGGGCGCCTCCTCAATGACTTTTTGGTGACGGCGCTGAATGGAGCACTCGCGCTCCTGCAAGTAGAGGGTGTTGCCGTGCTTGTCCGCGAGCACTTGAATCTCAATGTGACGCGGCTGTTCGATGTATTTCTCAATGAACACGCGGTCGTCGCCGAAGGCGTTGCGGGCTTCGTTTTGCGCGCTGTTAAAACCCTCAATGACGTCGTCAAGCGTCCAGGCGATTCGCATGCCCTTGCCGCCACCGCCAGCAGAGGCCTTAAGCATCACAGGGCAGCCAATGGTCTGGGCGAGACTGCGCGCTTGTTCTGCGGAATCGAGTGCGTCAGGGTGGCCGGGGACGGTGCTCACACCGGCGGACTGCGCGAGTTTTTTGGACTCAATTTTGTCGCCCATCACGGCGATTGCGTGTTGTCCTGGGCCAATGAAAGTGACGCCCGCGTCTTCGAGGGCTGAGGCGAATTCGCTGTTCTCTGACAAAAAGCCAAAGCCTGGGTGCACCGCTTGTGCGCCGGTTTGTTTGATGGCGTCGAGAATGCGGTCAATGCGCAAATAGCTTTCACTGCTCGCAGAACCGCCCACGGCGACGGCTTCATCACAGAGCTCAACGTGCAAGCTGTTGGCGTCTGCCTCGGAGTAGATCGCGACCGTTTTGATACCGAGCGCACGACAACTGCGGGCGATTCGGCAGGCGATCTCCCCTCGGTTGGCAATGAGAATTTTGTCGAAGAGCTGAGTCATGCAAAGAACATCCGGTCAAAGTGGAATGTTGCCGTGTTTTTTCCACGGATTATCCAATTGTTTGTTGGCGAGAGAGCGGAGCGCACTGCACAGGCGGCGGCGCGTGTTCTCGGGCTGAATCACGTCATCAATGAAGCCAAGGCTCGCCGCCACAAAGGGATTGGCAAACTTCTCTTTGTACTCGGCCTCGCGAGCGGCGATGGCTTCGGGGTCGTCCTTGTCTTGACGAAAGATGATCTCGACCGCCCCCTTGGCGCCCATTACCGCGATCTCGGCGCTCGGCCAGCTGTAGTTGATGTCGCCACGCAAATGCTTTGATGCCATGACGTCGTAGGCACCACCGTAGGCTTTTCGCGTGATCAGGGTGACCTTGGGGACGGTAGCTTCGGCGTAGGCGTAGAGCAATTTGGCGCCGTGCTTGATGATGCCGCCGTACTCCTGCGACGTACCAGGCAAAAAGCCCGGTACGTCAACCAAGGTCACCAGCGGGATATTAAAGGCATCGCAAAAGCGCACGAAGCGCGCGGCTTTTTTACTTGAATTGATGTCCAGGCAGCCTGCGAGCACGGTGGGTTGGTTGGCCACAATGCCGACCGGGGCGCCTTCGAAACGGGAAAAGCCTGTGACGATGTTGCGCGCGTAGTCGGCTTGCACTTCAAAGAACTCGCCGGCGTCGACCACGGCGTGAATCAAGTCCTTGATGTCATAAGGTTGATTCGGGTTGGTTGGCACCAATGTGTTCAGGCTTGGTTCTGAACGGTCACATGGGTCTGAGCAGGGCCGCAGTGGCGGTTTCTCGCGGTTGTTTGAGGGCAAAAAGCCGATCAAAGTGCGCAGCTGAAGCAGGGCGTCAATATCGTTGTCGAATGCGAAGTCAGCAACGCCTGAGACGCTGTTGTGTGTTTGCGCGCCGCCAAGCTCTTCCTGCGTCACGGTCTCGTGGGTGACGGTCTTGACCACCTCGGGTCCTGTGACAAACATGTAGGAGGTGTTTTTGACCATGCCAATGAAATCGGTCATGGCTGGTGAGTAGACAGCGCCTCCGGCGCAGGGGCCCATCACCATTGACAACTGTGGCACCACGCCCGAGGCCAGCACGTTTCGCTGAAAGACGTCGGCGTAGCCACCGAGCGAGGCGACGCCCTCTTGAATGCGCGCGCCGCCAGAATCGTTCAATCCGATGACCGGGGCGCCGAGCTTCATTGCCGCGTCCATAACCTTGCATATTTTGCGCGCGTGCGCGGCGGAGAGCGAGCCGCCGTAGACGGTGAAGTCCTGGCTGAACACCAACACTTGGCGGCCGTCGATTTGACCGACGCCTGTGACAACTCCGTCACCGGGCGAGCGCTGCTCTGCCATGCCGAAGTCGTGGCAGTCGTGCTCCACGAACATGTCCCACTCTTCGAAGGAGCCTGGATCGAGCAACACGTCGAGGCGCTCACGGGCAGTCAACTTGCCGCGTGCGTGTTGCTTGTCAATGCGCGCTTGGCCACCGCCAAGTCTTGCTGCGGCACGTTTGGCCTGAAGGGTGTCATTTACCGAGGGCATGGAGTGATTCCGTCAAGAGGCGTTGGGGTAGCCAAGGGTTGTCAAGGCGTCAGTGATTTCATCGAGTATGGTTGGGTCGTCGATGGTGGCCGGCATCTTCCACTCTCGGCCGTCGGCAATCGCGCGCACCGTACCGCGCAGAATTTTGCCGGAGCGGGTTTTTGGCAGGCGCTTGACCACGGTTGCCAGGCGGAAGGCTGCGACCGGTCCAATCGTGTCCCGAACGCGTTGTACACACTCTGCGACAATGTCGCTGTCGTCGCGCGTGCAGTTGTCGCTGAGCACCAATAGGCCGAGCGGCAACTGGCCTTTGAGGGTGTCAGCGACACCGAGTACCGCGCACTCGGCCACGTCCGGGTGCTCGGCGAGCACTTCCTCCATCTGGCCGGTTGAGAGTCGGTGGCCGGCGACGTTGATAACGTCGTCGGTGCGTGACATCACAAACACGTAGCCGTTTTCGTCTATATAGCCTGCGTCACCGGTTTCGTAGTAACCGGGGTAAGTTGCGAAGTAAGCGCTGACAAAGCGCTCCGGTGCGTTCCACAGGGTCGCGAACGAACCCGGCGGCAGCGGACACTTGATTGCCAATGCACCGATTTCGCCCGCTGGCAGTGCCGTGCCCTCGGCGTCGAGAACCTCCAGTCTGTAACCCGGCACCGGGCGCGTCGGGCTGCCCGCGACCACGGGCAGGGCTTCGATACCAAGGCAATTGGCCGCGACCGACCAGCCGGTCTCGGTTTGCCACCAGTGATCGATCACTGGCACCTGCAAATGGGACTCGGCCCAGCGCAAGGTGTCGGGGTCGCAGCGCTCGCCGGCGAGAAAGAGCGAGCGGAAATGGCTCAAGTCGTAGCGTTCAAGGTGGCTTGCGTCGGGGTCTTCTTTTTTGATGGCGCGGAACGCTGTGGGCGCGGTGAACAGACACGCGACCTTGTGCTCGCTGATGACGCGCCAAAACGCGCCAGCGTCTGGGGTGCCGACGGGTTTGCCTTCGTAGACGACGGTTGTGTTGCCGTTAATTAGGGGGCCATAGGTGATGTATGAGTGCCCAACCACCCAGCCGACGTCCGAGGCCGCCCAGTACACCTCCCCGGGTTGCACGCCGTAGAGCTTGGTCATCGACCATTTGAGCGCCGCGAGGTAGCCCGCGGTGTCGCGCACAACGCCTTTGGGTTGGCCGGTCGTACCGCTGGTGTAGAGGATGTACAGCGGAGCGTTTGAGTCCATCGACACGCAGTCGGCGGCCGACGCTGAAGCCGTGGCCGCACGCCAGTCAACGTCCAGTGCGCCCATGTTCGCTGTGCACTGTGGCCGCTGCAGCACCAAATTGAAGCCGGGCTTGTGCGTGGCGAGCTCTATTGCCTGATCCAGCAGGGGCTTGTACTCAATTATTTTGCTGCCTTCTATGCCACATGAGGCCGTCAGCACCGCCGCAGGTGTGGCGTCGTCGATGCGCACGGCGAGTTCATTCGCGGCGAAGCCGCCAAACACCACCGAGTGCACAGCGCCTATTCGGGCGCAGGCGAGCATGGCCATGATCGCCTCGGGGATCATCGGCATGTAAATGATCACGCGATCGCCCGCGGTGACCCCGCGCTCGACCAGCACACCGGCCAGGAGCGCGACTTGGTCGCGCAGTTCGCGGTAGGTGAAGCGTGTGACTGAGTCTGTAACTGGACTGTCGTGAATCAAGGCGCAGTGTTCACCGCGACCGGCCTCGACGTGGCAGTCCAGCGCGTTGTAGCAGGCGTTGAGGCGGCCGCCTGGGTACCACCGGTTGAAGGGACTGTTGCTGTCGTCGAGGGTTTGAGAGGGCGCTTTGTCCCAGTGCAAGTCTTGGCCGACAGCTTCCCAGAAGGCATGAGGGTCTTCGATGGACTGTGCGTAGACGCGATCAAATTCACCGGACATGGGGCCGAGCTCTCCTAGATTGATTGGGCGTGGGGCGGTGCGAAAAAGTCCGCAAAAAACGCACTGTGCCCGCACTGGCGCCGACGGTCCAATCTACGAATCTTACGTTAACGTAAACGTAAATCAAATTCCCAAGCTGGTCAGTGGATTGCTGGCGGGTGTTCAGCCGATTGAGACTTGTGTTGAGTCCTGATATGGTTTCAAGCTTGCCGGCACAGCTTGTCAAAAAAATAACAACATCCTGCGCGTTCAGTCGTCGGCAAAGAGCGCGAGCGGAGTCAGTCATTTCATGGCCAAGGGTCACACGCTGCAAGAGCCTTTTCTTAACACTTTGCGGCGCGAACGCGTGCCTGTGTCAATTTATCTGGTCAACGGTATCAAGCTGCAAGGTCAGATTGAATCCTTTGACCAGTTTGTCGTGTTGCTCAAGAATAGCGTTAGCCAAATGGTCTACAAACACGCGATCTCCACTGTCGTGCCGCAACGGCCGATCAAGATGCCGATCGAAGACGCGCTCGACGACGTTGAATAACGTGATAGCCGCACGCGGCCCCGCGCTTGTTTGAGCGCTTTGAAGGCGGCCAGCGTGCTTTGCTGGTCGGCTTGCAATTCCCAAATAGCACCCGCGATCCGGACGAGGCGATGGCGGAGCTCAGCGAGCTCACTCAGTCTGCTGGCGCGTCGGTGCTCGATTGTGTCCGAGGCCGCCGTCACCGCCCCGATCCAAAATTTTTCGTCGGTACCGGCAAGGCCGATGAAATCGCCGAGCGGGTCAAACAACTTGAAGTCGATCTGGTGGTGTTCAATCACGCGCTGGCGCCATCGCAAGAGCGCAACCTGGAACGCGTGATGCAGTGCCGCGTGCTGGACCGCACTGGGCTGATTCTCGACATCTTCTCTCAGCGAGCGCGCAGCTTTGAAGGCAAGCTGCAAGTGGAGCTGGCGCAGTTGCGCCATCTTTCAACGCGTTTGATCCGAGGCTGGACTCACCTTGAGCGTCAGAAAGGCGGTATCGGTCTGCGTGGCCCAGGTGAGACACAGCTCGAGACAGACCGTCGTTTGATTGGGCACCGGATCAAGCGATTGAGTCAGACGCTTGAACACGTCAGAGCGCGCCGCGAGCGCGGACGTGCTTCCCGCCGCAAAGCCGATATTGCGACGGTATCGTTGGTTGGTTATACCAACGCAGGCAAATCCACATTGTTTAATGCGCTGACCGACGCCTCTGTGTATGCCGCGGACCGTTTGTTCGCGACGCTCGACCCAACACTTCGCCGTTTGGAGCTGCCAGGTGGTCGCGAGACCGTGCTCGCAGACACCGTTGGCTTCGTCAGCGACTTGCCTCACGAGTTGGTCGAAGCCTTTCACGCAACACTGCAAGAGAGCGCTGAGGCTGCCTTGCTGTTGCACGTGATTGACAGTGCCGACCCGGCGCGCCATGACCTCATCACAGCCGTCAATGATGTCCTCCAGTCGGTTGGGGCGGAACACGTGCCGACACTGGAGGTCTACACAAAATGCGATCTCATCGAGGAGCCGGCACGCATTGAACGAGATCAGGATGGCAGGCCAACGCGGGTGTGGGTCTCTGCGCTGACCGGCGATGGTTTGGCGCTGTTACGCGACGCAGTCGTTGAGTGTATCGGTGGCAATCGCGTGCGTGGTGCGCTGACACTTGAGCCAAGTGACGGCCGTTTGCGTGCCGCTCTGTACCACATGGGAGCGGTCACGCACGAACGAAGCCTTGAAAACGGTGCTGTTGAACTCGATGTTGATATGGACAGTGTGGATTGGGCGCGATTGCTAAAGCGCGAAGGACTCGCTGAATTGCGGCTACGTGCACCGTGAACACATCGGGCCGTGATTGCGGCCGCGTGAACGGACAACTAAACTCGGGTGGCTGACCGGTGTATTCGCCGGAATCGCAGACCGAAGGTCACGAATTTAATCATTTGGAGAAGCGCCATGGCCTGGAATGAACCAGGTGGGAACTCAAACGATCCCTGGGGTCGTAATGAGAAGGACAAAGGTCCGCCAGATTTGGACGAAGTGTTTGGCAACCTCAAGGCGCAAGTCGACAAAGTATTCGGCAACCGTGGAGGCGGCGGCAAGGGCGGATCTGGTGGTGCCTCCGGTCCTGCTATGAGCGGCATCGGCGTCGGCATACTGGCAGCCATTGCGTTCGGCGTGTGGGTGTTCTCCGGTTTTTACATCATCCAAGCGGCCGAGCGTGGCGTTGTCACGCGTTTTGGTGCTCACACTGTCACCACCGGTCCGGGCTTGCACTGGCATTTGCCTTGGCCTGTTGAACAAGTGGAGCGGGTTAACGTCGATCAAAACAACAGTCTTCAGCTGCGCTCGCAGCAGGTGTTGACCTCGGACGAGAACATTGTCGAGATCGATATCGCGGTGCAGTTCAACATCAACAGCGCTGAAGATTTCCTGTTCCAAACGCGTGAGCCAACGCGCTCTATGGAACAGGTGCTCGAGAGCGCCGTGCGTGAAGTCATTGGTCGCAACACCATGGATTTCATTCTCACTCAGGGCCGTGGCACGGTGGCGAGTGAGACCTCTTTGCAAATACAAGAGGTGATGAACACCTACCGCACAGGGTACGAAGTCACTGCCGTCAACCTCGAGCGCGCACAGCCGCCTGAAGAAGTGCAAGCGGCCTTCTCAGACGCGAACAAAGCCCGAGAAGATGAGCAGCGTTTTATCAACGAGTCAGAGGCCTATCGCAATGAGGTGGTGCCGCAAGCGCGCGGTAACGCAGCGCAGCTGCTCGAGGAGGCCAAGGCACACCGCACACGCGTTGTACTGGCCGCCGAAGGTGAGTCTCAGCGCTTCTCCGATCTGCTGGTGGAGTACCTAAAAGCGCCAGAGATCACGCGTGAGCGACTGTACCTTGACGCGATGGGTTCAATTCTTGGTAATTCAACCAAAGTCATGATGGATGCGGGCAATAACAATCTGCTCTATCTGCCCATCGACAACATAGGTGGGGCTGGAGGGTCGCAGAACGGCGCCAACCCACTTCCACGTCAAGTTATCCCGACCTTTGAAGATTCGCCTGTCACACCTGGTGATTTCTCCACTCGGTCACGCACCACGCGGGAGCGATGAGCATGAACGCAAAATTGCGAATAGCCGGAATTCTCGCCGCCGTGGCGGTGGTGATTCTGGCCACGTGCACCTTCGTTGTGCGCGAGAACGAGCGTGCAATCAAGCTTGTTCTGGGTGAAATTTCAAGATCCGACTATCAGCCGGGCTTGCATTTCAAGTTGCCTTTTGTCAACACCATTCATATCTTCGATTCGCGATTGCTGACCCTTGATGTGCAGCCAGAGCGGGTGCTTACCAGCGAGAAGAAGAACGTGATTGTCGATGCGTTCATGAAGTGGCGCATTGGCGATGTTGAAGCTTACTACACCAAGACAGGCGGCAACGAGAACCGCGCCAACTCTCTGCTCTCGCAGGTTGTGCGCAAGGCAACGCTTGATGCTTTCGGTCAGAAGACAGTGCAAGAAGTGTTGTCGGTCGAGCGTAACGACGTCATGGGCACAGTGCGTGACGCGGCCAACGTGCGCGCCAATGAGCTCGGAATTGCGGTAATGGACGTGCGGGTGAAAAAAGTTGAGTTTCCTGACGACGTCAGTGATTCCGTGTTCAGCCGGATGATCAAAGAACGGGCAACTGTGGCCAAGCAATTTCGCTCGGCAGGTCAGGAGCGCGCCAAGATTATCCGTGCAGACGCTGATCGACAACGCGAAGAAATTCTCGCCAGCGCCTATTCCGAGTCTGAAGTGATTCGCGGTGAGGGCGATGCGCAAGCGGCGTCCATTTACGCTGAGGCGTTTGGGCAAGATGCGGAGTTCTACAGCTTCACCCGGTCTTTGGACGCGTACCGTCAGAGCTTCAGTGGACAGGGTAACGTCATGGTTCTAGAGCCGGACTCGCACTTCTTCCGCTATTTCGACGCGCAACCTCGAGACCGGTGATAGCGATCACGGCGCGAGGTGGCCGTGTCTGAATTGCTGATTGCCGCCGCGTTGGTGCTGGTGATCGAGGGGCTCTACCCCTTCATCAGCCCGCGCGGTTACAAACGCATGCTGGTGCAGATTCACGGATTGCCCGATCAATCGGTTCGGTTGGTGGCCCTTGGGCTGATGGTTGCCGGCGTGTTGCTGCTGTACGCGTTCCATTGAGTACCAGATCGCGGTAAACTGTGCGGCTGCACGTACAGTTTGCCCGTTTTGGCCGAGTACTGGCCTCCTTAGCGATTCCGCGCATGACTCAACCTCTTTGGATGTTGCCTCAAGGCATTGAGGAAATCCTGCCGCCGACGGCTGCTCGTATCGAAGCGTTGCGCCGCAGCTTGCTCGACCTCCACGCACGTTGGGGGTACGAACTCGTGTACCCGCCGATTGTGGAGCACTTAGAGTCTCTGTTGACAGGCACAGGGCACCAACTTGATTTACAGACCTTCAAGCTGATCGATCCGCTCAGCGGGCGCACCCTCGGTGTGCACGCAGACATGACGCCACAAGTGGCGCGAATTGACGCAAGCCGTCTTCGTCGCGAGGGCACGGCGCGTATGAGCTACGTAGGCACCGTGCTGCGCACGCACAGCAATGGGGTGGGTGAGAGCCGTTCGCCAATGCAACTGGGCGCTGAGATCTTCGGTCACAGTGGCAGCGCGAGCGACGTCGAGATTGTGTCCTTGATGCTCGAATCGTTGCGCATCGCTGGCGCTGATCAACTGCAGCTCGACATAGGCCACGTCGGCGTCTATCGCACACTGGTGAACGCTATAGCCCTCAGCGAGGCGCAGGCGGCGACGCTGTTTGACATCATGCAACGCAAGTCGCGACCGGAACTCGACGCCTACATAAGCGCATTGGATCTGGCATCTGCGCCCGCGGCCGCGCTTGCGGCTTTGCCGGGACTCGCCGGTGGTGTCGACGTGATTTCGCGTGCGCGCAGCGTGCTCGCATGCGGCGGTGAACCGGTTAGTGAGGCGCTCGACGAACTGCAAGCTTTGGTTGATGGGCTCATGAGCCGCGAAGCGTCGCTGCCAATCCTGATTGATTTGGGCGAGTTGCGTGGATACCACTACCACACTGGCGTGGTGTTCTCAGCGTACAGCGAGCAAAGCTTGAGCGAGCTGGCCAGGGGTGGCCGCTATGACGCTATTGGCGCAGCCTTTGGACGGGCGCGCCCGGCGACGGGTTTCAGTTGTGACTTGCGCCGCTTGGCCAACCTAACCGATACATCTGTGCCCTCTACGCGAGGGGTGCTCGCACCGCACAGTGACGATGCTGACCTGTTAGATCAGGTGGCCAAGCTGCGCGATGCGGGTGAACGCGTGATCATCGCATTCAATGAAGAAGACGACGCGGTAACGCTGGGTTGTGACCGCGAACTGGTACTGCGCGACGGCGCGTGGCAAACACTCAAGATTTAACGCATGAAACAGAACATCATTATCCTGGGCACCCAGTGGGGCGACGAGGGCAAAGGCAAAATTGTCGATTGCCTCACCGATCGAGTGGGTGCTGTTGTGCGCTTCCAAGGCGGGCACAACGCGGGTCACACGCTGGTCATTGGCGGCAAGAAAACGGTGTTGCACTTGATCCCCTCGGGTGTGCTTCACGACGGCGTCAAGTGCTTCATTGGCAACGGTGTCGTGTTGTCACTCGATGCACTCGACCGCGAAGTGCGCGAGCTCAATGACGCGGGTGTGCCAGCGTTGGAACGCTTGTTCATCAGCGAATCGTGCCCGCTGATTCTGCCAACCCACGTTGCACTCGATCTCGCGCGTGAACGCGATAAAGGTGGAGAAGCAATCGGCACCACGGGTCGTGGTATCGGGCCTGCCTACGAAGACAAAGTGGCACGTCGAGCAGTGCATTTTGGTGCCTTCCAAGACCGTGAATACGGCGAGTCTCGTCTGCGCGCATTGATCGAATGGCACAACTTCTTGCTGGTTGAGCGCCACGGGCTCGACGCTTTTGACGCCGATGAAATTGTTGAACAACAGTTTGCGCTCTTTGATGCGTTCAAGTCCCAGTGCGTCGATGTCGCACGCGAACTCAACACGCTGCGCCAAGCTGGTGAGCGGGTGTTGTTCGAAGGGGCACAGGGCACCTTGCTGGATGTTGATCACGGCACCTATCCCTTCGTCACCTCGTCCAACACCACCGCTGGCGGCGTCGGTGCCGGCTGCGGTGTGGGGCCCCGCCACATTGATTATGTACTCGGCGTGGTCAAGGCTTACACCACACGGGTTGGCGCTGGACCCTTTCCGACAGAGCTGTTCGATGACACGGGTGCCAGACTTGCGGAACGTGGTCACGAATTTGGCGCGACCACAGGCCGTGCCAGACGGTGTGGGTGGTTTGATGTCGTGTTCATGCGCCAAGTTATCGCGCTCAACAGCATCGACGGTTTGGTCATGACTAAACTCGACGTGCTCGATGGCCTCGAGTCGCTCGATATCTGTGTGTCTTACACTGACGCAAACGGCGCAACCGTTGATTGGCCGCCTGGCACTTTGCAGGACTTTCAGGCCTGTAAACCGGTCTATGAATCACTGCCCGGGTGGCATGAGACCACCGAGGGCATCACTGAGTGGGACGCGTTGCCTGAGAATGCGCGCGCCTACGTCAGTCGATTGCAAGAGTTGCTCGGCGTCTCGATTGATATCGTCTCCACTGGGCCTGAGCGCAGTGCCAATATTGTGTTGCGCGACCCGCTCGACTAAAGATCGGGATCGCCGCGGAGCCGGACCATGAAATTGCAGCAATTGCGTTACATTGTCGCGATGGTCCGGCACGATCTCAATGTCTCGCAAACCGCTGAGGCCTTGTTTACATCGCAACCCGGTGTGAGTAAGCAGATTCGCGCACTCGAGGATGAGCTTGGCGTCGAACTCTTTAACCGCCGCGGCAAACAGATCGTGAGCCTCACCGACGCCGGTGAACGCGTGGTCGAACTCGCCTCAGATGTGCTCCAGGGGGTTGAGTCGATTCGCACGGTTGGGCGGGAGTTGGCAAACCCGAATGTCGGTGAGCTCGCCATCGCAACCACCCACACCCAGGCGCGATACGTCCTGCCACCGGTAATCGCGCAATTTCGCGAGGCCTACCCACACGTGTCCTTGCAGTTGCATCAGGGCACGCCATCTCAGATTGCCGAGATGCTCGCTGGCGGTGATGTCGATTTCGCCATAAGCACCGAGGGTCAGGCACACTTTGAAGACATGGCGTTGTTGCCATGTTATCGCTGGTCGCGTGCGGTGCTGGTCCCCGATGGCCATCCTTTGCACCGTTTGCACCGCCTTGATGGGATCACAGTCGAGGCACTCGCGCAGTACCCTTTGGTCAGTTACACCTTCGGTGTGGACGCGCAATCAACGCTCGGCAAGGCATTCGCCGAACGGGGGTTGAAACCGCATATTGCGCTCAGTGCATCAGATGTTGAAGTCATTCGCACTTACGTCAAACTCGGTCTGGGGGTGGGTGTTGTCGCGCGCCTTGCGGTGGATGATTCGCCGCGTGACGGTCTTGTCGCGCTCGACGCCAGCGCCGTGTTCCCACCGAGTACAACGCACATTGTGCTGCCGCGCGGCGCCGCCTTGCGCGGTTACAGCTACGATTTTATTCAGACCTTTGCAGCCCACCTGGACCGTGATTGCGTAGACGCTGCGTTATCCGGTGGTCAACCGACCATCGATGTTGACGCCTTGCCGCTGCGCTAGAGACTGGCTGGCACCGGACAGGTTCCAATGCAACAAGCAGCGCAAGAATCGGGTGTCTGTCGAGGCGTGATTGCGTCACAGTGTGCAACCGTCTCAGGAGTTCTCCGCATGGATCACTTCGATCGCATAGCCAATTGCCTTGAGTGGATGGTCTCTGAGCCGTCTGTGACCCGCAGTCTCGATGACGTGGCTGACTATCTTGGATTGTCGCCTGCGCATGCTCAGCGGCTGTTTAAGCGCGCGGTTGGGCTCAGTCCAAAACAGTTTTCAATGGCGCTCAATCTCGCGCGCTCCCGCTGTTTATTGGCGGCTAACCAAAGCGTTCTCGACACTGCGCTCGAAGTTGGGTTGTCTGGGCCATCCCGTTTGCACGACCTGTTTGTCAATGTCGAAGCCATGACACCTGGTGAGTTTCGGCTCGGCGGTGCGGGCTTGCGTATGGCCTGGGGCGTACACCCGTCACCACTTGGGGATGTGCTTGTCTGTGTGTCCGATCGCGGTGTCGCCGGGATTGAATTTGTGGCTGAGACCCTCGAAGACAGTCTTTCACGGTGCAGAGCGCGTTGGCCCGCAGCAGACTTTGAACAGGATCAATCCAGCACCGTGGCGGTGGCACAGCGATTGTTCTCACCAGAGCGGTTGGGCCCGGTTGAGCTCTTGCTTGCGGGCACTCCGTTTCAAATACAAGTGTGGCAGGCTCTGCTCACTGTCCCAGATGGGACGGGTATCAGTTATTCGCAACTGGCAAGACGCATCGGTCGTCCGTCATCCCACCGCGCGGTTGCCAGTGCTGTGGGGGCAAACCCCATTGCGGTGCTCATTCCTTGTCACCGCGTAATTCGAGCAACTGGTGCCTTTGGTGACTACCGCTGGGGCGCTGCGCGCAAGCTCGCATTGCTTGCGCGTGAACAGCACAGTCGCAGTGATGCACATTCCCTCTAGAGTGTGCGTTTGTAGTCAGTTGTCCAGTCGTGATCGCCAGACTGCATTCTGTGTTGCGAAATCGGTCTTGCCGTAACCGTCCATCCATTCTTCGGTCATCGGTATGTAGCGATCGAGTTCGTGTTCGACCCAGTGATCAAAATCCCAGATCTCATCTGTGAGGTTCAGGTCGGGCGAGGCGAGAAAGGTATAGGCCTCATCGAAGCCGCCGCGCGGGTAACGCAGCAGTACCGCTTCAGGCCGATACTCCTCGCCCTCAAAATACAAAACGCGCAATGCTTCGTCAGCGCTGAGATTGCTGACCGCGATGCCTTCAACACTTTGGTTGCTGGCCGCGATCAGTGCGGGATAAGTTTCGTTCTCTACGCGCACGCGTTTGTAGCCATCCAGAGAAACCTGCGCGCAGTCTTCGTCGGGTACAGCGCGGCCAATGACTGTGTGGCGCACATCGGCGTCGAGCAAGCTGCCAAAAAAGAACCAGGTTTCTGGCAAAGTCATTTCAGTCATTGAAGTCGCTCCAAATGGGGCAGTGATCAGACGGTTTTGGCATCGCGCGAATGACGTAGTCGCTGCCGGCGTCCAGTGTGTGTGCGGCGAGCGCGGGGGTTGCGAGGATCGCATCTATGCGTAGCCCGCGCCTGGGTTCTCGCTCAAAACCGCGTGAGCGGTAATCAAACCAGCTAAAACAGTCTTCGATGTCGGGGTGGCGCGCGCGGTAGGTATCGACCAATCCCCAGTCAAAAAGCGATTGAAGCCATTCGCGTTCCTCAGGCAGGAAGCTCGCTTTGCCCGTCCTTAGCCAGCGTTTGGCGTTGTCTTCACCAATGCCAATGTCCTGCTGTGAAGGCGCGACATTGAAGTCTCCCATGACGATCACCCGGTCAGCGGGCGTGTGTGTGCTCTTGAGTTGTGTGAGCACATTTTCATAGAAGCGCGCCTTCGCTGGAAATTTAGTTGGGTGATCACGACTTTCACCCTGCGGGAAATAGCCGTTGTACACCCACAGCGCTTGGCCATTGCCGTCGTGCACTTTTACGCCGATCCATCGGCGCTGTGCATCGGGTTCGTCGCTGGTAAAACCTTTGATCACGTGATCAGGTTTGGAACGCGTGAGCATCGCCACACCGTAGTGGGTTTTTTGACCGTGGAACACGACGTGGTAGCCGAGAGATTCGAGTGCGGCGACCGGAAAGTCAACGTCGCTGACTTTGGTTTCTTGCAGCCCAATGATCACAGGATCATGGTGCTCTATGACTGCCGCGAGCTGATCTAGGCGCTGGCGGACACTGTTGACGTTGAATGAGACGACACGCATGTGGCCATCCTCGTGTGGTGGGCTGAGTGCGAAGCGTCTCTAGACGCCAACTTCGAACAGTCGGTAACCGGTTTCGTGCATGCCAAGCGCACTGTAAGTTGCTTGGGCGCCGGTGTTTTCGTGTTCGACATAGAGCCGCACACAGCGAACGTCGGGGTCAGATGACGCCGCGTCGATAACGTCTTTGTAGAGCGCGCTGAACACGCCAGTGCGACGGCTTTCGGGTGTGACGTAAACACTCTGAATCCACCACATATTGCCGTCTCGCCAATCACTCCACTCAAATGTGATCATGAGGCTGCCAACAACTTGGCCATCGCGCACCGCAAGGCGGTAGTGGCCATTTTCCGGCCGTTCGATCAGTCGCTGTACACCGCGGTTTACCGTGGCACCGTCCAGGCTTCGGGACTCGGTCTCAAGCGCCATGCGCTGGTTGAAATCGGCGATCAATTTGGCATCATCGCCGGTGGCAAGGCGTATGTGAATGGCACTCATGCGTAGAGTTCCTCAATGGCGTGCGCAATACGGGGAGCTGCCTGTGCAACGCGCTCAGCGCCTGCGGCGAAACTGATGCGAAGGCATTCGTGGCAATGAGCCCAGTCGGTGTCGAGTCCTGGGAAAAAATGGTGTCCGGGCACAACGACCACGCCGTCTTGCTTGAGCCGGCGGTAGAGCTGATCAGCGGTGCCCGGTAAGTCTGGCGCCCACAACCACAAGAAGATTGCACCCTCGGGTTTGTGCAGCCGGACCGGTGTGCGTTCGGTGGCGCTCAGTAGCGCACTGACCGCTTGCTTCGATGCGTTTTGGTAGTGGGGCTGGATGTGGTCGCGCGCGAGCGAGAGAACATCGCCGCTGTCAAAAGCCTCGGTCATCAGCGCCGGCCCGAAATTGCCTGGCGCGAGGTTCATCACCGCGTTCATCGCGGCAACACGCTCGACGATTGCGGGGTGGGCAACAATGATACCGGTGCGCACGCCGGGCAGGCCAAGCTTTGACAAGCTCATGCACAGTACCGTGTTGTCGTTCCACTTCGGGCTGATGTTGGTTGTGGTAATGCTCGGAAAGGGTGCGCCGTAGGCGTTGTCGACAATCAGTGGCGTGTTGGCGGCTTGTGCCATCGCATCGAGACGGTTGAGCTCGTCGTCTGTTATGACGTTGCCCGTTGGATTGGTTGGACGTGACACGCACAGCGCGCCTATGTCATCGCCAATTTGCACGGCATCGAAATCGACTCGGTATTTAAAAAACCGCCCGTCTAGCAGCTCAATGCTTGGTCGGTGCGCGGTGAATGCCGGTTCGTCGACCCAAAGATCGGCGTAACCAAGGTATTCGGGCGTCATCGGCAGCAGGATTCGCTGAAGGCTGCCGTCGGCCCGCCGGCCACCGAACAAATTCATCAGCGCAAAAAATCCGTTTTGGCTGCCGTTGCTCAAGCACACGTGGTGTTCAGACACACCAAGCCCGTATTCGCGGTTGAGCAGCTTGGCGACTGATCGCCTGAAAGTGCGATCTCCAGCGGGGTCGGCGTATGCCGCCAACCGCGCTGTGGTTGCCTCGGCGCGCTGCGAGAGGGCTTTGAGGTAATCGCCGAAGCGCTCTTCCACAGCCTCAATCCGGGCCGGGTTTCCACCGCCGAGCATCAGGGTATCGGGATTCTCGGCGGCGTCGCCGAGATCCTGCATCAACTGTAATGTGCCGAGTGAATTGTCGAATTGTTCGCCGAATGCGCTGAATCGGTGTGTCACAGCTTGAGCAAGTCTTCAACCCAGGGCAGAGCCACGTCTTCGGGTGTGTCGACCTCACAGGCGTCGATTTCGAGTGGCGCGGCGATGGGCTCGGCGCCGCAATCCTCAAGTGCTGCGTGCAGTGTGTGGCCGGCGCCGCAGTAGCTGTCGAGGTACGAGGAGTCGCCCAGTGCCACTACCGCAAAGCGCAGGTTCGCGAGGTCCGCACCGTCTTTAAGGCCGCTGTAAAACGCTGAGAGATTGTCTGGGATGTCACCGCTGCCCGTGGTCGAGCTGCACACGATGAGGGTGTCACAGCCTTCAATGACTGTATCGAGCTCGGCGTTCTCGTAAAAAGTGGCATTGTGGCCGGCATCGGACAAGCTCTGCGCGAGCTCTTCGGCAACAAATTGCGCGCTGCCGTACACAGTGCCGGCAATGATATTGATCTGTGACATCGGTCTCGGGTCGCACGTTTTTGGAGGTGGAGGGCGGGGTTGCTTGACTCAACCCAAAGAAGACAGGATTTTACGTCAATTTTCGGAACAACCAAACGCCATTTTGGTCGTTGTGCATGGCGGTTGACAGTGCTCGGGTCAGTGCCTGGTCCTTTTGCGCCTAGCGCTATACTCAGCGCACACCAACGACTGGGGGCATGCCCCGCAATGAACCATTGATGGAAGTGACATTGTGACCAACACGCACGCGCTTTTCACTGAGCTCAGAGGCTATCTTGGCCACCGTATTATCGGCCAGGACGCACTGGTAGATTGTTTGCTGATCGCCTTGCTGTCGCGCGGACACTTACTGGTCGAAGGGGTGCCGGGTCTGGCCAAGACACGAGCGATCCGTGTTCTGGCCGATGTCTTGGAAGGCGACTTCCAACGCATTCAGTTCACACCTGATTTATTGCCAGCCGACCTCACGGGCACAGAAATTTACCGCAACCAGACCGGCAGTTTTGAGTTCAAGGCTGGGCCGCTTTTCCATAATTTAGTGCTCGCAGACGAAATCAATCGCGCGCCTGCCAAGGTGCAATCGGCGTTGCTTGAAGCCATGTCAGAAAGCGAGATTTCGGTTGGCGATGTGACGTACCGATTGCCGACACCGTTTATGGTGATGGCGACTCGCAACCCTCTTGAGCAGGCGGGTACCTATGCGCTGCCCGAGGCGCAACTCGATCGTTTTTTGCTGCACGTGCCAGTCGACTACCCATCGGCAGAAAATGAGTTGCACATTCTCGATCTCGTGCGGGCAGAAGAACGTGGCGATTTGCTCGGGCAACCCGCCCAGGCGCAAGCGGCGCCAATGGTCTCACTCGCCGCCCTCGATGAAGCTCGCTCCGAGGTCTTGCACTTAACGCTGTCAAAAAACCTCAAGCGGTACATGGTGTCGTTAGTTGTTGCCACCCGCGAAGGTGAGGCAGCGAGTTCGCTTGCCTACGGTTGTAGTCCGCGCGCAACTTTGGCGCTTGATATTGCAAGCCGGGCGAGTGCGTGGTTGGCCGGGCGGGACTATGTCTCGCCTGCTGACGTGCAGGCGGTGGTCCACAACGTGTTCCGACACCGGTTGGTGCTCGAGTTTGAAGCAGAAGATGCGGGCTTGAATGTTGACCGCGTTGTCGATGCCATCTTGGATCAGGTGGCCGTGCCGTGAGCCATCGGCCCGGCGTGGACCTGAGCTTGACTGAATTGCTCGCGCTCAGAACATCGCGTCGACGCAGGTCCTTGCCCACCCAGCCAACGGCGGATATTGATGGGCAAGTCGCTAGCCAAAAGGTGTCGCGCGGTCTTGATATCGCCGAGATACGCCAATACCAGGCCGGCGACGACGTGCGCTCTATCGATTGGAAAGTCACCGCTCGCCGTGGCGCGACCCACGTTAAAGTCTACGAGGATGAGCGCGCTAGCGCCGTGTACCTGTTGGTCGATGTGCGCAGTTGCATGCACTTTGGCACTCGCGTGTGTTTGAAGTCAGTGCTGGCGGCTAGGTTGGCGGCGGCGCTCGGGTGGCAAGCGCACTCAGCTGGCGACAGGGTCGGTGCCTGGGTTGTGTCAGACCTCGGAATAGAGCGCGTCAGCGACAGCGCCCAAGAACGCGCCGTGCGGCGTCTGTGCCACACATTGGTCCGACACCACGCAGCGGCACCGAGCGACTCTGGGGCGCCGAGCTTGGCCGAGGCGATGGACGGTATCGCGTCTGGACAGTTTGCCAAGGCCGAGTGGCACGTGATCAGCGATTTCAGTGACGACAGTGTGGCAGCGCCCGAGCTCAAGCGCCTCAACGGTGTGTGTTGGCACGTCACTGATCCACTGGATATCGAGTTGCCAAAGCGGGTTGGCTGGATTCGAGATCACCTGTCTCAGCGCCGCTTGTCGAGTCGTGCGCGCGATCGTGCGGCGCATGCAGCCCGGTACCGCGCGCGCGCAGATCAACTGCGTGTCTCGCTCGGGCGACCGGGGCAGCATTATTGCCAGATTTCGACGGTGGACGGCGAGGGTCTGGCCCTGCAGCGCGCACTGGCGGCCAGGGGGCTGCGTTGAACCCTACAGAAGATATGCAGGCCCTGATCGCATCGTTGCACGCGCTTGAGTCGCCAAGCACAATCAGTTGGTGGCCGCTGGCGTGGGGTTGGTGGCTGACTGGGATTGTGTTGATAGCCGCGGCCACAACAATCTACCGATTGCTCAGGGCCCGGCGGGCTCGTCGACGTTGGCGTCAGACGGCGACGGCCAGACTCAACCAACTTGAACGGCGCGCCGCATCCTGCAGTGAACCCGAGTCGCATGCGTTGCTCTGTGATTTGTCTGTGCTGTTGCGTCAGGTAGCACTGCTTCAACACCCGCGTGGGGGTGTAGCAAGGCTCCACGGTGACGCTTGGTTGGGCATGCTCGACCGTCTCGGCGGTACCACTGAGTTCAGCGCCGGTGCAGGACGCTGCTTAAAGGATGCGCCCTACCGCAAAGTAGCGGTTGAGCAGACGCAATTACAACGGACTCTGGCTCTGTCCAAACAATTGCTCAACCGTTGCGCAGATCCCCAGCGTCAAGTGCCGATTGAGGAATCCCAGCGTGCTTGAGGTGGCGTTGCCGTGGGCCGCACTTGTGTTGCCACTGCCTTGGCTGTGGCGCGCGGTATTGCCAGCCTCTCGTGGCGACGGGGTTGCGCTTCGGGTGTCGCGGGTCGAACACTACCCCGGCGCGAGAGCGCTGGTGCGCGGGCGACTAGCAGCACTGTGCCTTGGCCTGGCTTGGTTCGCGTTTGTGCTCGCGCTCACGCAGCCACAGCGCACTGGTGACACATTGGCGTTGCCTCAGACGGGGCGCGACTTGGTCATGGCGTTGGACATATCGGGCAGCATGGAAGAGCGTGATTTTGTCTGGGCCGGACGTCGAATGAGTCGCATTGCCGCTGTCAGGGAGGTTGCCAGTGATTTCTCAGAGCGGCGGGTCGGCGACCGGGTTGGCTTGATCTTGTTTGCCGAGCGAGCATACGTACAGGTGCCGCTGACTTTTGATCTCGACAGCGTGAGTTGGTTCTTGCGTGATGCAGTAGTAGGCCTCGCTGGGCGCTCAACATCAATCGGCGACGCCATTGGGCTTGCGACCAAGCGACTCAAAGACCGCCCGGCGGAGTCTCGTGTCATCGTATTGTTGACCGATGGCAGCAACACCTCTGGTGAACTCTCCGTTGGCGATGCAATTGAACTGGCCAAGCGTTTTGGCGTGCGCGTCCACACCATTGGTGTGGGCAGCACACAGCGCCAATTGTTCAGCAGCCTGCTCAACAGTTCGTCTGTTGATGATGCTGCGTTGCAGGCCATTGCCGAGCAGACCGGTGGCCGATACTTCCGCGCGACAGACACCAGCGATCTCGAGGCGGTCTACAGCCGCATCGACGAACTTGAACCTGCCAACGCAGACGCGCCCTTGGTCAGGCCTGTCGAAGCGCTATACCACTTGCCGCTTGCACTCGCACTCGCCTTGATGACCGTCGCACTCTGGTTGCGGCGAATGGAGGCCTAGTGGAGCACCTGCATTTTATTCGACCGCTCTGGTTTTTTGCATTGCCGCTGGCTGCGCTTTGGCTGTGGCTGCTGTGGTGTCGCCAACGTGGTGACGGGGGCTGGGGCCAGGCTGTGGACCCGCACTTGTTTGATGCCATGCTCGCTGGCCGCTCGGCCACAACCCGCTGGCCACTGACTGCCCTGGCGCTGGCGGCCGTGTTGGCTGTTTTGGCGTTGGCTGGGCCAAGCTGGCAACGCAGCGAAGTGTCAACTCAACGCGATGGAGGTGCGAGCGTTTTTTTACTCGATATGTCGCTTTCAATGGACGCCACAGACTTGCGTCCCGACAGAATGACGCAGGCACGATTAAAACTGCTCGATATGTTGGCGGCGTCGCAGCAAGGCGCAGTAGCGCTGATTGGATTTGCAGCTTACCCCTACACGCTTGCGCCGTTGACCGACGACGTTCGCACATTGCAACTGATCACGCCGACGATTCAAACCAATATGGCGCCAGCGCAAGGCGCGGATATTCATGCGGCACTTCAACGCGGTGCCGACATTCTCGAGCAGGCTTTTGTCAAACACGGGCATTTGGTGTTGATCAGCGACAGCGAGCCAACGCCAGGCGCGGTTGCATTTGCCAAATCGCTGGCCCGCCGTGGTGTGCGTACCAGCGCTGTCAGCGTGGGTGGCGATGATGCGGTGGTTGTGCCACACGGTCTGGGCACGTTGAAAGACCGGTCCGGCCAGGACGTGGTGGCGCTACCTGCGCACCGAAGCCTGCGCGAGCTTGCACGCTCGGGGCAGGGGGAATTTGTTGCGCTCACCAGCGGCGCTGTGCCGGTTGAGTCGGTCCTGCAACATGCTGACGCAGCGGTGGCGCCCGGTGAGGACACTGGCGTGGTTATTTTGTGGCGCGATGACGGGGCATGGTTGTTGTGGGCGCTGTTACTGCCGCTCGCGGTGCTGTGTCGCAGAGGGTTGCTATGGTGAGCAAGCGCATGGCTTTGTTACTGATGTGGGCATTGCTGTGCGGCCAAGCGGTCGCCGCGCCGTTTAGCCGTCCAGATCAAGTGGGTCAACGGCTGATGGATGCGGGCAAGCCAGCAGAGGCCGCGATTCATTTTCGTTCGCCGCAACACCGTGCACGCGCGCTCTATGACGCCGGGGACACAGCGGGCGCGATGAAGTTGTGGTCTGAAATTGGGGATGCGCACAGTGAATACAACCTTGGAACGGTGTTGACAGAAAGCGGGGCCTACCAAAAAGCGATCGACGCGTTTGATCGCGCAGCTGCCTTGCCTGAAACGCCAGAGGGGAATGCGGTCAATCGCGATATTGCAGAGAAGTTGTTGGCCTTGGCTGAAGCTGAACAGCAATCGTCAACTGATGATTCGCAGCCGCCGGATCAATCCGATAGTGGTGGTGATGCCGATCAACAGGACGCGGGCGCGGCCGAACCCAGCGACTCCGAAGAAGGCGACAGCGAAGAAGGCGACAGCGAAGCTAGCCGCGAGGAGAGCGCGGCGTCTACGCCAGAGCAAAACAACGATGACGAGTCCGATCCGCAACAACAGGCGAGCCGCGAGAGTCAGCAGGCGGCAGAGCAGTTGCTCAATCGGGTGCCAGATGACCCCGCTGGATTACTGCGTGCGCGCATTGTGCGCGAGCATGAACGGCGCCACGGTGGCGCTGGTGATGCGGAACAACCATGGTGATGCGCGTACTTTCCATGCTCTTTTTGTGGCTCGTGAGCACCGCCCTTGCGGCGGCGGAACTTGACGTTCACTTGAGTTCAGACCGTATCGGTTTTGATGAAACGGTCGAGCTCACCGTGACCTACAGCGGTGACAGCGAGTTTGATCCCGATTTAAGCAGCTTGCGCACAGACTTTGAAATACTCAGTCAATCGCGCAATCACCATACCCAGATCGTCAACGGGCAGATCAGTGTCCGCCAGGTACTCAAGTTGGTGCTCGCACCAGAGCGAACCGGCGAGATTGTCATCCCGGTCTTGCAATATGAAGGTGTGCGTGCGGGTCCATTGACCTTAAACGTGATTCCGGCAGAAGACCTGAAACCCACAGCTCGCACGCATTTTATTGAGGCCGAGGTCTCAAACCGAAGTCCTTTGGTGCAGGAACAGATTATTTACACAGTGCGCATTTTTCAGCGCACACCGGTGGTTGACGGCAGTTTGACTGAACCCGAGGCCGACGGCGTCGCACTGGAGCGGCTCGGCACCGATCGCAGTTACACGGTGAACCGCGACGGCGTGGATTGGGATGTGCACGAGCGCCGTTATGCACTCTTCCCGCAGCGCAGTGGGCAGTTCAGTCTCAGTGCGGTTCGGCTGCGTGCGCGTGTGGCAGTTGACGGCGGCGAGTCAGGCTTTTTTTTCAACCGCCAGACCCGCCAAATTCGTCTTCGGGGACCCGCGGTTGAACTCGACGTTAGACCGGCGCCCTCAGGGGACAGCTGGTGGCTGCCGGCGACAGCGTTAGTGGCGACCGCAAACTGGCTGGTGGAAGGCACGCCGCGGGTTGGAGACCCAATCACACTGGAACTCACTGTCACTGCGCACGGCACGCAAGCCGCTCAGTTGCCAACAATCGAGCCTGCGCAGACGGGTTCTGCACGATTTTATCTTGGGCAGTCAGAGACGGGCTCGCGGGTACTCGACAGTGGACTGGTCAGCCAGCGTCGGGTGCGCCACCAGGTTGTGCCAACGCGAGCGGGTGAGTTGACGCTCGATCCAATCGACATTGAGTGGTTCAGCACCGCAGAGCAGAGCGTCAAACGCGAGCGAGTGGTGATTGACTCAATCGACATCGCAGCGGCTCCCTTGAGCGATCTCGCAGTCACGCCTTCGTTGGATGGGCGTGAACCAACGACGGATGATTCGGCAGATTTAGCCCGCGCCGAATCGGTTTCAGAGCAACCAACTGTCGAGCCCACAGGTGATGATGTCGCACTGAGCGACAACGATACGCTGATAGCAACTTGGCGCAGGTTGGTCGAACGGGCGCTGCCGGCACTTACCGTGGGTGGCGTTGTACTCTTGCTGTTGGCAATGGGCGTGGCCGGTGTGTCCAAGCTGCGGCAGCGACTGCATCGTCATCCCAACGCGGCATTGCGCCGCGGCGCGCGCGCAATGCGCGCTGGCGACCGCGAGGCGGTGCAACGGCAACTGCTCGAGTGGGCGGCTGCGTGTTGGGATGAACCACCTCGACACCTGTTGGATATCAGTGAGCGTTTGCGCCTTGACCCGCGTTATGGCGAGCTCGCAGAGCGCGTTGTGCGGTTCGATGCGAGTTTGCACGGTGCGCCAGACGCGGATTGGCAAGACCACGATTTGTTGACGCAACTGCGTACTGTGAGACCGCTGCAGCGCACCTTTGACAGGCCAGAACTCGCGCTGCCGTCGCTCGGTGCGGCGTGGACTCACCTAGACCACATCGCGGGCAAAAAAAGCGAGTAGACTATACGGTTTACCCCGATCAGGGTTGTCCGTGCAGCAAGCAGAGATCGACGCACTCCTCTCCGTCATGGCAGAAGTGGGTCTTGAATTCAATCCACAGGTGTTGCGCCGGGGCATCGCGTACTTTGAACAAGGTCGCGTGCGCTTCGAGCACAGCGACGACGACGCGGTGATTCATGCATCGGTGCGCGGGGATGCGACGCACACTGTCCACCTGACGCTGCTGCAAGACACCGCGGGGTTGACCCGCGTGACACCGCATTGCGATTGCGCAGCTGGTATGCCCTGCAAGCATGTTGCGGCGGCCTTTTTTGGCCACATGGTGCTCGATGGCGCCTTTGATGCGCAAACTCAGAGCAGTCCTCGCGAAGACCGCGATGTGGCGCAAGTGGTCGGGTTGTTGTCCAGCATTGACCGCAGCGGCAGCGTCGTCGCCGACGCTGCCCGCGCGACCTTGAAATTCGCGATTTCGCTGGAGCCAGGCAGCGCGGTGGTGGCGCTGCGGGTCTCAGGCCGGGTCTGTACCCGATTGCAAAGCGGTGCTTGGAGCCGTGGCAAACGCCTGGCGTTGGTTCGGCCGGTTGACGTGGACCTGCCTGACAGCCAATTGCAATTGCTCGACTTGTTCATCAGTTTGCAAGGCAGCCTCTACAACAGCCGCCAGCTCGACTGCCGCTTGCCGAGTCCGCTTGTCTCGACAGTGTTGCGACGATTGTTAGCGCTGGGTATTGGTGAAGTCGGGGAGGCCGGCAAGCCGTTAGTTGACGGAGGCGTCTGCGACCTCGAGCCTGCTTGGATTGGCGAATCGGGTGGCAAACTTGGACTCACGTTGAGTGGTGTGCCGCTCGGAGAACGGCTTCGCCTGGTTCGAAGTGACAACAGCTTTTGGTACGTTGACCGGCTCTCTGGACGCACTGGCGCTGTGCGCAGCGATCTCAGTGATCAACAAGTGCTCGAACTCATGCAGTTGCCACAGCTGGATGCCGAACAGCGCCGTGAAGTTGAAGCGCGGATTCCCAACGTGTGCCGCAATGAGATGGTGCTGTCGTTGTCAGCGCAAGCGCGCAACGCCGAGACGCTCGCAGCGCGCATCGGACAATGCGCGCTGATCGCCAAGAGTGAACCCGGCCGAGGCTATGCTCTGCACGCCATGGTCGATTACCCGATTGGAACGATTGCACTGCAAGCGGGGCGAGAGCGCAGCTATGACCCGGACAAGCGCCGCTGGCAGGCGCGTGACCAGGCGGCTGAACTCGCGCGTGTTCGCGATCTCCTCGACAATACAGATCTGTCACTGCTCGCCTTTGATGGGCGCACCTACGACAACGATGACATCTCCCAGGACCTGCTCGAGGATGACTCATCGCAACTGCTCGATGCGCCCGCGACCTTCGTGCCGCTCGACGCGCAATTGCCGGTTTGGGCCGACCATCCGGGCTGGGTTGAATTTGCCACTGCCACCGCGCCGCGGTTGATTGAACAGGGCTGGCGCATAGAGTTACCCGATGAGTTGCGTTTCGAACGTCACGATATCGTCGATTTGCAAGTTGATTTTCAACAGGCAGGTGAGGCCGCAGGTTGGTTTTCAGTCGGGTTGAATGTTGAAGTTGGCGGTGAGTCAGTGCCATTGCTACCGCTGCTCGCGCGCTGGCTGCAACAACACGGGTTGCGCACGGATCCAATAGACAATTTGGCTGACGACACTCCGATATCACTGGGGTTGGTTGACCAACGCGAACTGCGCATACCAGCTGGTGTGTTGCGTCCGTTGGTTGCGAACCTCGCCGATGTGCTGGCTGACGTCGAAACGCGCATGAATCTGCCGCGTGCGAGCTTTGCCCAACTCGACGCGGTTCTCAACGAACTGCCGACACGCCCTTGGTCGCCTCCTGCCGCGCTGCAACAGCTGGCCGACAGCCTGCGTTCGCACCAATTCTCCGATGCGCGCGAGGCGCCTGAAGGCTTCGCCGCAGAGCTGCGGCCGTATCAAAAAGAAGGCCTGGGTTGGTTGCGCTTTTTGGCTGTCTCCGGAATGGGGGGCATCCTCGCCGATGACATGGGTCTTGGCAAAACCGTGCAAACCCTTGCGCACATACTCGATGAAAAGCGAGATGGCCGCCTGGTGGCGCCGGTCTTGGTGGTGACACCCACCAGTGTGGTTGGCAACTGGGTTAGGGAGTGTGCGGCCTTTGTGCCAATGCTGAAAGTGATTTCGCTGTCTGGCCCTGACCGTCGAGAGCACTACGCGGCACTCGACGATGCGGACATTGCGATAGCGAGCTATGCCGTTATCCAGCGCGACGTCGAAACGCTTGTCGATCAGCCTTGGTCGCTTTTGGTGCTCGACGAGGCACAGTGGGTCAAGAACCCGGGCAGCAAGACTGCGCGCGCAGTTCGGGAGCTTCGCTCCGAGCGCAAGTTGTGCCTCTCTGGCACACCGGTTGAGAACCACACAGGTGAACTCTGGGCGCTGTTTGACTTCCTGATGCCGGGTTTTCTCGGTGACCGTGAAACCTTCAGGCGCTTGTTTCGCGACCCCATCGAGAAACAGAGCGACGCCACCGCACTGACCCGGCTGCGACGCCGAACTGCACCTTTTATTCTGCGGCGTAATAAAGACGTGGTTGCGCGCGATCTGCCCGCCCGCAATGAAATGGTGCAGCGTCTGGAGCTCACGCCGACGCAAAAAGCCCTCTATGAGTCCGTGCGCGCATTGATGGAGAGTCGTGTTCGCGATGCGTTGTTCTCGCGTGGTCTCGCCGGCAGTCAGATTATGGTGCTCGACGCCCTGCTCAAGCTACGCCAAGCTTGCTGTGATCCGAGGCTTTTGCCACCGAGTTACGGTGAGCGTGAGACCGCAGGATCGGCAAAACTCGAGCACTTGCTTGAACTCATCGAGACGCTGCAGGCGGAAAATCGCAGCGTGTTGGTGTTCTCGCAATTTGCCACCATGCTCGACCTGATCGGTGATTCGCTCAATGAGCGCGACATCCCCTTTGTGTCGCTCACTGGCCGCAGTCGTCGTCGAGAGGAGGTCATCGACCAGTTCCAGTCTGGCAAGGTTGGCGTGTTCTTGATCAGTCTCAAAGCCGGTGGCGTTGGCCTCAATTTGACCCGCGCAGACACGGTGGTGTTGTTTGATCCGTGGTGGAATCCAGCTGCTGAGCAGCAGGCAATTGACCGAGCCCACCGGATCGGCCAAACACAGACAGTATTTGTGTACAGATTGATTGCGGCTTCAACGGTCGAGGAGAAAATTCTGGAACTCCAGGCGAGAAAGCGCGCACTGGCGAGCGGTCTGGTCGAGCAGGGCGATGCAGTGCCAACGGAGTTGACTGAAGATCAAGTTATCGAGTTGTTGCAGCCAATCAGCTAGGGAGGCTCCGAAAAAGTCCCAGCTGAGTGCAATAGGCCGTCGCCCGCATGGCGTATTGAACACCGATTCAACCAGTTACGGCTCTTCATTAGTTGGAGTCGCTGTTTTTCTCAAGAAATGCACTCTGTTATCCGCTGTATAGGGGGTGCGGTCGCTTGATGACCGCGGTGTCTGGCGGGTGCGCCGCAGCGCCTACTAGGCGTTTTTGCTAGATGTGGCATCCTCACGTCATTGTTCCCCAGTGGCTGTGCCACGGCTAACGTGGGTAGAGAAAACCGGTTCAATGCTGACTCGTGATCCCGAATTCGTCGACGATATTCTGGACTTGATGACCATCAAGGTCCTGATGATCGACGACAACGAAATGGACCGTCGAATTTACAGGCGCTGCCTGTCCATGCACGAGACGATGGTATTCAATATCGTCGAGGCAAGTACCGCGCAAGAAGGCTTGGCGCTGTACGGAAACGAGAAATTCGACTGCGTTCTGCTTGACTATCACCTTGATAATTTCACAGGGCTTGAAGTCTTAGACCAAATGGTCTCGATCAATCCCGATATGCACCCAGCGGTTGTGGTCCTGACCGGTTACGGCACAGTTGATAACGCATCCGAAGTGATGAAACACGGCGCTGAAGACTACTTGCAAAAAGCGAGTGTTTCGGTTGACTCGCTGGGACGTGCGATCAGCAACGCGGTCGAAAAAAGTCGATTGCGCAAAAAAGTGGTGTCGCACCGTCGCTATCTGGAAGCCGCAAACCAGAAGCTGCAAAAACAAAACGAAGAGATCAAGAGCTTCTACCACAGCGTCTCACATGAGCTGAAGTCTCCGCTAACGGCGTTGCGTGAGTTCGTGTCGATGGTGCACGAGGGTGTGGTCGGTCAATTGAACGACGAACAGTCGGAATTTCTTGGCACGGCGCTCGAGAGCTGCGACACGCTGTGTGGTCATCTCAATGATCTGACAGATTCAGTGGCACTGGAAACCGGCAGCTTCAGGCTCGACTGCCAGGCGGTGTCAGCCACTAGCGCTGTGGATCGAATCGTACGCCAATTCTCTAACCGTGCGGCCAGCGCGGGACTCGACATAGATGTTAAATGTACTACGCAATTGCCAGCTGCGTACTGCGATGAACACCGCTTGATGCAGGTGTTGACCATTTTGGTGTCAAACGCCGTGAAGTTCACCGATCAGGGTGGATCAGTGGTCATTGAAGTTGGCCTCGGCGAAGCCGATAGATGCCTTAGGTTCTCGGTCAAAGACACTGGCCGCGGTATATCGACCGACGATCAAAAGCTGGTGTTTGATCGCTTGTATCAAGTCAAGCGAGACGGTGATGAATTGCAAGCAAGGTCTGGACTTGGTCTCGGACTTTCAATTGCACGGCAGTTGATTTTGCAGCACGGGGGCGAACTAATCGTCACCAGTGAGTTGGGTGTTGGCAGTGAATTTGTTTTCACCTTGCCAGTGGATCGTCAAGGAAGACAAGCCGCTTGATATTGAATCAGCGAATTGGGGGGGATGCACCAATGAAGAAAATTCTTGTGATTGAGGATGACCGCAATATTGCAAAAGCGCTGAACGCGCGTTTGCGCGCACTCGGGTACAGCGTTGCATTTGCCTATGACGCGGCTATTGCGCAGAGTCAAGTGCTCGATGTGCAACCGGATATGGTGATCATCGATATCAACTTGCCCGCGGGCAACGGTTTCCAAGTGGCCGACCGGATACGTCAGTCTCCTGAGACCAACCACATTCCGTTTATGTTCATTACCGCCAGCCGTCGAGAAGGATTGCGCAAGCAGGCGACAGATGTCGGCGCGACAGGCTTTCTCGAGAAACCGTTTCTCGCGAGCGACTTGGTCAACAACATCGAGACCGCCCTAGCGGCCTGATTTGGTGTACAAGAGAAAACGACAAAGGCTGCGCAATGCGCAGCCTTTTTCTGTTGTACGCAAGGCCTAGTGTTGTAGAGATCGGGTCAGTGTGGGTTGGGTGTTGGGGCGGTGAGAACCATTCGCGTGCCGTTTTTGGGCTCCGCGTGGGCAAACACATGCCACCCCATGGCAATGGCCGCTTCCTGGACTATTGCGAGCCCGAGGCCGTGGCCTTGAACTTGGTTGTTTTCGCACAGGCGAACAAACGGCGCGAACACCGTCTGTGCGTCCTCGGGTGCCATGCCTATGCCATTGTCTGCCAACTCGATGCGCGCGTGTGGCGTGCCACCTGTGGTGGACTGACTTAGCGTGATGCGTAAATTGCGGTTGCTTTGGCGGTACTTGATGGCATTGTTGATCAGATTTCTGAATATCAATTTGACCAACCGCGTGTCGCCAATAACAGGGATGTCCCCGCTGATGCATTCAACTTCACCTTGGATCTCGGCGAGCTTGTAGTCGAACTCACTGGCGACCTCGGCAAATACACCGTTCAATGCGATTTCATCAATGCGGGCATCGAGGGTCGACAGACGCGACAGCTGCAAAATGTCGTCGACGAGTTTCTGGCCGTTGTGCGCTGATCGTCTTATGGCGTCAAGTGCAAAGGTGACGGTGTCACCTTGGATGCCATCGAGTTCTTCATGCAGCATATCGGCAAAGGCGGCAATGCGACGCAGTGGTGCAAGCAAATCGTGCGCTGCGACGGACGCGAATTGATCGAGTTTCTTATTTGAGTCCTGGAGTCTCTGACTCAATTGCTCGAGCTCGAAACTGCGGTCCATCAATTCAATGCGAGAGGCGTTGCGCTCAGTGATGTCCATCAAGGTGAAATAGGCTTCTTCGCGCAGTTCACTTGGGTGCTGCGCGGCTATCCCCGACACTTCCAGATCGCAGGTGCGACCGTGGTGGTCGATCGCGCGGATCGGCATGCCGCTTAATCCTGAGCCTTGCCACAGCGCTTGCCACAGTTTTCCCCGCGTCAATACTGACGTCAGTGCGGTCTCTGAGTCTTGGCAGCGAGGTGTGAGGAAGCGGTCTCGCAGTAAGTGAGAGGCTGCCACCACTGACCCGTCGCGCGCGATGCAGATGGCCAATTGCGGGCTCTGCTCGTAGATGTGGCGAAAATGTTCGCGCTCTTGGGCGACTTGCTCTGCGGTGTAGTTGGTCGCACGAGCGTGTTGTGTTGCGCGAAAGGAATTGATTTGCGCAACTTCGAGGGAGGTGGTTTCAACATGAAAGTGTTGCCGCTCTGGCAGCCACTTGACTGTGATGGTGTAGAAACGAGATTGGTCAAGCGCACTGAAGCTGATGTCAGTGAGTGTGAAAAATGAGCTTGGGTCTTGCTTGAGCGCGTCAAAGGCTTCGTCTTGCCCAATCAGCGCGACGTTGCTGTCGAGCAAGTGCTCACCCACCGTCAACCAATGGCTGTGTGGTCCTTCTTTAGACAGCACCCGGCCTGTCGCGTCAGCGTAGGCAACGCTCTTGGTGCATCGTTCGTCCGTGAACGCCTGGGCTGTGTTCATGCCGAAGTATTCCGCCTGTGCAGTGCTGTGGCCATACGTTGCAGCGTGGCGGCAGTGCCTTGCCCGGTTCGCGCACTGCAGAAAGTGACAAAGTCGGCGTGGCGGCTGGCGCTGTTGACGAGTAAATCGCTCGGCGGTTGCACGTCAATTTTATTCAGCACGCAGGCAACGGGTCTGCCAGGGAGCAAATCTCTGAAGTCCGCCGCTGTGTCGAGCATTTGCGACACAGAAGAATGGCATTGGGTGTCGGCGACGATCAGTGCCGCATCTGCGCCACGGACCGATGCTTTGGCTTCGGGCGAATTGTCCAGTCCCGCTGTGGTGTCCCAGAGCACAAGTGGAAAAGCTTGGCCGTCAACCAGAGCTGTCAGGTCATACCAAGGTAAGCCATTTTCTGTCTGCTCGGTCCAGAAACGCTTGTACTTGAGCTGGCGCCCAAGTGCCGTTTTGCCAGCGCCTTGGGCTCCTAGCAATAGGATCTTCGCTGTGCGCGGGCTCATGGCTGCGCTCCAGCTGGCTGTTTGGTCTTGATGTGTGTTCTTGCGTCTTGCACGCTGCTCGATCCCAAAGTCTGTTGGTCGAGGCAACTGCGCCTCGTCCTGCTAAGGGGAGAACAGCAAACATTGGTCCAGTCGTCTGCTAGCGATCACTGGAGGTCGGCAAAAAAATGTATGCCAATTTCACGGTCAATCGGCGGGCATTTCCTGATCGCGGTGGTACTCGACAAAAAAGCCCACGAAGGCATCGCCGTAGCGTTCGAGCTTGGCGTCGCCGACACCGGACACACTGAGCATTTCGGCCAGATGCGTGGGTTGTGCTGCGGCCAGTTCAGTCAGGGTTGCATCACTGAAAACCATATAGGCGGGAACGTCCTCTACGGTTGCGAGTTCCATCCGCAGTGCGCGAAGCCGTGCCCAAAGTGATTCGTCTATGTCAGCCGGTGCCGCCGCGCGTTTGCCGCCGCGACCGGCGCGGCGTTTTGACGTTGAAGGTGTTGCATCTTTACGCAATTGCACACGCTGCTCGCCGCGCAACAGCGGACGTGCAGATTCATTCAGCATCAGTGCCCCCATGCGAGAGCTCTCACTGCGCAGAAATCCCAGCGCCACCAATTGCCGGAACACAGCGCGCCACTCGTTGGCAGTGATGTCAGCGCCGATGCCAAATGTGCTCAGGCGATCATGTCCCGCGCGGCGCACGCGGTCGCCGCCTTCTCCTCGCAAGACGTCAATCAGGTAGTTGACGCCATAGCGTTGCTCGGTTCGGTATACGCAAGACAACGCCATGCGCGCGGCGTCAGTGGCATCCCACGTTTCAGGCGGGTTCAGGCAGTTGTCACAGTTGCCGCAGCCGGTGTCTCGGACTTCGTCAAAATAGCTCAGCAACATGTGGCGGCGGCATGCTGTTGACTCGCACAAGCCAAGTAAAGCCTCGAGCTTGCTGCGTTCAACCTGCTGCTGGCCGAGGTCGGAACCTTCGTCGATCATTTGTCGGTGTGTGATGGCATCCTGTAGGCCGTACACCATCCACGCGGTTGACGGCAGTCCATCGCGTCCGGCGCGACCCGTTTCTTGGTAGTAGGCCTCAATACTGCGCGGCAGATCGAGGTGGGCGACAAAGCGCACGTCTGGCCTGTCAATGCCCATGCCGAAGGCGATTGTTGCCACCACGATAACGGGGTCATCTCGCAGGAAACGCTCGAGGTGGCGCTGGCGAATTTCTCTGGCGAGACCGGCGTGGTAGGGCAGCGCGTTGAAACCGCGATCAGCCAGTTTTGATGCGATATCTTCCACTTTTTTTCGGCTCAAGCAGTAGACAATGCCAGTGTCCTCTGCGTGTTCGTCTTTGAGAAAGCGCGCCAGTTGCTCAACGCCTTTGTATCTCGCCTCTATGCGGTATCGGATATTGGGTCGGTCGAAGCTTGTTAAAAACGTGCGCGCGTTCTCAAGACATAAGCGGTTGCGAATATCGCGCTGTGTTGTTTGGTCTGCTGTGGCGGTTAACGCGATTCGCGGTGTGTTCGGGTACCGCTGCGCAAGCACGCTGAGCTGGGCGTACTCTGGTCGAAAGTCATGACCCCATTGCGACACACAATGGCACTCGTCAATCGCGAACAGCGCAAGGTGTACACGGTCGAGCAAGGCGAGTGTTGAGCCCATAAGCAGGCGCTCGGGCGCGACATAGAGCAGCTTGGTTTCCCCGCGCTCGATGCGCGACAGCGTGTCTCGGTTTTGCTCTGGTGTTTGCGCGGAATTCAGGCAGTCGGCCGCCACGCCATGTTGTCGCAGGTTGCCAACTTGATCTTGCATTAACGCGATCAGTGGCGAGATCACAATGGCGAGGCCGTCGCGCACCAGGGCCGGCACCTGATAACACAGGCTTTTTCCGCCGCCAGTTGGCATCAAGACCAACGCGTCTTCACCGCTGATCAGGTGCTCAATGACGTCCGCTTGTTGAGGCCGAAATTGGTCAAAGCCGAAGACATCTCGCAGCACTTGCGAGGCCGGATTCAGGGTGGCGTCTTCGGTGTTCACTGGGCAACGTTGGATCAGCAAAGGACTGCTGATCATACCAAATGCAGCCCACTTACCCCGCAATTACATTGCGTGGCCGCTGGTGCTCAAGTCGTATTTGCCTTGATGTCGTGCCTGTGGCGCGCACTAGTTTGTGTCACGCCACAGGTTGCCGTGTCTCAGCGCGCCATTAGACGACGCACTGGCTGGCCTTATCTGCTGGTGAGTGTGCCGTATGTTGCGTCTTGCACGGGGTTGATCTCACTGCAATTGAGTGTGTCGGTGGTGGTGCTGGACGCCACGCTCAGGTTGCCGTTGGGGTAGGGTGTCACGGTCACGGAGTCGTCACCGGTCAGCGTTAAGGTTCCTGCAAGCAGACAGCCAGATAGTGCGAGTGAGAAATCGTCCGAGGACGAAATATCAAGGATGTCCCCGTCAGCAGAGTGGAATTCGGCGTCGTAACCAAGAATTTCCGCAGTGTTCTGGTGTAAGGCAAAGGTGTCAAAGCCAAGGGTTGTACCGTCGTGCCGGTCTAACGTGAGAGCCTCACCGTGGTAGAGGCGGTCCTCGCCCGAGTCAATACGGGTAATGCGGCTGGTCAAAGCTTGTGACTCGAAATCATTACTAAATAGCAACGCATCCAAGTCGTAGACGCAGGCACCGCTGTGGTCGACACAGTTTGACGTTGCGTAACCATCAATCTGTAAATGACTGTAGTCCGCTGTTTGCACTGTGCAGAGGTCGAATGTCACGGCGGTATCGCTTTCGACTTTTGCCAAACTAACAGTGCCGCCCAAGAGGCAGTAGCGGGTTCCCATTTCGCCTTGGTTCAGCGCATTATCCAGCCAGCCCAGAGCGTTGACAGTGGTCGCCGCGAAAGTGAGCGCGTCTCTGGCGTCTGTCAGATTGCTGTATTCGGAATCGTCTGAGTCGTCAGAGTCGTCGGAATCGTCGGAATCGTCGGAATCGTCGGAATCGTCGGAATCGTCGGAATCGTCGGAATCGTCGGAATCGTCGGAATCGTCGGAATCGTCAGAGTCGTCGGAGTCGTCGGAGTCGTCGGAGTCGTCGGAGTCGTCGGAGTCG
>CALAMQ010000145.1 GCA_937925815.1 uncultured Granulosicoccaceae bacterium | reverse complement strand
GCCCCGGGACTGTTCTCTTACTCGTAAGAGGCAGCGCATTGCACAACGAGATTCGTGTCGGACTTGCGACCTGTCGGCTTGCATTCAACCAAGACGTCAAGGCTATGAAGACGGCGTCATGTCTAAATCCCAAGTTCCTCGTGTATTACGTCATTGCCCAAAGGGACGCATTGCTAAAACTGGTGAGTTCCGCTGGTAACAGCGCCGGCGTGCTGGACACCGAACTCGTTAAAAATTTTCCAATAGCGCTGCCATCAGTTGAAGAGCAATCAGCAATCGTTGACGCTCTAGATGATTTTGATAGGGAGACTGAGTCGTTGACGGAACGATTGGCTAAAACGCGAGAATTGAAGACCGCCATTATGCAAGAACTCCTCACCGGCCGTACCCGCCTCGTATGAGCGAGTCGCAACACCGCGAGTGGAAAGCGCTGTGGCGCGATGACTATTTGAAATGGGTCTGCGGTTTTGCCAATGCGCAGGGTGGTGTGTTAGAGATTGGCCGTGATGACGCCGGGGTTGCGGTAGGGGTCGCTAACGCAGCGCAGCTGCTCGACACGCTGCCCAACAAGATCCGCGATTCGCTCGGCATTCTGGTGGACGTGAACCTGCGCGCAGAGCGCGGCGTCGAGCTGATCGAGATCGTGGTTGAGCCCTACCCTTACCCGATCAGCTACAAGGGCCAGTACCACTACCGCAGCGGCAGCACCAAGCAAGAGCTGACGGGCGCGGCGCTCGACCGCTTTTTGCTGACAAAACGCGGCGCGCACTGGGACGGCGTACCTGTGCCACGCGTCTCAACGGGCGACCTCAGCGCCGCGCAGTTTGACCGCTTTCGCACACAGGCCACGCAAACGGGCCGAGTCAGCGCGCGCGCGCTCGACGACGCCAACCCCTCTTTACTCGAGAGTTTGCACCTCACCGACGGTAAACACCTCAAGCGCGCCGCGGTCTTGCTGTTTCACCCGGACCCCGAGCGCTTTGTCTCGGGTGCCTTTATCAAGCTCGGTGCCTTTGACGGTTCGGGCGAGTTGCAGCACCAGGACGAGATCCGCGGCCCGCTGCTGGCGCAGGTGGACGACACGCTCGACACTTTACAGCGCAAGTACCTGAGCGCCAGCATCCGCTACGACGGCGCGCAGCGCGTAGAGTCGTTGCCTTATCCGCTCACCGCGCTGCGCGAGGCGCTGCTCAACGCCATCGCACACAAAGACTACAGCAGCGGCACACCGATCCAGATCAAGGTGTACAGCGACCGCTTGCAGCTCTGGAACCCGGGACAGCTGCCGGACACCTGGACCGCCGACACCCTGACCCGGGCACACCCGTCCAGACCCGCCAACCCGGACATCGCCAACACCTTCTTCCGCGCGGGATTTATTGAAGCCTGGGGGCGCGGCACCCTGCGCATCCTCGAAGACTGCCGCGCCGCCGGCCTGCCCGAGCCTCGCTACAGCGACGATCAGTCCGGCGTGCAAGTGGAGCTGCGGGCGGCATCCCCGACACCCACTGCGCCAACGTCGGGGAAAACGTCGGGGAAAACGTCGGGGAAAATCCTCGACCTGGTGCAAGCCAACCCCGAAATCACCATTCCCGAAATGGCGGCCCAGATCGGCGTCACCGAACGCTCCATCGAGCGTAACCTTCAGACCTTGCAAGCCGACGGACGGCTGGCACGTATCGGCCCGGCCAAAGGCGGACACTGGCAGATCACAGGGAGCAACGAGTGACCAGCATCGGCCAACGCGAGCGCGACACCCAGGACCGGGTGGTCAAACTGTTTCAAACGCTCGGGTACCGTTCCCTTGGCAATTGGCAAGACCGCCCCGGCAACAGCTGCATCGACGACACGCTGCTCGGCGATTGGTTGCGCAACCGCGTTGACCCCGCACTCGCGAACGGCGCGTTGCGTCAGCTCAAGCAAGCCGCCGCCATGGGCGACGGTAAAAAGCTCTACCAGGCCAATCAAGACGTCTACGCCAAGTTGCGCTACGGCGTGAAGGTGCGAACCGGCCAGGGCGACAACACGCAGACCGTTTGGCTGATCGATTGGGCGCACCCGGAAAACAACGACTTCGCTGTCGCCGAGGAAGTCACGGTGCGCGGCGAGCACACTAAGCGCCCGGACATCGTGCTCTACGTCAACGGCATCGCGCTCGCCGTGCTCGAACTCAAACGCTCCTCGGTCTCAGCGAGTGAGGGCATCCGGCAGAACCTCGACAACCAGAAACCGGAATTCATCCGCGACTTCTTTGCCACCATCCAGCTGGTGCTCGCGGGCAACGACAGCGAAGGCCTGCGCTATGGCACGGTGGAGACCCCCGAGCGGCATTTCTACCGCTGGAAAGAACAAAACCCGGCCTACCGCCGCTGGAAAGAACAAAACCCGGCCTACCGCGCGGACAACACCACCGACGACCGCAAGCACCTGAATGCCGGCGACGACGGCGGCGGACTCGGGGTCTTGGACTTCGACCTCACCCACGTCTGCCAGCCCGCACGCCTGCTGGAGCTGGTGCACGACTTCATCGTGTTTGATGAGGGTGTGAAGAAGACCTGCCGGCCGAACCAGTACTTCGGCGTCAAAGCCGCGCAAGCGCGGGTGACCGATGGCGAGGGTGGCATCATCTGGCATACCCAGGGCTCGGGCAAAAGCCTGACCATGGTCTGGCTCGCCAAGTGGATTCGTGAGCATGTGGCGAATGCGCGCGTGCTCGTGATCACCGACCGCACCGAACTCGACGAGCAAATTGAAGGGGTCTTTCTCGGTGTCGATGAGACCATCGCCCGCACCACCAGCGGCGCCGACCTCGTCACCCAGCTCAACCAGGCCCAGCCGTGGCTGATGTGCTCGCTGGTGCACAAGTTCGGGCACCAGGATGACGAGACTGAGGCAGCAGGCCGAGATTTTTTTCACGCCCTGACACGCCAACTCCCGGCCGACTTTTCGCCCAAGGGCCGGTTGTTCGTGTTTGTTGACGAGTGTCACCGCACCCAGTCCGGCAAGCTGCACGACGCCATGAAAAAGCTGATGCCAGAGGCCGTGTTCATCGGCTTCACCGGCACACCGCTGCTCAAACGTGACAAGCAAAAGAGCATCGAG
>CALAMQ010000144.1 GCA_937925815.1 uncultured Granulosicoccaceae bacterium | reverse complement strand
ACAGGCCGAGTTTGGAGAACTGCGCCTTCATCCGGGCGATGTTGCCGTAGGTGTAATCCTTGGGGTGGACACCAGTTTCCATTGCGGCGTTTTCGGCGGGCATGCCGAAGGCATCCCAGCCCATCGGGTGCAGCACGTTAAACCCGCACATGCGCCGGTAGCGACTGATCACGTCAGAGATGGTGTAGTTACGCACGTGGCCCATGTGCAATTTGCCGCTCGGGTACGGCAGCATGCTCAGGCAGTAGTATTTGGGTTTGTTCGGGTCTTCAGTGACTTCGAACGACGCGTGGTCTGTCCAGTATTGCTGCGCGTCGCGCTCGACGGCGCGGACGTTGATTTCGGCTTCCATGGGGGGATATCAGTGGATCGTGAGCGAATTCACTAATGATAAATCAACCGAGCCAAAGAGATGGCGCTGTGTTGACCCCTGGTCACTCAATCGCGCGGCACGACCCGCGGCAGGCGCCCGCCGAGCCCCATGAATTGACGGGCCAGACCGCGCCTCACCGGGGCGAGGCGATCGGCCAGTAACAGGCCGAGGCCACGCGCGTGGCCGAGCATTGTTGACTCGCCGCGAAAGAGCCGCGCCAAGCCTTCCGTTGCAGCTTCGGTGCGCCGCTGATCCGCACCGCGCCACTGCCGGTACCTCGCAGCCAGCAGCTCTTGACCGGGGTCGGCGCCGGGCGCGAGTTCGCAAAGCAGTTCGGCGAGGCTCAAGCAATCGCGAAGCGCGAGGTTAAAACCCTGCCCAGCAACCGGATGAAGCGTGCGCGCCGCATTGCCAATGAGCACCACCCGACCACGCCAGCCGGTATCCGCAGAGCGCGCAACCAACGGGAACGCCTGGCGACCAGTGACCTCGTGGAACGCCGCGCCGAGCCCACTGAGCCGTCCGATCTCAGCCATAAACGCAGTGTCATCGAGCGCTAACACCCGCTCTAGATCTTGGTCGGACACGGTGTACACCAGCGACAACCGATCCGGCGCGAGCGGCAGCAACGCGAGCGGTCCGCTGCGGCAAAAGCGCTCCCAGGCGACGCCCGCGGGCCAGCCTGTGCCTGTAATCTCGGCAACTACCGCGTGCTGATCAAAGGTGACATCGCGTCGCAATGCGATACCGGCCGATTCACGTACCACCGACTGCGCACCGTCCGCCGCGACAACCAGCCGCGCGACCAAGGTGCGGCCGCTTTCGAGCGTCACTGTGACGCCGTCGTCCGCCTCTCTGAGCGCGACCACCGCGTCGGATGTGATACTGAGAAGGTCGTCTCGCGCAGATATTGCGTCCGCGAGGGCGCTCGCCAGCAACCGGTTGGGCGCGACATAGCCCAAGGCCGGCACCGCCATGTCTGCGGCACTCAAGGTCACACTACCAAGGTGCCCCGCTTGCGAGATTTTGACTTCGCGGATTGCTTCGGCTCTGGAGCCAACAGCTGCCCACAAACCCAAATCCGACAACAACCGCTGCGACGTGCAAGCGAGCGCGGTGCTACGCGGGTCGCACACCATGGCGTCGAGTGCGTTGCGCTCAATCCACGCCGTGCGTTGACGGGCGGCGCCAAGCGCGTGGATGAGCGTTGCACCGACTAATCCCCCGCCGACGACGAGCACATCGACGTGTTCAGTCACCAGTTTGTTTCGACATGGTGGCTTCAATGTCTTCAACGCTGAGCGGCGCACCGGCTGAAATCACGTCCGCACCGTCGCGGCTAACTGCAACGTCATCTTCTATGCGCACGCCAATCCCACGGTAGTGCTTGGGGATACCGGGGCCGGACGGAATATACAAACCCGGCTCGATTGTCAGCACGTTGCCAACCTCAAGTTCTCGCCAGGCTTTGTCGGATTTGTATTCGCCCACGTCATGCACATCCATGCCGAGCCAGTGGCTGGTGCGGTGCGGAAAGAAGCGCGTGTGTTCGCCTGCACGGATTAAATTGTTGACCCGGCCTTTGAGCAACCCGAGTTTCACGAGCCCGCGCGTGAGCGCCTGAACTGCGGCGTCGTGCGGGTCGCAAAAGGCATTGCCCGGCTGCACCGCGGCCATCGCGGCCTCGTAGGCGCTGAGCACTACGTCGTAGACATCGCGCTGAGGGTCGCTGAAGCGGCCGTTTACCGGGAAGGTGCGGCTGACGTCGCCCGCGTAGCCGTCGAGCTCCGCGCCGGAGTCGATCAACACAAGGTCGCCGTCGTTCAAGGTTTCGCGGTTGGTGATGTAGTGCAAAGTGCACGCGTTTTCACCGCCGGCGACAATCGGCTCAAAGGCGTGGTGTGCGCCCTCGCGCCGGTAGCAGTAACCGAGCTCAGCCTCGAGCGCATATTCCATCATACCGGGTGTACAGGCTTGCATTGCCCGGATGTGTGCCGCCGCTGTGAGCTGCCCGGCGCGGCGCAATTGCCCCACTTCTGTGCGGGATTTGCCAACGCGCATCTCGTGCATCAGCGGGTCCAGCGCGACAAATTCTGTTGGCGTGTTCTGCCAGCCGCGTGTCTTGGCGTGGACGTGGTTGATCCAGCTCATCAACTGAGCGTCAAACTCTGGATCGAGCCCAAAGGTGTGGTAGACCTGATCACAGCCCTCGATCAAACCGGGCAAGATGTCGTCAATGTCATCGATCGGGAAGGCGTCGTCGCACTCGAGCACTTGAGGCGCGAGCATCACACCGGTTCGCTTGCCGTCCCACTGCTCGCGCTGCGGGTCACGATCTCGGCAAAAAATCAGGTACTCACCTTGCTTTCGACCCGGCACAAAGACCGCGATGGCGTCCGGCTCTTCGAAGCCTGTGAAATAGAAAAAGTCACTGTTCTGGCGATAGGGATGATGGGTGTCACGGCTTCGAGTCTGTTCTGCCGCCGCCGGCAAGATGGCAATCCCACCGGTGCCCACTTCGCGCAACAACTGCCGACGGCGCCGCGCGCGTTCATTCAATAGAGTTTGATGAGAAGCCATACCCTAACTAACACTCCAACCCACAGTCATGATCAGTGCACGCGATTGCGACTGGCGGCAATCACGGGCTGCATTTCTTCGAAAACAAGCATGGCCCCGACGCGTACATACTCTTGGAGCTCAATCAAAGCGTCCTCGGCGTCGGTGTCATCGTCGTCGTCACTGTGACCGGCAACTGCAATCGCACCGAGGTCATTGAGCAACTCGCGCGCCTCGTCGCTGAGCACGCGGTTCGGTTGCAGCGCGCTGAGAGAGAGTGCATATGAAAAGCCTCGGCACCAGTCCGCGAGCGCGTCGGCACGCTCTGAGAGACTGCAGGTGTCACCCGGCAACAGCGGGTGAAAGCCGAGATCTGGGTCGCCAAGCGAGGCCAGCGTTTTGGCGTGCAAGTCTTTTAAAGTCGCCCGCAAACGCTGGCCCAGCGCGTCGTCGGCTTCGGGCATCACGAACATCTCGTCGTACCACTGATCAAATCCGGGTGGCGCGTCCCCGCAGGCGAGGCCGACCAGCACACCGTGGCTCTCGTTGAGGCTGACGTTGCATTCGAGTTCGTCCGCCGCTTGGCGCAGCTCTTCGTAATCGAGTTCAGTATCCATGCGTGCATTCTACCGCCAGCGCGGGCGGTTTACCGGAATCTCTCTTCTGTTAGGATGTGGCCAAATCGATCCCGACGACCGGTACGCCAGACGCAGGCCAATGGACACACATGAGAACCCCCTTCAGACGCGCTTGAGCCGCCTCGCCGGCCGGGTCGACGACATGGCCACAGAGCTCGACAAGTTGCGGCGTGAAAACCTCTCCTTGCTGAGCCAGCGCGAAAACCTGCTCGACGAGCGTGCCAAGCTCAAAGAAAAAAACGAGCTCGCCAAGGTCCGCGTTGACGCGATGATCTCTCGCTTGCGCTCGCTGGAGTCGAACTCATGACCGAAAACACCGCCGTCAAAGTCAAACTGCTCGAGCGTGACATCCAACTGGCCTGTCCACCGGACGAAGTGGAAAACCTGCACGCCGCGGCCAAACATCTCGACAACCACTTGCGCGATTTGCGCAAACGCTCGTCTTCGAGCACGCCTGAGAAGCTCGCCCTCGTGGCGGCAATGAACATGACCAGCCAACTGCTCAAAGCACGCAGTGGCACGCCCGACTTGGAAGCCTTGCTCGGCGTGCTCAATGGCATCGAGTCAACCGTCGAGCAAGCGCTGACAGCCGACACCGCAGCGCCCAGCCCCGAGCTGGACGGGCCTGCGGACAGCGACGCTATCGCCGCGACCTAAGACCAGGTCAACGGGCTAACATTACCGCGAGTTCGAGGTAGCCAGCGCCTGCGTTGTTGGCCAGCAAACTGCTACTATCCAAGTCAGGACACCCCCTGGTGTACCAAAACTGGCTGGGTATACCCTTGAGCCTTAATTCTCTACCCTGGGAAGCAGTGTGCGTCCGACAGTGAGCACGTCCGCCACGGCGGAAAGCCTAAATCGGTCCCTTCGCATCCCACCTGAACCTTATGGTTCAAGGTTTTTTGGCCAGTTCCACCAGGGGCGTGTTCTGCCTCATTAAGCCGCCTTGGCACCCTGCTCAGGCTTTGAGCTGCGCCGCGTTTGCCTGCAAAAACTCAACAATATCCGCTGACTCGTAAAGCCATTGCGCAGCACTGCCATCGCGTTCGATAAGCAGACACGGCACCTGTAATTGCCCGCCGCCCTCAGACAGTGCTCGCACCCCTTCAGGATCGGATTCGAGATAGCGCTCTGCAACCGCCTCGCTCAACCCAAGCTCGGCAATGGCACGCCGCACTCGGCCGCAAAAACCGCATAAATTTGTTTGGTACAACGTGGTTTTCACGTGCGTTCCTCTGCAAGCCAGCGCAATACGCTGGGGGTAAAGTAGGTTAAGACGGCATCACAACCCGCCCGTTTAAATCCCATCATGGCTTCGAGCACCACCGCGCGCTCGTCGAGCGCGCCGGCTGCCGCGGCGAATTTCAGCATCGCGTATTCGCCACTGACTTGATAGGCGAAAGTTGGAACCCCAAAGCGCTCCTTCACACGCCGAACGATGTCCAAATACGGCATGCCGGGTTTGACCATCACCATGTCCGCACCTTCTTCGAGGTCGAGAGCCACTTCCCGCATCGCCTCGTCGCTGTTACCCGGGTCCATCTGATAGGTGTTCTTGTTGCTGCCACCGAGGTTGGCGCTCGATCCCACCGCGTCGCGAAAAGGGCCATAAAAGTGGCTCGCGTATTTCGCGGCGTAGCTCAGAATACGCACGTTGCGGTGGTCAGCGGCCTCGAGCGCGTCGCGGATGGCGGCAACCCGCCCGTCCATCATGTCGGACGGTGCCACCACATCAGCACCGGCCGCCGCGTGCGACAGGGCCTGCTTGACCAGCGCCTCGACCGTCTCGTCGTTGAGGATGTCACCGTCATCGCCGAGCAAGCCATCCTGCCCGTGCGAGGTATAGGGGTCGAGGGCGACGTCGGTCATCACCCCGAGCGCCGGGTGCGCTGCCTTGACTGCCGCCACGGTGCGCTGGACCAAGCCGTCTGGCGCCCAAGCGTCTGCTGCCTCATCGCTCTTGCCCTCGGGCCCAACCACTGGAAAGGGCGCTATCGCCTGCAAACCAAGTGGCACGAGCTCGTCGAGCTGTTGTAACAACAGATCGATACTCAACCTTTCAACGCCCGGCAGGGTGTCGATTACACAGCGCTGGCCCACACCTTCTTGCACAAAAACCGGCATGATCAGATCATCGGCACTGAGTCGAGACTCCCGCATCAACGCGCGCGAGAAGGCGTCGCGCCGCATGCGTCGCATGCGCGTTCGAGGGTATTGTCCAGTGCTCGTTGACGTCACGGGGGTCTCTCCAGGCGGCTATTAATGTGGGTGGCGCTGATCGCACACAGTGTAACCCCATGCATTGTAGAGAACAGCCGGTACACTACGCACCTCTACAGAGCCGCCGTGACCCTGACGTGACTGACCGCTACGCCGTATTTGGCAACCCCATTGCCCACAGCAAATCGCCACAAATCCACACAGCGTATGCCGAGCAGACAGCGCAGGATCTCAGCTACACCGCGCTGTGCCCGCCGCTGGATGGCTTCAGTGACGCGGCCAGAGCATTCTTCGACAACGGGGGTCGCGGCTGCAATATCACAGCCCCCTTTAAACTCGATGCGGCAGCTTTTGCAGACCGCATTCACGCCTCAGCCGAACGCGCCGGCGCCATCAACACCCTGATCCGCCTGGACGACGGCGTTATCGAAGGCCACAACACGGACGGCGTGGGTTTGGTGCGCGATCTGCGGGACAATATTGGTGTCACACTCGCTGGAAAGACCTTGCTCATTATTGGCGCAGGCGGCGCTGTGCGCGGCGTGTTGCAGCCGCTGCTCGAAGCGGGACCGAGTCAGGTAGTGATTGCCAACCGCACAGCCACCAAGGCAGTGGAGCTCGCCCTTCAATTTAACGATCTCGGCGCTGTCGAAGGCTGCGGTCTGGACGCACTCTCAGCCCGGCCCTTCGACGTCATCATCAACGCCACATCGAGCGGAATAGACGGTGCTGTACCAACGATCCCCACAGACTGTGTAGACGGCGCGATGTGTTACGACATGTTTTACGCCGCAACCGATACCGCTTTCGTTCGCTGGTGCAAACAAAGCGGCGCAAAGACTGCGTGTGACGGCCTTGGCATGTTGCTTGAGCAGGCCGCCGAGAGCTTCTCAATCTGGCGCGGCCTTCGCCCTGACGTACCGCCGGTCCTCAGCGCTATTCGTGCTGGCAACACCCCAAGCTCAGATTCGACCGGCGCGTAGCTGCTCGGCGTGCGCCTGAAACTCACGCCGATCCGCGCCACTGACTTCTGGCCACGCCAAGGGCAGCGCTTGTAAGTGTTTACGGATAATTTTTGCCACTTCATAACGCATGCGCGGTTTGTCATCTGCCGGAATGGCGTACCACGGCGCGTGTCGCTTTGAGGTTTTGCTCAAGGTGTCCTCGTAAGCGCTCATGTAGGCGTCCCAGTGCTGGCGCTCTTTGAGATCGTTTTCGCTGAATTTCCAGTTTTTCTCTGGCTCTTCAAGCCGAGATAAAAAACGCGCCGCCTGCTCTTCTTTAGACACATTCAAAAAGAACTTGATCACTTGCGTGCCGTTTTCAACCAAGTGGCGCTCGTGATCGGCGATTGATTGTAATCGTCGCTCCCATATATTTTTGTCAACGCTGCCAGGCGGCAATCGCTGGGCTTGCAATATTTGCGGGTGCACACGCACCACCAAGCACTCTTCGTAGTAGCTGCGGTTGAACACGCCAATGCGACCGCGCTCAGGTAGTGCCCGCGCGCTGCGCCACAGGAAATCGTGGTCTATCTCATTAGCGCTTGGCTTTTTGAAACTCGAAACCTGAAAACCGGCGGGGTTGACGCCAGTGAACACCGAGCGAATGGTGCTGTCCTTGCCGGCCGCGTCCATCGCTTGAAACACACACAGAAGTGAAAAGTGATCGTGCGCGTAGAGCTTTTCCTGCAAGTCACAAATCGTTTTGACTTCAGCTTTGAGCTTTTTCTTGAGCGCTTTGCGGTCCAGCGTTTCATCGGCAACCCGGGTTGGAACCGATGCCAGGGACCATTGGCCGCGCGAGGGCACTCGCCAGGGGCTCTTCACGTCGAAACCTCCACCGAAATTGGGCAGGACACTCCAGTGCCACGCAGTCCGCAGTAGCCACCCGGATGTTTATCAAGGTATTGCTGGTGGTCATCTTCGGCAAAGTAAAACGGACCGGCCAGCTCGACCTCCGTTGTTATTTCTGCGTTCACGCCGTTTTTGGAAAGCGCCTGCTGGTAGGCATCCCGACTGGCGCGGGCACAACTGAGCGATTCCTCGTCAGCGCAGTAGATCGCCGAGCGGTATTGGGTACCAACATCGTTACCTTGGCGCATGCCTTGAGTTGGGTCGTGCGCCTCCCAGAACTGGGCGAGCACGGCATCAAAGGACAGCACCTGTGGGTCGAACACCACGCGCACCACCTCAGTGTGGCCGGTCGATCCGGAGCACACTTCACGGTAGCCGGGGTTGGGCGTGAAACCGCCCGCGTAACCGACGGCGGTGACGTGGACACCCGGCAATTGCCACATCAGGCGCTCCGCACCCCAAAAGCATCCCATGCCGAGATCCACAACTTGGCAGTGCGCTGGATAGGGCCCAGCGAGCGCCTGTCCAAGCACCGTGTGCGGGTGCCCAATCTGAATCGGCTCATCGCGCCCTGGCAGCGCCGCGTCTTCGCGCACCATGCGGGATTTGGAGAAGATATTCATGGCATCTCTCGGTCAAGCGGGAACGCCGAGTGTACCAAGGCCACCCCAGCAGCACGGTGACTGGGGTCGCATTCACGCGCGCCAACGCAAATACATGGACCCGCCAGGCGACGTCGGGTGTCTCTAGATAACGATCAGTTACCCTCGGACTCGCGCTGAAAAGCGAACACACCTGAACGCTCAAAAAATTGCAGCAGCTCAGCCGCCGGCACCGCGAGCGACATATAGGGGAGCCGCTGCAAGCTGCCACCGAGTTCAGCTGCACCAAACCCCGTGACCAATCCCGCGATCATTTCACGATCGTCCTCGCACGCAATCAACGCACCGCCACTCTGGCCCGCCTCGACCAACGAGGACACGCGCAGCGCCCCTTGCCAGCGACCGAGATACATCCCTTCCCCGACAGTCTGCCAGCGCCCAGCCGGCCAGCCGTAGACCCACACCAACTCTTCGTGTTCGAGCTGCCGGTGGAGCAACGTCGCCGGTTTCACCGCACCTGTGGGCACTGCGAGCAGCGCGAGGTCAGAGTCCGAGTCGGCGTGCAGCAGGGTTGCCGCGTGACGGTGCTGACCGAGCACCACGTCAATTTCCGTCGCACCTGCGAGGCCGTGCCACACCGTCACCACGTGGTCGTGTGCGACCACCACACCGGAGACCTGCGCGCCGTCATCGGTGTGCACTTTGACCACCGCGTCGCGCAATACACCCACAACGCGCTCACTGCTGCACGCTGCAGCGACAGGGCCCGACACGAAAATAGCCAACACGGCCAAGGCAAATGGGTGACAGCGCAAGACAGTAACCGGTTGCATCACAGATGCGGGATTGTAGTCGACCGCGGGCGTTCCAACTTTTTATCACTTCGCGAACGGCGAGCCACTTTCGACGGCACCGTTGCGAAACGGCTATTGAGCACACACCGGCCTGCGAGTGACCCTGCCGGCTCACATAAAGGAGCCAGGACATGTCACAACAAAAGGGATTCACGTTGATCGAGGTTGCTCTGGTGTTGCTGGTCATCGGACTGATGCTCGGCGGCATTCTCAAGGGTCAAGCGTTAATCGAAAACGCGCGAGTGCGCGCACTCGCAAACCAAATCCACAACGTCAACGCCGCGTGGTTTGCCTTCATAGACCGCTACCGCGCGCTGCCAGGCGACCTCGCCACTGCCAGCACACAGCTCGACACCACACTGCAAAATGGCGACGGCAACGGCCGTGTGAACAGCGCGGCCGAAGTGGCCTTGGTCTGGCAACACCTCGCAGCTGGTGGATTCATTTCAGGGACCTTTGACGGCGCGGCTGACAACGCCGGCGGCCTCGCCGACACCGAATGCACCACCTCAACCTGCCCAACCAATCCCTTCGGCGGCTTTATGAAAATCAGCAGTGATGCCGATGGCGAGGGCGTGCTCCACCTGATCACCGGCGCAAACGTGCCGCCGTCGGCGTTGATGCAATTGGATCTGCAAATAGACGACGGCAACCCGGACACCGGCGCGTTCGTCGCCTACCCCGCCACCGCAGACTGCGCGAGCGACGGCGCATGGTCTATTGAGGCCGACGCCGCCAGCTGCAGCGGCGCTTGGATTGGTTTTTGACGGCGGCGGCGAGTGCTGCGCCCGCAGCACCGAGCACAATGGCGCTCGCGCACCGCGGGCGGGTAACGTTAGAGATCGAGTTCGCTGATCTTGCGCGTCAGGGTATTACGGCCCCACCCGAGCAAGCGGGCCGCGTCCTGACGACGGCCGCCCGTGGACTTGAGCGCAACACCGATCAGGCAGCGCTCCAGCGCACGCGTCGCCTCTGGCATCAATCCGGACTCGCCGTTTTCAAGTGCGGTCTCAGCCCAGTGTTTGAGCATCGCTGTCCAGTCACCCGAGACGACAGTATCGGCATTGGTGGTCTCTAACAGTGCATCTGGCAAATCTGCCACGTGCACTTCGCGTCCACTGGCCATAACCGTCAGCCAGTGCGCAGTGTTCTCCAACTGACGCACGTTGCCTGGCCAAGGCAAGTTTGAGAGGTACTCAGTTACATCCGTGGTCAGCACTTTTTGCGACACCCCGAGTTCACTGGCCGATTCTGCAAGGAAGTGGTTCAACAACAACGGAATGTCTTCGCGCCGCTCACGCAAGGGCGGCACCCGCAACCGTATAACATTGAGCCGGTGGAATAAGTCTTCTCGAAAATCCCCACTGGCCACCCGCTCTTCGAGGTCTTGGTGGGTTGCCGCCACAATTCTCACATCCGATTGAAACGGTCTGGAGCCGCCAACCCGGAAGAACTCACCGTCCGACAGTACCCGCAACAGCCGAGTCTGAAGATCTGATGGCATGTCGCCAATTTCATCGAGAAAGAGTGTGCCGCCGTTGGCTTGTTCAAAACGACCAACGCGCTGGGATTGTGCGCCGGTAAATGCGCCGCGCTCGTGGCCAAAGAGCTCTGACTCCATAAGCTCGCGCGGGATGGCAGCCATGTTGAGCGCGATGAAGGGGTTGCTTGCCCGCGGGCTGTGACGGTGCAACGCACGGGCGATGAGTTCCTTGCCCGTGCCGGATTCACCGTTTATCAGCACGGTTATATTTGAGTGCGACAACCGCCCTATGGCCCGAAAGACGTCTTGCATCGCCGACGCCGCACCGATGATACCCATCGGACTCTCAGCCAGTTGCTCGACGGGCGCGAAGGTCTTGCGACTCTCACGCCCGTGCGCGGCAGCACGTTGCGCGAGCTCTACGGCCGCGTCGATGTCAAAGGGCTTAGGCAGGTAATCAAAGGCACCGCCGCCGTACGCATTGACCGCACTGTCGAGATCCGAGTGCGCGGTCATGATGATGACAGGTAAATCGCTGTGCATACCCTGCAAAGTGCGCATAAAACTGATGCCATCCATACCGGGCATACGCACATCGGTGATCACCGCGTCAGGTAAATGACTTGTGACGTCAAGCTGGTCGATCACGTCCTCGCCGCGCTCAAACTCGCGCACCTCGATACCGGCTTTTTCAAAAGCGCGCGAAAGCACCCAACGGATTGATCTGTCATCATCAACGACCCAAATGCTGTCAGCGCTCATGCGTGCGTGTCCAAGGGCAGGTAAATCGAAAAAACGGTATCGCCTGGTATTGATCGGCACTCAATCAATCCACCGTGACGGCCAATCAGCGATTGCGCGATGGGTAAGCCCAGCCCCGTGCCATCGGCGTGCCCAGTGATCAGTGGCAAAAACAGCTTGTCGGCAATTTCCGCAGGCACACCGCCACCGTCATCGCACACTTGCACCACACCGACTAACCTGTGGACCGTCGAACCGATGGTGTAATTTTGTGCGACACGCGTGCGAAACGTGAGCGTGCCTGACATCCCAATTGCCTGAATGGCATTGAGGCCGATATTGAGCACCGCTTGTACCAACCATTCACGGTCGCCAATTGTATTGGGCAGCGATGGATCGTAGTCGCGCACGATGTCCACGCCCGCCGGCGCATCGGCGCCAAGCAAGGGGACGACATATTCGGTGATCTCGTGCAAATTGAGCGAGGTCAAGGTGGGTTGATCGGTCGGTCCAGACAGACGATCTATCAACCGTTTCAGCCGATCAGCCTCGTCGATGATGATGCGGGTGTACTCACGCATGTCGCTGCTGTCGAGCTCGCGTTCGAGCAGCTGCGCCGCGCCGCGCAATCCGCCGAGTGGGTTTTTGACCTCGTGCGCCAATCCGCGCAACAACAAGCGGCTCGACTCTGACTGCGCGAGCAGCGCGTCTTCACGCGCGATACGCAGGTGCCTGTCCAGTGAACTGATCTCCAACAGCATGCCGTCGGCGCCAGCCGGCGCGGCCCGCACATCTGCAATGAAAGTATCTCCGTGGCGCGGACTGACCTCGACTTCTCGCTCCGTCAGGGGCTGACCGCTCGACGTCGAGGCGCGCAGGCGTGCGTACACTTCAGACGGGATGTCGAGCAGCTCCACCAGCGAGCGGCCCTGCGCTTTGCGCGTGCTCAGCGACACCAATTCTTCTGCCGAGGAATTCATCGCGATGATGGTGAGATCGGGGCCGAGCTGAACCACCGCCGTCCCCAATGCGTCGAGTACCGCCGCAGCATCCCAATCCCGCGAGTCGACCATCAATCCTCACACCTTCTCATGCTATTAAGCCAATGGGAGCGAAAACCGGACCGAATTCGGAATTGTATTTTTTATGCTTTTATTTCAATGGCTTAGTAGATTTCAAGCCAACATTTCCTCACCCCGAGGTCGGTGCATGAGGCAAAAACGCACCGAATTGGTGCAGTCTACGCACCTTTTTGATGCATTGCACCGCGTGAGTGCAGCTGGCGGTGCGGTCGACCGTTATTGGCCGGCAACGCCCGCGACTGCATCGCCGGCTCGCCGAGTTTGCAACAATGCAGGGTGCATCATGCCGCCACCAACATTGATCACACTCGGCCGGTGCACATGAAAGGAGACAGGCTCACTGCGTGCAATGGTTTGATCGCGATCACCGCGCACTTCAACTTCAAGTGCATGGGTCCCGCGGAATACGCCGGAGATCAAATGCTCAGTGGCGGTGCCACGCGCGCGCTCGACGCCGTCGAGCAACACGACAACATCTTGACCGGCCAGCAGTTTTGGCTCGATATCGACCACCACCGAAACGTCGCCGCCACCTGTCCACAGTGCCTCACCGTCGAGGGGCTGTGCGATTTCGACCACGGATGCATCCGCTTCCTGCGATTGCCCAGTGATGACGACATTGGCAGGTACTGAACGCGCCACAGCCCGCAGCGGCAACGCTGGGACCGACATTGGCTGCCCCGGATCGACCACTGTCGATTCAACGCCCGCAACGGGCTCATCGGTGAACACGACCCCTCCTTCTGCGTCCCGGTAGCTGTAGACCGTCGCCATCGCAACACCGCCAAACACAAGCGATACGATGACCAAGCCCGTTCTCATTGCAATTTTCATTGCCGCAATCCTCGGTGTGTTGGGCCTTAACTCATCCGCCCAGCTGCACAATAAACTGATTAGCCACCCTTAGACGCTGTAGTACAGCTCGTATTCCTTGGGGTGGACTTGTAAATTCATTTCAGTGACCTCTGACATTTTGAGGTCGATATAGGCATCAATCATGTCATCACTCATGACGCCACCGGCAGTTAGAAAGCTGCGATCCTGATCGAGCGCATCCAAAGCGCTCTCCAGACAACGCGCGACTTGCGGCACGCCGTGCGTGTCCTCTGCCGTCAAGCTGTAGAGATCTTGATCCATCGCGTCACCCGGCTCGATCTGCCGCGCGATGCCGTCGAGCCCAGCCATCATCAATGCGGTGAAACACAAATAGGGATTGGCCGTCGGATCTGGAAACCGCACTTCAATTCGACGCGCAAACGGATTTGAGACATGCGGGACCCGAATTGCCGCAGAACGGTTGCGCGCCGAATAGGCCAGCATCACCGGCGCTTCAAATCCGGGCACGAGGCGCTTGTAGCTGTTGACCGAGGCATTGGCGAAGGCGTTGATGGCCTTGGCGTGCTGGATCACACCGCCGATGTAATACAGCGCTGTCTTCGACAGGCCGCCGTACTCATCTCCAGCAAACAGGTTCACGCCGTCTTTTGAGAGCGACTGATGAACGTGCATGCCACTGCCGTTGTCACCGACCAAGGGCTTGGGCATAAAGGTCGCGGTTTTACCAAACTGGTAGGCAACATTGTGCACGACGTATTTCAAAATCTGGTTCTGATCTGCCCGTCGCACCAACGTGTTGTAGCGCGTGCCAATTTCACACTGACCACCGGTTGCCACTTCGTGGTGGTGCAACTCGACGTCGACCCCCATCTGCTCGAGGACAACACACATCGCCGAACGCAGGTCGTAGAGTGAATCCACCGGCGGCACAGGGAAGTAGCCACCCTTCACACCCGGCCGATGGCCATGGTTACCCTCGTCGAATGCTGTACCGGAGTTGCTTGCCAATTCATTGGAATCAAGCTTGGCGAAGGTCTCGCCCAAACCGGTGTGCCACCGCACATCGTCGAACACAAAGAATTCTGGCTCGGGTCCAAAATACGCTTTGTCAGCGATCCCCGTTGACTGCAAGTACGCCTCGGCTCGCTTGGCGATAGAACGCGGGCAGCGGTCGTAGCCACTCACAGTCGACGGCTCAATGATGTCGCAGCGCAGGTTGAGCGTTGGCTCTTCGGTAAAGGGGTCCATCACAGCCGATGCCGGTTCAGGCAGCATGACCATGTCAGACGCTTCGATACCCTTCCAACCCGCAATGGACGACCCGTCGAACATCTGGCCGTCGACGAAAAAATCTTCGGTCACGGCGCTCGCTGGTAGGGTGACATGCTGCTCTTTGCCCTTGGTGTCAGTAAAACGCAAATCGACGAACCGCACGTCGTTGTCTCGGAGCAACTCAATGAGGTCTGTGCCGCTTTCTACCATGGGTTTACGCTCTTAAAGTGTATTGGGTTGACTGGATTTGATGCGGTGGCGTCGCCTCCACAGGGGGATGCACACACCACGAGCCGGCTGTTTTGCACGCAAATCCAGCATCAATGCCCTACCCGGCGCAAGCTTGATGCCAAACGCTCCCAGCGCTTAGCCTTTATTTTTCAAGAGATTAGCGCCAGGCAGCAGCCACTGTGCGCCGAACCGGTCCAAATCGGTGCGAAAGCCACTCCAAATTGCACAATTGTGGTGCGTTTTTGGGCTTCAAGGACCCACAATCGAATGACTCACCAATCGCGTCCGCAAGCGCGCGAACCCCGCCATCGAAATGGCCATAGCGGACTGTTACAACACTGCCAACACCACCGGAATCACCGCGCGATCGGCATTAAGCCAAATCGAAGCACAGTGTGCAGACATTCCGGTTTTGCGAACTCAGGGTTGCTGATTTCCCAGCAAATCTGGCAGACTTGCCTCGCTGCTGTTGCAAGACAAAGCCCTCAACCGCTGGAAATCAGGCGTTTTTGGAGCCTCTGTCTGCTGCGACGGACAACGTCAATTGTGGCAACGCCACACTCGAATTACGCAAGCCAGGCACACCGCATGCGGTCATTGCGGCTAACTTGGTGCGTGCTGTTTGGTAGATTGGCGGTGTGATAATTATTGCAATTTTGACACTCAGATCGCAGACGGCGAAATGCCAGTTTTTTAGAAGATAATGCAACTCGTAACCCAGTGATTCCCGGAGAAACACGATCATGAAAAGCAAGCTCGAGTACATCTGGCTCGACGGCTACCAGCCAACTCAAAGCCTTCGTAGCAAAACGATGGTTCGCAACAACTTCAGCGGCAAGCTCGAAGACTGCCCAGTGTGGTCCTTCGACGGCAGTTCTACTGAACAAGCTGAAGGCAACGACTCAGACTGCCTGCTCAAGCCAGTCGCGATCATTCCCGATCCAGACCGCAAAAACAGCTTCTTGGTCATGACCGAAGTGCTCAACGCCGACGGCACACCACACGCGTCTAACGGCCGCGCAACCATCGAAGAAGACAACGACGACTTCTGGTTTGGCTTTGAGCAGGAATACTTCCTGATCAACACTGAAACCAAATTGCCACTTGGCTTCCCAGCCAACGGCTACCCTGGCCCACAGGGCCCCTACTACTGCTCAGTCGGCGCGAACAACGCCTACGGCCGCGAGATCGTCGAAGAGCACCTTGACATGTGCCTCGAGGCCGGCCTGAACGTAGAAGGCATCAACGCGGAAGTTGCCGCAGGCCAATGGGAATTCCAGATCTTCGCCAAAGGCGCCAAGCGCGCTGGCGACGAAATCTGGCTCGCGCGCTACCTCATCGAGCGCACCGCCGAGAAATATGACGTCGCAGTTGACTGGCACCCGAAACCACTGGGCGACACCGACTGGAACGGCTCTGGCATGCACGCAAACTTCTCCAACGGCGCCATGCGTGACTCCGGCAGCGAAGACGTGTTCACCAAAATCTGTGAAGGCTTCGGCCAGCAGATCGAGCGTCACATCAGCGTCTACGGCGCAGACAACGATCAGCGTCTGACCGGCAAGCACGAAACCCAGTCAATCGATCAGTTCAGCTACGGCGTCTCTGACCGCGGTGCGTCTATTCGCATCCCGGTTGGCACCATCGAGGACGGCTGGAAAGGTCGCCTGGAAGACCGTCGCCCCGCGTCTAACGCCGATCCATACAAAGTGGCTGCTGCCGTCATCAAGACCACCACAGAAGCACTCGGCTAATTTGGTGAGTTGACGCCCACACAACGGGCACTTTGGAAAAACCCCGCCTCGAGCGGGGTTTTTTTTTGCGGGAGAGCGCAGCGCACTCTGCGCCACTATTTACACCGCGTCACCCGCCCTGCGCTACGCTATAGGCCACGCGAAACCGGGCAAGCGCCATGGACGTCTATCCCAAGCTCAAACTGCCCGATGGCCCGCAGCTGTTTGTCGAGCAGACGGACAAAGCGCTGTCGCAAAGTCTGGACCCCCGCTTTCGATACAGCTATTTCAAGACCATTGCCAAGGGCGGCAAATCACTGATCCAGTCGTGCAAGGACATGCACCTCAATCGCGTGATTTGCTACAAATCCCTGCTCCCCGAATTTGCCGACGACGACATCGAGCAGCGCCGATTGCTGCGCGAGGCGCGCGTGTCGGCGATGCTGCAACACCCCAACACGGTGCCAACCTACGAGCTCGGTCGCAACGCTCAAGGCCATTACTACTTCACGATGAAACTCGTTCACGGCTACACCCTGCGCGAAATCATCAACTACCGCGAGCGCTACGATCTCACGCAACTGGTGAACATCATCGTACAGGTGGCCTACGCGCTCGAATACGCCCACACCACCGGCGTGATCCACCGAGACATCAAGCCGGAAAATATCCTGATTGGGCCCTACGGCGAGGTCCTGTTACTGGATTGGGGCCTGGCCAAAGTGTGGGACCGGGATGGGCAGCCTTCACCACTGAACCAAGACGACCCACCGGCCGCTGGCACCGAGCTCTCCATGACCGGTTTCCAAAAGCTTCAGGGTTCGCCTTACTACATGTCGCCAGAGCAGATTCAACGAGACCCGAATATCGACGGTCAGAGCGACGTATTCAGTCTTGGTGTGGTGATGTACGAGGCCATAACAGGGCGCACGCCGGTACAAGCAGAAGCAATCGACGCGATCATCCAAAGCACGCTCAATGACACGCCCGAGGCACCGTCGAAAGTAGACCCCAAAGTGCCGCGCCACCTCGATGGCCCCGTGCTGCGCTGCCTCGAGAAACAACCCGCAGACCGGGTGCAGGGCGCTGCGGCTTTGATCCGAGAACTCAAGGCACTGGTCTGATCACAACCGGCTGGTTCAATCCGCAGACCACAGCATGCCCGTCACGGTGCCAATGACGGATATAATGGCCGCCTGCCAAACCATCCCCGGAGCTCCCCGTGACCGCTGACGCGCCCGCGCGCCAAGACATTCGCACCTTCCAAGGCATGATTGCCACGCTGCAAGACTATTGGTCCAAGCAGGGCTGCATCGTGCAGCAGCCATACGACATGGAAGTGGGCGCCGGCACCTTCCACACCTCAACCTTCCTGCGCGCGATTGGGCCAGAGCCCTGGCACGCTTGCCACACCCAGGCGTCACGCCGCCCTACTGACGGCCGCTACGGCGAGAACCCCAACCGCTTGCAGCACTACTACCAGTTCCAAGTGGTGATGAAGCCATCGCCGCCGGACATGCAAGCGCTCTTCCTTGGCTCGCTGGCGGCTCTGGATTTTGACCCGCTCGAACACGACGTGCGCTTCGTTGAAGACAATTGGGAGTCGCCCACACTCGGCGCTTGGGGGCTGGGCTGGGAAGTCTGGCTAAACGGCATGGAAGTCACCCAGTACACCTACTTTCAACAGTGTGGTGGCCTTGAATGCAAGCCTGTCCTCGGTGAGCTCGCCTACGGCATCGAGCGCCTCGCGATGTACATTCAAAACGTCGAGAGCGTGTACGACTTGGTCTGGGCACACACGCCAAACGGGCCAATCACCTACGGCGACGTGTTCCACCAAAACGAAGTCGAACAGTCGGCCTACAACTTCGAACACGCCGACGTGGACGAGCTGTTCCACCACTTCGACGCCTGCGAAAAAGCCTGCCAAACCCTGCTCGAGCTCGACACGCCGTTGCCACTGCCAGCCTACGAGCACGTACTGAGCGCCTCGCACGCGTTCAACCTGCTCGACGCCCGCCACGCCATTTCCGTCACCGAACGCCAGCGCTACATCCTGCGTGTGCGCACGCTCGCACGCGGTGTCGCTGAAGCCTACGCCGCCAGCCGCGAACGACTGGGTCACCCGCTGTTGCGTCGCCACCGCACGGAGGCGTCGTCATGAGCAAGACGTTGATCGTGGAACTCGGCTGCGAAGAGTTGCCGGCTGGCTCTGTCAAACCCATGTCCACGGCGCTCGCCTCTACCCTATCCGCCGCGCTGCAATCGGCAAAGCTGTTGGCCGTGGACACCGCGCCCACCGCCTACGCCACCCCGCGGCGCATCGCAGTGTCAGTGCCAGCTGTCGCCGCACAGCAAGCCGATCAAACCCAGACGCGCACAGGGCCCGCGGTGTCAGCAGCTTTCGGTGAAGACGGCGCACCAACGCCCGCTGCACTCGGTTTCGCGCGTTCTTGTGGCGTCGACATAGAGGCCCTGGATCGCGTCACCGACAAGGGCGGCGAACGGCTTGCGCACACATTCACCCAACACGGCCAATCACTTGAGGATTGGCTCAAAGACGCCCTCCCTGGCCTCATCGACAACCTCCCCATGCCTAAGCGCATGCGTTGGGCCGACGGCGACGCCGCCTTTTTGCGGCCTGTTCAATGGCTGTGCGTGGTGTACGGCGACACGCCGTTGCGAGTCGACGCACTCGGCCTGAGCAGTGATGAACACAGCCGCGGCCACCGATTCCACGCCCCGGCGGCGTTGGCAATCTCACAGGCGGACGCCTACGCCGACACCTTGCGCGAGCAGGGCCACGTCGAGCCAGAATTCGACTGCCGTTGCGATGACATCCGCACGCAGGTGCAGGCGCTTGCCGATGAACTCGGTGGCACGCCCGTGCTGCCAGACGCCCTAGTTGAAGAGTGCGCAGCGTTAGTGGAGAAGCCCGTCGCTATCGCCGGCCGGTTTGACGACGCCTTTCTAAGCGTCCCCAAAGAGGTCTTGATCCAAACCATGCAAGACGATCAGCGCTATTTTGCGCTGCTCGACAGCCGTGGCGAATTGATGCCAGCTTTCATCACCATTTCCAATATTGCAAGCCGCAATCCCGAGACAGTGCGCCAGGGCAACGAACGCGTTATCCGCCCTCGGTTGGCCGACGCCAAATTCTTTTGGGATCAAGACAGCCAAACTCCTCTCGGGTCTCACGTCAGCTCGCTCAAATCGGTTGTATTCCAAAAACAGCTCGGCACCTTGCACGACAAGACTGAGCGTTTGGTCCGCCTGAGCCGCTTTGTCAGCGGTGAGATCGAAGCCGATCAGGTGCTCACCGAGCGTGCAGCGCGCTTGAGCAAGTGCGACCTCATGACACAGACGGTGTACGAGTTCCCGGCCATGCAAGGCATCGCCGGTCGCTACTTGATCCACAATGAGGGCGAGTCCGCAGCCGTGGCCGACGCCCTCGAACAGCAGTACCACCCCAAACAAGCCGGAGATGAGACGGCAGACGGGATCATTGCTCAGGTTCTCGCAATCGCCGACAAAGCCGACACCTTGGCCGGCATATTTGCCATCGGTCAGAAGCCAACCGGCGCGAAGGACCCCTTTGGCCTGCGCCGCGCGGCGCTTGGTTTGTTGCGCACGCTAATTGAACGCAGAATCGAACTCGACCTCGCTGAATTGTTCGCCGCCGCCGCAGATGGGCTGCGCGCACAACTCGATGACAGCACGCGGGCAATGGACGCCCTCCCCTACACACTCGAGAGACTGCGCAGCTACTACACAGATCAGGGCATCGACAGCGTCATCGTCGACGCCGTGATGGCGTGCAACATCACCAAGCCAATTGATTTCGACCGGCGCGTGCATGCGGTTGCAAGTTTCCTGACTCTGCCCGAATCCGATGCGTTGGCGGCGGCAAACAAACGCTGCCGCAATATCCTCAAAAAATCTAATTCACAACCAAGCGATGTCGACCCATCGCTCTTCACCGAAGCCGCAGAGCAAGCGCTTGGCGACGCCATCGAAAGCACTCGTGGTCAAGTTGATGCGCACCTCGCCTCCAGTGACTACAACTCTGCGCTGCAATCGCTCGCCGCGTTGCGTGAACCCGTTGATAGCTTTTTTGATCATGTCATGGTCAATACCGACGACGACACCGTTCGCGCTAACAGACTCGCCTTGTTGGCTCAGTTGAGCACGCTATGCTCAGAGGTGGCCGATTTGTCAGAGCTCTCAAGATGAAAGTAGTTGTCCTGGACCGCGACGGCGTGATCAATGTGTGGCGTCCGGAGGGTGTTGCGACACCGGAGCAATGGGAAGCGCTGCCCGGCTCGCTAGAAGCCATTGTGCGACTTAACCAGGCCGGCTACCGCGTTGTTGTCGCGACCAACCAGTCCGGCATCGCACGCGGTTTATTTGATCTCGGCGCGCTGCACGCTGTGCATCAAGCGCTGCACAGCGCACTCGATGCACTGGGCGGCCGCGTTGACGCGATCTTGTATTGCCCGCACCGCGATGGCGACGAGTGCGATTGCCGAAAACCCAAGCCTGGCCTGCTGCAAGGAGTCGCGCGCCGCCTCGGCACCGAGCTGATCGGCGTGCCGGTTGTCGGCGACGCGCTGCGCGATATGCAAGCGGCTATGGCGGTCGGCGCCTCACCCTACTTGGTAAGAACAGGCAAGGGAGACCGCACTTTAGAAGAGAATCCAGGGCTCGCGCCGCAAGTCACGGTCTGCGACGATTTGGCAGCTGTCGTCGATCTACTGCTGGCGACACCGGACAACTGACAGAAGTGCCTATGACCCCTGCCCCTTCTCGCTGGCTGACAGCAATTCGAAGCACGCTGTTTACAGTCGTGTTTTTCGCGTGGACCGTCTTTTTCTGCTTTGTGATGGTGGCGTCGTTTCTTTTGCCGCTGCTCTGGCGCTACCAGCTCGTCAAGGTCTACATTCGCGTAACTCTACTTGCCTTGAAGCTCATTTGCGGTCTCACCTACCGCGTCAAAGGCGCGGAAAATGTACCAACGGAGCCAGGCATTATTTTCAGCAAGCATCAAAGCACCTACGAGAATTTTGTGCTCATCGATTTCTTGCCAAAGTCGACCTACATTGCCAAGCGCGAGCTGCTCTTTATTCCGTTTTTTGGCTGGGGCATGGCAGCGTTGCGGTACATCACAATCGACCGCAAAAACGGCAAAAAAGCGATCAACCAAATTATCGAGCAGGCCAAGGTGCGCTTCGAGCTCGGTCTTTGGGTCACAATTTACCCTGAGGGCACACGGCTCAGGCCGGGGGAATCGCGTGAATACAAGGCTGGTGGCGCGCTATTGGCTGCCGCAACAAAGCGCCAGATCTTGATGATTGTGCACAACGCAGGTGAATTTTGGCCGCGGCGCGGGTTCCTGAAATGGCCAGGAACGGTCGATTTCGTGGTCAGCCCACCCTACGATACAGCTGGCAAAAGCGCCAAAGTGATACGCGCTGAAACGCAACATTGGATGGAAACTGAAAGCGCCAAAATTCACGTGCCCAACCGATTTCCGAGCTGATATCCTGCACTTCTGCGCCGATAACCTCAGCTGTACTGGCGACTTCCCCCTGTCACAGGGCCACACTCACTCAGAAGCCCGTACACTCAGGGTCGAATCTCTCGTGGCACTTTGCCCGTCAATTGTTTGAACCGGCGACTGAAGTAAGACGGGTCAGAAAAGCCCAATGTGTGGGCAATGGCCGCAATACTCAAAGGTGTGAACCGCAACAGGCGCTGTGCTTCGAGACACTTTCGCTTATGTATTAACGCGATAGGACTCAAGTTCAAACACGCCGTGGTGGCACGCCTGAGCGTGCGTTCCGTGACATTCATGCGATCACAATAATTAGCAACTGTGTCCGAGCTGGCATAGTTGTTTTCAATATCGTCTAGGAATGCGTCAACCAAACGCTGCTGCGCTTGCGAGACGACCAGTTTAGGTTTAGCTGACGAATCGGCACACACCGTGACAATACTGCTGACAAATGACAGTGTGTTTGCAGTCAGTTGTAGGCGGTGATCAATTGCATCTATGTACAGCGCCCAGAGTGTCTTGCCTCCGACAACCGCTTCGTGCTGCGCATCGAGCGTATTCCAGCTGGGCTGGTTCAACACCGTGAGCCAGTCGCCGCTGCCGGAGATACACTCAAAGGCACTCAGCAAACCGTGGCTGATAGAGATCAAATAGCCGATCGTCTCATCGGAAAATGACATTTGATGAGTCGTATTGGTGGGCACCACCAACACACCCGGACCATTGACCGTAACGAATTGATTGGCAAGATGGCAGTCAACCCGGCCACTCTCGATGATAAAAAACTGGAAGATATCCGCGTGACTGTGCCGCGGCACGCGGTAGTCATATCGAGCCAAGCTTGTCGCTAGACTCTCTACATGGATATCACCAAGATCTGAGGCGAGGCGAGGATTGCTTTGAACAGCAGGGTCAGCCAACAACATTTCTCTGGACATTTGCACCAACATATCGCAAGAACCTTAAGAAACTAACCTATTTTCGCGCTGTTGTCTTTTCAAAAACGCTCAATTCAGCATGCAGTTTTTCGAGACACTCAAATGATAGCGCCAAAAAGGCGCTCACAACTCCGGTTTGACAGTGCCGAGATTCGCTCAACACTGACGCCGCGAAGATCCGCAATCGTCCTCGCCACGTCCAATAGATAGGCCGGTTCATTACGCTCACCGCGGTGCAAAGCACCAGGTTGATCTGGCGCATCCGTCTCAAGCACCCAGGCATCATCAGGCAGGCTTGTGACAATTCGTTGCAGTTTCAACGCGCGATTGTGAGTGACAGACCCGCCAATTCCGAGGTGGAACCCGGCGTCTATCAATTTACAAGCCTGCTGCCAACTGCCAGAAAAACTGTGCACAATACCGGCTGTGGCCCCGCCAAGCCGCAGGCGCTGCGTCACTTGGTCTACCGCTTTGCGTGCGTGCACGATCAACGGCAAATGGTGTTGCACGGCGAGTTCGATCTGGCCGTCAAAGAGACTGAGCTGGGTTGACTCGGTGTCCGGCGCATTGACGTGAAAATCCAAGCCACATTCACCAATGGCAACCCCTCCGTGTTCATCGATCCATGTCGCCAACGCGTCAAGTGCATCATCCGAATGCTCATTGAGGTAACACGGGTGCAAGCCGTAACCCGCCACACTGTTGGCCACCGAGCTCACCGTGTCTCGCACTGCTTGCCAACGCGATGCGGTTACAGACGGCACCACAAAACCACCGACTCCAACTGCCTTGGCGCGTGCGACCACAGCCGCTCGATCTGGATCAAAAGCCGGAAAATCGAGGTGAATATGCGAATCAATCAGGGGCACGGATTGGGGTACTCAGCGTGAATGCGCCCGATCGCCTTGCGCACTGCCGGCGCCAACACGCGCTCAGCCGCTTGCACGTTTTGTAGCAGTTGCACCTCACAGCTGACACCAATCACCGCGGTGCTAACCTCTGGCCGACTGAGCACCCAGGCGAGCGCCATGTCTGCGGGAGCAAGAGCATTGTCCTCGGCAAGGGTGCAGTAGCGTTCAACCACTGATGCCACCGCATCACCAGTATAACGATTGTAATAGGCCGGCCAACGCGCCAACCGACTGACGCTAGGCGAGTCACCGTGCCGGTGCTTGCCGCTCAACACACCGTCGCAAAGCGGTGCATAGGCCATCAGCCCAAGTTCCTCGCGGTCAAATACTTCGCTCAAACCGACCTCGAGCACGCGATTGAGCAAGCTGTAAGGGTTTTGCACGCTGGCTATGCGCGGCAAACCGTGCCGCTCGGCCAAGGCGAGGTAGTGCATGACACCCCACGGCGTTTCGTTTGACACGCCAAGGTGGCGAACATGGCCATCGGCCCGTAACTCCGCCAGCGATTCGAGCGTGTGCAAGATCGGCGTCGCGCCACCGTCATCGCGAGCAGAATACCCAAGGCGGCCAAAGTAATTGGTACTGCGCGCAGGCCAGTGCACTTGGTAGAGATCAAGGCAGTCGATGCCCAAACGCTCGAGGCTTGCAAACACAGCATCGCGAATCTGCTGGCGAATCAATTGCGGGCCACCGCGCAAATAACGAAGCTTGGCCGCTGGCCCACTCACCTTCGAGGCAATCAGGACTTTTTCGCGGGGGACGCGCTGTAACCACTGTCCAAGTATACGTTCGCTCGCGCCCTGGGTTGCCTCGCGCATCGGCGAGGCGTAGCTCTCTGCCGTATCAAAGCAATTGATGCCATTGGCAAGCGCTACATCGAGCAAGTCGAAGGCCGCAGTCGAATCGACTTGTTCACCAAAGTTCATGGTTCCAAGTGTCAGCGCGCTGACCTCGAGGCCACTGCCCCCCAGTTGTCGATATTGCAAGAATGCACCTCGGCGTGATGGCCCCGACACCCTCGACCGGGCCGCTGCCATTCACAACAGGCTCATGCCATCAGTCGACTAACAGTGTCAGGACATTGGTGTGGTTAAATCGACGTCCATTATAAACATCGCCATCCGATCGGTAGCCTATCAGCGGAAAATGGCCCAGTGCACTGCGCACCGCGGCGAGCTCAGTGCCGGCGGCACCCAGCGGCATATGACTGCCGACGAAGAAACCGGCGCGGATGGTGTGTCCGCGCGTGCGCTCCACGGCTTGCAGCAACATCGCGTCGAAATGTCGCCACGCGGCATCCCCGTCTCGGCGGTAAAAGCGCAAGGTGCCGCTCTGAGCCACACCGTCACTGACTGTGAAGGACCGCCGAACCGGGTCAATAGACAGAAATTCTGAGGGTTGGAATTCCACAGACTCTCGGGTGCTTGCAAAGGCTGGACAGACATACTGAGTCAGTCGTTCGTGGTCCCGGCTGAGCAGCTCACCCGCCTCTTGTTGCAGCACATCCAGCGCAGGACGGCGATCAATCTCCAAAATCTCACCACCGGCCATTCGCGTGATCGCGTGCGGCAGCCCTATGGGTGAGCAACACAGCGCGCGTCCACTGACCAGCGAGACATCGCGCCCAAACAACACGCCCGACATACCACCGCTGATCACACTGACCGCCACCTGCAATCCCGGCTGGTTGCGACCGATGATGCCACCGGTGAGAGGCAAGTTGCCCATATACCGGCCGAGCTCGTTTATCAAGTCAGGGACAAAAGGGCCGTGCGCGTCACCGTGTACCAGCGCACCGCTGATGCCATTTCGACGCCGCCATCCATGCAGACTGGCCAATCGCCCGCCGAGACTCTTGCGCACGCCAGCGAGGATTCGAAATTGATCGACAGCCACCTCACCGAGCATCACTGCAATGGCACCGGTCGATCCGGCCTGGTCGCTCAGTCGGAACTCAGTGGTGTCAGCCATCACCGCTGCGACCGTCGCACCGATCCAATTCACACGCGGCAACTCACGTTGCAACAAGGCGAGCAACTGGTCGGCTTCATCGATCAGTGTCGAGGACAGATAGACAAACCCCAGTGTCGCGCGAGGCGACGCTGCACTGAGTTGGTCAAGGCACTCGGACGCCATCAGAAGCAGATTGTCACCCTCTGCATGCGCAACTGCGAATTGTCCAAGAGCGGGACTCGATTCGAGAGCACGTAAAGGGTCTATGCACGCCACATTGCGCATTGGAAGGTTGGCCTAAACATCGGTAACAGGCGATCAGTGTAAATTTGCCCCGGCAGCCAGCGCGAGACACAGTCCACAGTATTGTTTGCACCACCGACAAAGACATGAATTGCGCGCTGTCGTTGGTTCAGGATTGACACTCTGCCACCAGCAGATGGGTCAGAGCTGAACACTTATCAGCTCAAAAGACGCTCATACACCAAGTCTTGCACTCGATGACCCAGCCGCAGACCACGCGATTCAAATTTTGTTTGCATGCGATAGGACGGCCTCTCGGCCTCGAGGCCAGCGCCAGCGGTGTTGCTAAAAGCCGCATTGGCTCCGAGCACTTCGTGCATCCACTCAGCGTAAGGCTCCCAGTCGGTCGCCAAATGCCACACCCCGCCCGGCACCAGGGCGCGCGCGACGACATCGGCAAACGCCGCGCTCACCAAGCGCCGTTTGTTGTGGCGCTTCTTGTGCCACGGATCGGGAAACAGCACCAACAAGCGCGCCACTGACGCCTGCGGCAAGCGGTCTCGCAAGGCGACGACCGCGTCTTGCTCCAACACCCGAAGGTTCTGCAGTCCCGCTTCGTGTGCTCGGTGCAAACAGTGGCCGACACCGGGCCGGTGAACCTCAATACCGAGAAAATTGATCTCTGGCATGCTCGCGGCGAGCGACACCAAACTCTCGCCATTGCCAAAGCCAACTTCCACCCACAACGGCGCCTCACGTCCAAAGACAGCGACTGGATCGATTGGGGTGTCGTCGACCGGAATGCCGGACGTCGGGTAGTGAATATCCAGAGCACGCGACTGCGACGCCGTCAGGCGACCGCTTCGCAATACGAAACTGCGCACATCGCGCGGTACGGCTTTGTCATCGGAGGTTTCGGTGTTGGACACAGCGGGCCAGTGGTGTGAAAGCCCGCTAGGGTACCGCGTCACCGCCCGCGTGTCAGGCGGCTGACTGCTGCTATGGCCTCAGGCGATGCGACGCTGTGCGTCACCGGCTGG
>CALAMQ010000143.1 GCA_937925815.1 uncultured Granulosicoccaceae bacterium | reverse complement strand
TCATCGAGCAAAGCTTGCAGCGTGTTAAACGCCGCGACAAAGGCTGCGGGGTCATCAAGGTCAGGCGTGGTGTCACCCGTTTGGTTCCAGACTTGCGCAAGGGCTGAACCACCCAAGCGGTTCTTGCCCGCGCCGAGATCGAGCAGCAACACGCGGTTGCCCTCTTCCACGCTGAACTGCGGGGTCACCGCGCGCGCCGCGTCGTGCACCGGCGCAAAGGCCGTCGCAATCAACGACAAGGGCGATGACTGCGTGTGGCGGCCGCTGTTGTCTTCCCAGACGGTGCGCATCGAGAGCGAGTCCTTACCGACCGGAATGTTCACGCCTAGCGCCGGGCAGAGTTCGAGGCCCACGGCTTTGACACCATCAAAGAGCGCTGCGTCTTCACCCGGGTGGCCGCAGGCGGCCATCCAGTTGGCAGACAGGCTGACGTTGGTGATGTCACCCACCGGCGCCACCGCGAGGTTGCTCAGCGCTTCACCAATGGCCATGCGCGCCGAGGCCGCGGGGTTCAATACTGCGATGGGCGGGCGCTCACCCATGGCCATCGCTTCCCCTGCGGTACCCACGTAATCGTTGAGCGTGATCGCGCAATCGGCGACGGGCATCTGCCACGGCCCAACCAATTGGTCACGCGCCACCAGGCCTGTGATGCTGCGGTCGCCGATGGTGATCAGGAAGTTCTTCGAGGCCACGCTTGGCAATTGCAAGACGCGGCGCGCGGATTCGGCGAGATCGAGTGTGGCGGTGTCGAGCGGCCGGCCGGTCAAAGACAGGCGCGTGACATCGCGGGTCATCTTCGGTGCTTTGCCGAGCAACACCGACATCGGCATGTCGACTGGGCTGTCGTCGGTGTCGCGGTCGGTCAGCTGCAAATGCGGCTCGGCGGTCGCCTCGCCAACCACCGCCATCGGGCAGCGCTCGCGCGCGCAGATGGCGGAAAATTGCTCGAGGTTCTCGGGTTGAATCGCGAGCACATAGCGCTCTTGGGCTTCGTTGCACCAAATCTCGAGCGGCGAGAGACCGGGTTCCGCGTTGGGGATGTCGCGCAGTTCAAAACGCGCACCGAGGTCAACGTCGTCGACGAGTTCTGGGAAGGCGTTGGAGAGCCCGCCCGCACCGACGTCATGAACCGACGCGATGGGGTTGTCTGTGCCAAGCGCCGTGCAGCGGTCAATGACCTCCTGACAGCGCCGTTCCATCTCAGGGTTGCCGCGCTGGACCGAGGCAAAGTCGAGGTCGCCGCTGCTCGCGCCACTCGCAACCGATGACGCCGCGCCACCGCCCAGACCAATCAACATAGCAGGGCCACCCAACACAACAAGCTTGGCCCCGGCTTCAAAACCCGGCTTCAGCGCGTGCTCCGCGCGCACGTTGCCAAGGCCACCCGCGATCATGATCGGCTTGTGGTAGCCGCGCAGCGAGCTGCGGCCGCCAACATCCACGCGGTCTTCATAGGTGCGAAAGTAACCTGTGAGGTTGGGCCGGCCGAATTCGTTATTAAAAGCTGCAGCCCCTATCGGGCCCTCGGTCATGATGTCGAGCGCCGAGGCCATGCGCTCCGGTTTGCCAAAGTCTGTCTCCCACGGCCGCTCCAGCCCAGGAATTCGCAAGTTTGACACCGTGAACCCACAGAGACCCGCTTTAGGTTTGGCACCGGTGCCGGTCGCGCCCTCGTCCCGGATCTCGCCGCCGCTGCCGGTTGCAGCACCGGCAAAGGGTGCGATGGCGGTCGGGTGGTTGTGGGTCTCCACTTTGATCTGGATGTGGGCGGGTTCCGCGTGCGGTCGGTACACGCTGTCTGAGGTGTCGGCAAAAAAGCGCTCTGAGGTGTGCCCTTCGATCACCGCGGCGTTGTCGCTGTACGCGCTGATCACGCGGCCGGGGTGGGTGCTGTGGGTGTTGCGTATCATCTCAAAGAGGCCGTGCGGCTGCGCCTCGCCGTCGACCAGCCAGTCGGCGCGGAAGATCTTGTGGCGGCAGTGTTCGCTGTTGGCCTGGGCGAACATCATGAGTTCTGCGTCCGAGGGGTCTCGGCCCAGCGCTTGGAAATTCTCAACGAGATAGTCGACTTCGTCGTCGCTGAGCGCGAGACCGAGCTCAGTGTCGGCGGCGAGAATGGCCTGCCGGCCACCTGTGAGCACCGGCACGCGTGACAACGCGCGTACCGCTTCTGTGGCAAAGACGTGCCCAGCGTCATCGAGGCTTGTCAGCACCGATTCGGTCATGCGGTCGTGCAACGCAGCGCCCAGCGCTTGGGCGTTCTCTCCCCCCCAGCCGCCAAGTTCAAACACCGTGGCACGCTCAACGCGCCGCACGCCGCGCAACGCGCAGTTATGGAAGATGTCAGTGGCTTTGGAAGACCACGGCGATTGCGTGCCGATACGCGGCACCACCACCAGCGCCGCGCCAGCCTCAAGGGGCTGCGCGCTCGCGTCTAATAGCGCGTTGGCGCGAGTGAGCGACTCGCCTTCAAGTGCGGTGTCGGTGTCTAAGAGGTAGACCCAGCGCGCTGACACCGAGATGACCGTCGGGTCGGCGGCTTGTAGACGGCTGAGCAGTGCTGCGGCGCGGAAGTCTGAGAGGGCGTCGCCGCCGAGAATGATCTGCATGGGGGCTTTTGTCGCGTGCGCGGGAAAGCCCGTCATTTTAACGCGATACACCGCCCCCGCGCAGCGTGATCTTCACTGTATGCCAGCGCCGGGGCGGCACCGAGCGTGCAATCTACTCGCGGGCGACACCTAACCCAGACGTGATCACGTTGGCTGCGGGCCGCGCGGCGAGCTCGCGGTCGATCATAAACAAGCCGTTTGGCTGGCCCTGCACAAGTTTCAATTGATCGACGACGGTGCGCACACTTGCCTCCTCTTCAATCTGCTCACGCACGAACCACTCGAGGAACACGTCGGTTGCGTGATCCGATTCTTTGCGCGCGAGGTCTTTGAGATTGAAGATGCAGTCCGAGATGAATTGCTCATGCGCGAGCGAGGTCTCAAACAACCCCAGGGCGGTCTCACCGTTGTCACCGATCTCTGGCTTGGCGATGGCGTCCAAGGCGACGTTGCCGTCGCGCTCGAGGATATAGGTGTAGAAACGATCTGCGTGGCTGAGTTCTTCGTGGTACTGCGACTTAAACCAGTGGCCAAAGCCCGGCAGCCCGAGGCGCTCCGCCCGCGCGGACATCGCGAGGTAGAGGTAGGCTGAGTAGAGCTCTTGGTTGATCTGCTTGTTGAGTGCGGCTTCGACGACTTTGGACTGCATGGCGCGGCATTCTCGCTGGCTGTTCTGTGTGCTGTATTGCGGCTATTGTAGGGTACACCTAAGACCTGTTTGAGACACCGTGGTTCACAGCTTGGTGCCCTTTCCCAACCCGCACAACAGTGTAAGCACCAAAGTTGACTGTATCCGATGGGCAACGCCGGACCGACAACCACCAAAGGCTTCGTTCTCGCACTGCTCGCGGCGGCTTGTTTTGCCACCACCGCTGCGCTTGCCAAAGTCGCGATCGCCGAGTACGCGCTGTTACAGGTGCTGTTCGTGCGACAACTTTTTGTGTTCCTGACCACCCTGCCAACGCTCAGCCAACAATTCCCACAGAACCTCAAAACCGAGCACCCACGCCTGCACGCCATCCGCCTCGCCGGCGCGTTCACGACACTCAGCGGCAACCTCGTCGCGCTCTCTCTCCTGCCGCTGGCAACGGCCGTCACGCTTGGCTTCGCCCAGGTGTTTTTTGTTGCCCTGCTCGCCAAATGGGCGCTCGGTGAACCCGTCGGACCGCACCGAATCGGCGCTGTGATCGCAGGCTTTTTTGGGGTGCTTGTGGTCATGCGCCCAGGCGTTGACGGGTTGGCAGGGTTCGGCACAGTGGTGGCACTGATTGCGGCGCTTGGCGCCGGGGTCGCCGTGATCACCGTCCGCAGGCTTTCTCAAACCGAGAGCAGCACCACCCTGCTCGCCTGGCAGGCGATCTGCATTGGCGCACTATCCGCGCTGCCGATGCCGTGGCTCTGGCAAACCCCGGATTTGCAGGGCGCACTCTTGTTAGGCGGGATTGGTGCCTTGTCAGCCCTGGGGCAATGGCTGGGCGTTGCTGCCCTGCGCAACGGCGAAGCAAGTGTGATCGGCAATGTCGAGTACACCAAGCTGCTCTACGCCGCGGTACTCGGGTACCTGCTTTTCGACGAGCTGCCAGATCAGTGGACACTCGCCGGCGCTGCGATAATCGTTGCGGCCGCTGCCTACATTTTCCACCGCGAAACGCTGAAAAAGCGGGCCTGAGACAAACGGCTTAGTTGAAAGGGGTTTGCAAGACCCGCAATCGTCCCCATACTGTTAGTTGTACGGTGCTTCACCGTACCCCCGGGGGCGCATTTGGCTTCGACGGGAGTGATGAAACCGTAGGTGCATGCCGAGGTGTAGCGACCTCGTTAAAACGCTGCAAACCTTTTAGTTGCCAACGACGACAACTACGCAATGGCCGCTTAAGGAAACTTAAGTAGGTCTAACCCGGACCGGGCCATGCCTGTGCGGCTCACCGGGTGCTTCGCTCACAGGATCGTGGCAAAGCTCGCCTCGCGCGGCGCCACTAAAACCCTTAGAGGATCGCGCGTACCATGCCCTGTTGGTTGGGCGGGTGCTCGTTAAAAACAATCAACCAACTAAGCATGTAGTACCGATGGCGGAGTGCTTTCGGACGGGGGTTCGATTCCCCCCGCCTCCACCAAACACCTTTCCAAGGCCGTCTCTCGACGGCTTTTTTTTCGAAAAAAATCATTGCCTTAAGCCAAAATAAGGTCCAAACACATCCACCCTGATCCATTGACGGCCACGAAATCATGGGGGCACAATTGGGGGCACATCCAAGGAGTCTCAGTCAGATGCCCCCAACCAAGATGCCCCCATGCCGCTGACTGTTACAGAAATCAAAGCCGCCGCTCCTCGAGACAAAACCTACCGGCTGGCCGACGGAGCCGGCATGTACCTAGAGGTCACACCTACCGGCGGGAAGTATTGGAGGCTCAAATACCGGATTGGCCGCACAGAGAAGCGGCTTGCGCTCGGTGTGTTCCCGGCGGTGGGCTTGAAGGAGGCACGCAAAGCGCGTGAGGCGGCGCGCGAGCAATTGGCCGACGGCATCGACCCAGGCGCCAAGCGCAAGGCCGAAAAGCTGACGCGGGCAACCAATCTGGCAGACAACGCCTTTGAGACAGTCGCTCGTGAGTGGCACAGCAAGCAGTCCAAAACTTGGTCAGCTTCTCACGCCCAAACAGTGGCCCGCAGGCTGGAGCTGTATCTGTACCCCTTCGTCGGCAACAAGGCAGTGTCAGACATCACGCCACCCGAGTTTCTGGCGGCTGTGCGGCGCCTAGAAGCGAGAGACCACATTGAGAGCGCGCACCGAGTGCTGACCATATGCGGCCAAGTCATGCGCTACGCCGTCGCAACCGGGCGCGCACAGAGCGACCCAACCCGAGACCTTCGCGGCGCACTGCCCCAACCAACCGCGAAACACATGGCGGCACCGGATGTGACAACCGCGCGCGGCATCGCCCGGCTAGGTGAGCTGTTGCGCATGATATCGGACTACGACGGTACGCCAGCAGTACGCGCAGCACTTCAGTTTGGACCGCTGGTGTTCGTTCGCCCCGGTGAATTGCGCACTGCGCGGTGGCAGGACATTGACTTGGAGGCTGGGCGGTGGGAATTCACCGCGTCCAAAACAAAGCGCCCCCACATTGTCCCGCTGTCATCGCAGGCGGTAGTGATTCTGCGAGAACTCCATCCAGTGACAGGCCGAGGCGAATTAGTTTTTCCGAATCCACGCCATCCAAAAGGAGACCGTCCAATGAGTGACAACGCCATCCTGGCAGCCTACCGACGCTTGGGAATTGGCAAAGAGGAGTTGAGCGGACACGGGTGGCGCGCAATCGCTCGCACCCTGCTGGACGAGAAGCTTGGCTACTCGGTGGAGATCATCGAAAAGCAGCTTGCACACAGTGTGCGGGACGTTCACGGCGAAGCGTACAACCGTACCGCGCATCTGAATGAGCGCTCAGCATTGATGCAAGCCTGGGCTGATTTCGTAAGCCGAACGAGAGATAACAAGTGAGCAAAAAAAAACAAAATCCCGACAAGATCAAACCAGTCATACAGACCGAACAAACGTCGGTACGCTATGGCAAGAAGGAACTACTGGGAAATATTCGCAGATGCAAAGAGGTTTGGCCCGACAATGAAGACGGACGAATCGCGTCATGGCTGGCGGCATCCGATGAAAAAAAGTCAGACAAGGATAAGGTTTTCGCAGGAATTGAGGCAATCGAACGCTACGCACAATCAATCGCCAAGGATCACGGGCTAGAGACCGAGAGTACGCTTGATTGGGTTGAGCACAAGGAAGCGTCAGTTGACGGAGAGACCATCTCTCACGGGTGTGGCTGGGCAGCTGGCAAGGAACCATGGGGCACAGTGTTGTATTTCGTGTGCCAACTTGAGGCACGAGCACGCTTTCTAAGGCACAGCATTGAACGCTTTGAGAATCACAACAGTGACGGCGGAGGTCTAGCTAGGTTTTACTCCGCAATGCTCGACTCGATCACGCTTTTGGATGACTGGGGATTGATG
>CALAMQ010000142.1 GCA_937925815.1 uncultured Granulosicoccaceae bacterium | reverse complement strand
CTACAATCCATATCATTACTTCCTTTTGCAATTATCTGCATCTACCATAAGAATTACTAAATCCCTAAATGCAACTTTGGCTTCCAGAACGGCCGGAAGAGTTCGATCTTGGGGCAGCGGTCCATCACGACTTGCATGCCTGCGTCTTCGGCGATGCGGGCGGCATCATAGTGTTTGACGCCGATTTGACCCCATAGGACTTTGGCGCCGATGGCGACGGCTTCTTCTGCAATCTTGGGCAGGTCTTCGGCTTTGCGGAAGACTTCGACCATGTCGACCGGGCGGTCGATGGCGGCGAGTGAGGGGTAGACCTTGAGGCCGCGTATCTCTTCGAGTCCCGGGCGCGGGTTGACCGGGATCATGTCGTAGCCGGTTTCGTGCAGCACGCGCAGGACACCGTAGGAGAATTTGGTTTTGTCCGGGCTTGCGCCGACCATAGCGATGGTCTTGACCGATTTCAGAATCCCTTGCAGGTATTCATCGGTGTAGGGCTCGTCGTGGTTCATGTATTCGGTGGTCATCGGGCGGCATCCTTCGGTGTCGCGATATCGGCCTTCAGCTCGTGGTCGGCGAGCGGGTCGAGAAAGGGGTTGCGGTAGAGGGTGTCGTGGCTCTCAACACCCACTTCAAGCGTGCAGTCGCCTTCGGGGCGCGCAACGCACAAGATCACGTATCCGTTATTGATCTGACGATTGTTGAGCGCGACTTGCGCGCGTTGGTCTACTTCGCCCTCAGTGAGCTTGGCGGCGCAGGTAATGCAACCCCCGTACTCGCAACCCCACGGCAGGTCCACGCCCTGCTCGCGCAAGGTCTCGAGCAGCGGGCGACGCGGGCTAACCTGGTAGGTCGCGTTGTCGCGGTTGGTGAGAGTGATGGTCACGGTATCAGCCATGGCACGCCTTCCTCCTTGGGCGCTCAGCAGGCGCGTTGCTTTGACGCGCGTCCGTCATACCCAGATGTCACTGGTGCAATCCCCGCCGGGGTAGCGGGTTTCATGGCAGCGTGAGGGGCCGTTCGGCTCTTTGCCAAAATCCACCACGAAGTCCGGGTCGATTTCCATGCCGCCCTTCTCGGTGTCGCAGTTGACCATCAGCATGCAGCCACCGTTGGTGCGGATCTCGGGGTAGAACTGGTTGTCCCAGGTGGAGAAGAGACTGGTGGTGACGTAAAGCCGCTTGCCGTCGAGCGAGAGCTGAATCATCTGCGGCCCGCCGGTGACTTGCACGCCGTTCACCTCTGGCGCACGCCCGAGCAAGCCGCCCATCCAAACCTGCCCGGTCAAGACTGGATTGTGTGGGTCGGAGATGTCATATTGTCGGATGTCGCCATGCAGCCAGTTGCAGAAGTATAAAAAGCGGTCATCCATTGACAGCAAGATCACCGAGATCACACCGGGCACCGGGATCGGCCACTCGGGGTGCGGCTCGTTCTCGACATCTATGATCTTCTCCCACTGCCACTCGCCAGCGTCGTCTTTCCACCAGTGGATGATGTTGGCACTGAGTGCCGCGCCCACAAAACCGTGCGAGCTGTCAGGGTTGTGGTGAAATCGCACCTCGAGCGGGATCAGGCCGTCTTCACCGAGGTACATGGTCTGCTTGGGTTCTTTCTTCTCGAAATCCCAGAAGTGAATCTCGCGGCCGTATTTGAGGTGGCCAACTTCTTCAAGGTCAAAGCCCGGCATAAAGGTGTTGGGCGCGGCCCACTCGGAACTCACCATCACGTTGTGGCGCGGCTGGTACCAGAAGTCATAGCCGAACTTGATGTCGCCCATGCTGTTCTCCCAGCGGCCGACAATCTCAAAGTCTTTGTTGAGGTGCAGGTAACCGCCGGGCGCGTTGCCGTTGGCGTCCCCGAGCATCGAGATAATGATCTCGGACCCCAAGCAGTGAACCGTGTGCGGCGCGGAGAGGTTGGTCTTGGATTTGATCTCCTTGCCGGAGATGACTTTGAACAAGGTCGGGTTGCGCGGGTCGGCGGCACAATCAACGATGTGCAGGTTGGTGGAACGCACGCCTGGCACAATCAAATATTTACGCGCCATGCTCGAATCATCAAAACAAGACGAGCACGCGTTCCAACCCATGTGGTGCAGCTCGTCGCCGATGCCGGGCATCTCCAAGCGAGAGATGACTTTGGAGTAGGTCTCGCTCTCGGGGTCGGCGTCGATGGTGCAGAGGTAGTCCGGTTTTTGGATGCCAGTGCCGGTGTAGATCGCGATGGTGTAGAGCAGCTTTTCAGCGGGCGCTTTCATCGCCTCAGCGGGGCTCGCGTAGCCCGGTCCGCAGCAGTCCGTCATCGTGGGGTGTCCTTCGGCCGTCAATCGGCGAAGTGTTGCACATTTTCAGTCCGTTGAGCGGCGCACAACGCGACACCCAACACCGCAAGACAGACACACAAGCCACTTGATCTCATGTGCACTTGAGGCGCTAGAGTGTGACCTCACATCCAGACCATCATTACCACATGCACGTCCTCACAGTCCTTGACCACCCAAACCCTGCGTCCTTTTCTGCCGCCGCCGCTGATGCCTTCCAGGCTGGTGCACGGGCCGCCGGCCACACCACGGAGCTTGCTGATCTGCACGCCGAGGGCTTTGACCCGCGCTGGACCCTCGCCGATATCCGTGGTGATCACGGCCCAAGCGCGCCCGAAGACGTCAGACGCGAGCGCAAACGCATTGACCGAGCTGACGCGGTGTGTCTGGTGTTTCCGCTCTTTTGGTGGGGGATGCCGGCGGTGACCAAGGGCTGGATTGACCGCGTGTGGGGCTGGGGCTGGGCGTACGACCAACTCGATGACCCAGAACGTTCTATGCAACGGCCGCGTACTGGCGTGTTGCTGATTCCAGCCGGTGCGCACTCAGATGAGATGGCCGAGCGCGGTTACCTCAACGCCATGAGCACCGCGTGGATCGATGGCACCTTTGGCTACTTTGGTTTCACCGAGCGCAGCCTTGAAGTGCTCTACGGCTCACGCGGCTCCGACGCGCGGCGTGCGGGCCTGCTGAAACAAGCCCACGAGGCTGGCTACTGCCTCAAGACTCCAGCCTAGTGCTGGTTCTTGCTCACCACGGCGCAGTCCACATTGTCTGTGACAGCTTCCCGAGATTGGCCCGCTTTGTAATCACGGTACGCAAGCAACAGCATGGTGGTGTCGTCTTGGGTTGGCTCCCAGCCGAGTTCACGCTTGGCTTTGGAGCAATCGAGCACGCAGGTCTCATCCGCAATCAGGTACTGTTCTGGGTCCATGATCGGCATGTTGAATCTGTCGAGCAGGGCCAGCACTTTTTTCACGGCAAACGCAGGCGTTGGCAGCAAGATTGATTTGCTGTTGGCCTCGTTGATCAAGGTTCGGAGCAACTCATTGACGGTTGGCGGGTTGCTCGAACCGAGGTTGTAGTTGCCATTGGGCAGGCCCGCGCGCACCGCCGCACGGCAGGCCTCGGCGCAGTCTGTGACCGAGATAAATTGATAGTGGTTCTTGCCGTTGCCAATCGTTGGAACCGGCAAGTTCATGTCCACCAACTTAAACAGCTTCTCGAGAATGCCGAGGCGTCCATGGCCAATGATCAAGCGTGGACGAAACAGCGTAATGTTAAATCCTTGCTCGCGGTACTTATCCACCAAGAGTTCAGTCTGGTACTTGGCTTCACCATAGGGGCCAATCGGCACACAGGGATGGTCTTCTGTACGCGGGTTTTCAACCGTGTGGCCGTAAACCATGTCAGTGGTGTAGTACACCATTTTGCAAAGGCCATGGCCCTGCATCCAGTTCAACACGTTCTCAGTGCCGACATACAACGCTTGCCAGAAATAATCTGGCCGCTCTGAAAATGGCAGGATTGGCACCAACAAACGGGCCGCGAAGTGGTAGACGATATCGTCCTCTTCCACTGGGATGTCATCAAAGGTTGATGGCACCCTCACGTCCATTTTCAGGTAATCCACTTTTGGCGAATCGTAGCTGCCGAACTTATCAGTGCGATTCTCATCGCAAATCAACACGCGCTCGCCACTTGCCACCAACATCTTGGTGAGCTCGGTACCGAGGAAGCCATCGCCGCCAAAAATTATGTGTTTCATAAAACGCCTTCTCTAGCCACTGCGGGATACCAGAAAAACGCCCAAGAAAATTAGCATTACACCGGCAACCCTCAGCGCGGTGACGCCCTCATTGAGCACAAAATACCCCCAAATCGTCACCAGGCCAAAAGACAGGCCCAGAAACGGGTACGCAAAACTGATGTCCACACGGGACAACACCATCAAATGCGAGCCCATGCTCACAACCATTGTCAGCAACCCGAAAAACACCCACGGGCTGAACACAATGTTCAATGAATTACTCAGCACCGCTATGACGCTGAGATCAAACTTTGGCAGATCGGTCATGCCTTTTTTCAGCATGACCTGACTTGCGAAATTCGTCAGCACGGAAAAGAGAATGAGCGGAATGAATTTAGTCATGAAGCCCGTTTGTGCGATATGTCAACGCCAACAGCATGCGCAAGCTAAACACCTTGGGCAAACCGCGCACGGCTTGTTACGCGCCGCGCTGATACTCTCGTTGACATCCCCACACTTTGCCTTTTGCAGTTTCGCGCGCACACAGCGCACAAACTCCAATATCGGCCAGCAATCTCGCTCCTTTAAAACCCTGATAAACGAGCGAAAACGATACTTTCAGTGCTTAGACCGCAGGCACCGTGCCATCGTTTCATGGTGTGCGAAATGGCTTCATTACACTCCGAACACATCGCCAATCGCACCGCACAACCCTCACTTCCCGTTTGCTCAAACCACGCTTCCTGCACACGGTTAGGCTAACCGTCCGCCCGTGATAACTTTCGCGACTGATTCACGTTTTTCAGGGCGATAAGTTGACGCTTGTCACACTATAATTCGCATACTAACGAAAAGCACTGCCCAACGGGCTCGCACAATTCAGAATTGCGGTGTTGCTCGCAATCATCGACGCGGCATTGCCTCTTTCAGCCTCCGCAATCACACACTGCCAGTACCAATCCACCGCCTTAGAACCGATAGCTGCTGTGACTCTCGCGCAATCAGGCCGTCGGCGACCTGCAACGCCGCGCGTGGTATTTTAGGCGCCTAATTTGAGGGAGCCTCACATGGGCGACAACAGCCTCGTGCCCACCGACCAACGGGTGCACTACATCGTCGAGGGCGGATACCGCCTTTCGGGCGAGATCGAGCCAAACGGCAACAAAAACGCGGCGCTGCCGATCATCGCGGCCTCACTCTTGTGCGAGGGCAGCGTGCGCCTCGAAAACGTGCCGCACATTCGCGACATCGAAGTCTTGGTCGAGTTGATCGAGTCGGTTGGCGCACGCACTGAGTGGCTGGACGAGAACACCCTCGAAATTGAAGCGCGCAAGCTGAGTCCAACCGAACTCGACCCAGAGCTCTGTGAACGCGTGCGCGCCTCGATTCTGTTGGTTGGCCCGCTGTTGGCCCGTTGCGGTGAAATCACCCTGCCGCCACCCGGCGGAGACGTGATCGGCCGCCGCCGCCTCGACACACACTTCCTCGCGCTCGGCGAGCTCGGTGCAGAGATAGACGTCGGCGCGGAATACCGGTTTCGTGCCGAGACACTTATTGGAAAAGATATTTTCCTCGACGAACCCTCTGTCACCGGCACCGAGAACGCGCTCTGCGCGGCCGTTGCAGCAAGCGGCACCACGGTGTTGCGCAACAGCGCGTCCGAACCGCACGTGCAAGACCTCGCACACTTTTTGGTTAGCATGGGCGCGTCTATTGACGGCATCGGCACCAACACCTTGACCATCCACGGCGGCCGCCCGCTCGGCGACACCACCCACCGCATCGGCCCGGATCACATTGAAGTGGGCTCGTTGATTGGCCTCGCCGCGGTCACCCGCTCACACATCACCATCAAGAACGCCGGTGTCGCCCACTTGCGTTCAACCCTCATGAACTACGAGCGCCTCGGCGTGCGTTGCACCGTGGACGGCGACGATCTCACCATCCCCGCCAATCAAACCCTCAAGATTGAGCCCGACATCGGCGGCCACATCCCAAAAATCGAGGACCAACCCTGGCCCGCGTTCCCGGCCGACACCATGTCAATCGCACTCGTCACCGCCACTCAATGCGACGGGGTTGTGTTGTTCTTTGAGAAGATGTTCGAGAGTCGGATGTTTTTCGTCGACAAACTCATCGCCATGGGCGCGCGCATCGTGCTCTGCGACCCGCACCGCGCGATCATTGCCGGCCCCTCTAAGCTGCGAGCCGCACGCGTGCAAAGCCCGGATATCCGCGCTGGCATGGCGATGTTAATCGCGGCAATGTGTGCAGAGGGCACCAGCACCATTGAAAACGCGCAGCAAATCGAGCGCGGCTACGAACGCATCGACGAACGGCTCAACGCGCTCGGCGCACGCATCACCCGCATCCCGCCGCGACCCAGCACCACGTTGAACGCAACGGCAGAGAAGACCAAGTCTGAGCAACCCGCCTGAGCTGACCGCCTGTGTTGCGTGTTCGACTCAACGCCAGAGCTAAAGTAACCACCGCAAGCGCAGCAACGCTGCGCCGTGCAGCGGTCGCGGCAACACTGCTGCTGCTCTGCGGTTGCGCCAACACGCTCCATATTCTGAAATACGAACTGTCGGTCACGCGAGTGCGCGCCGACACGCCGCCGATCACCTCTGCCGCCAGACCGAAACCCGAATCAGACACGGTGGCGGCGTTGCGCCGCGCCGGCTTTGACACCTATCTGTGCGGTGACGCAGCGGGACTAAATCAAGCATGGTACGCACGAGGCCAAACAGCGCACGCACCGGTCGCCGATAAGTCCGTGTCCAAGGCGCTGCTCACCACGGCGTTTGCCGCAGCCGAGGCACAGGGCCTGGTGTCACGCGACACTGCGCTCAATAAGATAGACGGGTGTCCTGTGCCAGCAGCATTACAGCCGCTGACACCGGCGGTTTTGGCAAACATGGGCGCCGGTTTTCACTACGCTGAGAACGCCATGCCAGCGGTGTATGCAGGCCCGGAATGGGCGTGTCGCATTCTCAACTTGCCGCCGCAGGTGCCATCAGGCTCGCGCTTCAACTACGGCACAGCGCAGAGCCACCTGCTCTCGCTGCACCTGACAGACTCACTCCGACAACCGCTCAACCGGGTGATCGACAACCTCGTCCTCACTCCCATCGGCGCGCAGCTTGACGGCTGGACACGCAACCAAGACGGCGATGTCTTCGGCGGTTCCGAACTCTTATTACAACCCCGCGAACTCTACAGTTTCGGGCGATTGTTTCTGCAAGGCGGCGTTGCAGATGGCACGCAGGTGCTTCCTGCCGAATTCGTAGCAAGCACACGCGAACCGGTGTACCAAGACACAGGGCGAGCGGGCTTTGCTTACAGCTGGGGCTGGTGGCTCACTCAACTCTCAGGGCAGCCCGTGCAAATTGCCGAGGGCTACGGCGGGCAGATGATCGTGATCGCACACCAAAGCGAACAGATATTTGTGTTCACGGCGCCAACCGGAGGGTGGGTCACGGCGCGGCAGCACCAAGAGCGCGTGCAAGCGGGTCTAGAGATGGTAACCGCTGCGCTTTCGGTCCAACGCAAAAACTAATTCACTGTCAGGCACTGCCAGCCCTTCCCGCAGACATGAAAGTGCCTTGAGGCTTAGTGATCAGGATGTCGCAATTGCTTTGGCGGGATCAAAAAACGGCTTCGGCACCACGGTTACCTGCAGTTGGCCGTATGCGGTCTCAGCCTTCGCCTGAGTCCCAACCTCACAGTGCGCGATGTCTAGCACACCGAGTGCGATGTTCTTTTCAAGGCGCGGCGAATAAACGGCTGAGGTGATCTTGCCAATCACCTTTTCACCAACCCGCACTGGCCAGTGCTGCCCGTTCGGATGCGCAAGCGGTGCACCGCCAATCTCCATTCCAACGAACCGCCGTCGCACGCCAGCGTTGCGGATGGCTTTGAGCGCAGCCTTGCCAATGAAGTCAGCACTCATATCGAGATCAACAAGCCGCTCCCAACCCATTTCAAAGGGGTTGTTTTCGATCGTCATGTCGGTCACATAAGACAGCATTCCACCTTCAATGCGGCGAATGGTGGAGGTGTGGCCGACATGCAAGCCGAGAGGCTCACCCACTGCCATAATGCGCTGCCAGAGCGCATCCCCACGTGCGCTGTCCCGCAAGAAGATTTCGTAACCGAGCTCGCTGCTCCAGCCGGTGCGCGAAATCACCAGTGGAATCCCGTCCAACTCGAATTCCACAAAGCGGTAATACCGCAAGTCCTGCACCCAATCACCAAATAGCGCGCACATGATGTCACGGGATCTAGGGCCCTGGAGTTGCAGCGGCGAAACATCGGGCTCTCGGATACTGACATCCAATCTGGAGTGTATTTGCACGCCCTTAGCCCACAGCAACACATCGCTGTCGGCAAGCGAGAGCCAGAAGTGGTTCTCGCCGAGCCGCAGCAACACCGGGTCATTGATGATGCCGCCCTCGGCGCTGGTGATGAACACGTATTTGCACTGACCCACTTCACAGCTCGACAAATCGCGCGGTGTGAGCATTTGCACAAAACGCGCAGCGTCTGGACCTGTGATCTCGACTTGGCGCTCCACCGAGACATCACACAAAATTGCGTCGTTCACCAAGTGCCAGAAATTGGCCTCTGGGTCGCCAAAGCTGCGTGGGATGTACATGTGGTTGTAGACCGAGTACCCGGTACATCCGTGGCGCTCGGTGGCTGCAAAGAAGGGTGACTTTCGAATTTGACAGCCGAATTCAGCGTCACGGCGGTTGGCGTCGCTCATGGGGCCACTTCAGGGAATGAGATGGCGCGCACTGTATCAGCGCGTCGCGCCTAGGCAACCGATACCGTCGCACACCAGACGCTAGGGGTCGCACCACGTCAGGCCCGCTCAATCACCTTGCTCATGCCGTGTCCGAGAGACGATCCGTCACGCGGCGAATAGCCAAATGGCGTGTAAAACGCTTCCTTGCCAGCAGCGGCGAGCAAACCGACGCAACTGCCGACTGGCACGGTTGCGGCTATATAAGATTCAATCGCTGACATCAGGCCGACGCCAACCCCACGCCCTTGCCAATCTGGCGAAACCGCGACGTCTTGAATGTAATAATACAAGGCGTTGTCGCCGATCACGCGGCCCATGCCAATCAGCTCATCGCCGTGTCTCGCGGTGACACCAAAAAGCGATTGCGCCAAAGCCGTGCGGGCAACCTCAAGACCAACCGCACCCCAGCCTACCCGCTCACGCAACCGCACGAACTCCTCTGCAGCCGGCAAGGCTTCAACCAGTCGCCAGGTCACAACGCAACCGCGCTCAAAACAGCGAGGCCTGTGGATGCACAGTCTCACAAGCTTTGCCATGCCATTGCACCCTGAGAAGATCCAGCTGCCCCGCAACGACCTCGACGCCTTCAAGCAAGAGGCGCTGGCATTGCCGTTCTGCAGTCGCGTGGCCGCTCAAGCGGCCGCGCGCATTGACCACGCGGTGCCAAGGCACAGAGTCAGGGCACGCGGCCATTGCCGCACCCACGAGGCGCGCGCCTTCACGCTGATAGTGAGTCGAACCGATGCTGCTCGGCGGCACGACAGCCTGTGCCACTTGGCCATAGGTGACCACACGCCCAACTGGCACAGTGCACACGAATTCCCACACGCTATCGTGAAACAACTTGAGATCCGAATCAGTCAACCTTGTCATATTGGTTACTCAGCCAAAACCTAAGACGATAACGGGCATGTCGAGCGACGCTCTCAATGTACCGACGACCGGATCACGTGCCACTCACCCGCTTTTTGGTAAACCGCCATTTCGACAACCGCATCGCGCTTTTCGTAAATGCCCTTCCAGACAGACCGATACACCTCGTGCCCATCGAGCTCAGCAGAGCGCAGCGTGCCGAAAAATTCGTAGCCTTGATTAGGGCCATTGCGCTCCTGCATACCTCGGATATCACCGTGGAATTGTTCAGCTGAGAAGCCTTCGAGGTATTTTGCCTCATACCGCTTTGTGTAGAGCGCAAAGTCTGCTGAGTCGTCTGCTTGAAACATCTCTTGCAAAAACGTCTCAGCTATCTGCAAGGCATCTGCTGCTGACATCCATTACCCCTGACTTGTTTAAGCGACCATCCTACACAGAACCGGATTTACCCTCAAAGCGGACTATTTCGTATTCGAAGTGGTACTTAAACCATCCACCGATATCAATTTGCGCGAGTTGACGCCGGAGAGCGTCTTGAATCTCCAACAGCGAGTCGCCGTGTTGTAAGCGATGCTCAACGTTGGACTGTGTGGTGAGATAGCCTACCAGTTGGTCCAGCGACAGCTCCAACGGCAACCAACCCGAGTCTCTAGCCACTATCTGCAAGTCCGGATCTGACCCCAGCCCGTCCGCCCGCTGACCGCCACGCGGTGGCGATGGATAGGCCTTGAGGTAAGTCTCGCGAAACCAATGGTTAAACGCATCAGAGCTGCCATCCCCGTCAAAGGCAAAGTTGTATAACAGCCAGATTGCATCCTGTTTTGAGGCAGCCTTGTACGCGGGCACCGCGATCGCTGGATCAAACCAGTGAAAAGCCATGCACGTGGAAATCAGATCGAAATGACCAAAGGTCGGCAGTTCCGCGTAGTCTGCACAATGCACCGACACGCCTCGCGCGACTGCAACTCGAAGCATTTCTGCCGAAGTGTCGAGGCCAAGTACGTGTGAGGCAATACTCAGCAGCGGCTCTGTTGAATCCCCCGTGCCACAACCAACGTCCACCGCCCGGTCAAACCGCCTCCCCGGCAACGCGGCATCTAGCCATTGAAGTGCTACCGCGTGCACCTTGGGCTGAAAGGCGGCATACCGATCAGCCGCACCCACCTCCGAAAAATACACTGTCATCGCACGTGCCGCACCTCAAGCCAACACAGCGGACAGGCGTTCTATGACAGACCGCACGGGCCGTTCGAAGCGTTCTTCGTTGTGCAGCACCATCCACTGGTCGTGCGCCAGCGCCGGAATCGGTTGACCAATACGCTCAACACCCGCAACTGTGTCGCCAACGAAAGTAGGCAAGACGGCTCTGCCAACACCGCTCAGTGCCAAATCCAGCGCGTTGCGGGCACCGGTCACTTCAATGCAAGGGCGACCCGCTGATTGGTCGCGCACCCACCTTGCAGACGGCGTGTCGCCTAGCACACTCACCCAGCAATCAATCCCCGGCGATGCCGCATAGACCGCAAACTGCACCTGACCTAGGCGCCGCGCTGCGACATTGCTTTGTGTGGGCCGTTGATTGCGAATGGCTATCACCGCTTCACGCCGGCTGATGTCGAGAACGGTGTCGTCAGCGATAAACCGTAGGCTCACAGCCACGCCCGCCATCACGTCAGCAGCACGCTGACACAACAACCAAGTTACCCATTGCCCGGCCGAGACTTTGATTGGCAGCGTCGCGTCGGTGGCGCCGGCTCTTTGGAAGGGCGCTATTCGCGCTTCAATGTCGAGCGCGTGCTGCAACAGTCGTTCACCTGCAGCCGTCAAAGCGTAACCGCGCGGCAGGCGGTTAAAGAGTTCAAGGCCCGTGCGCCGCTCCAACGCCAACATCCGGCGGCCCAATGTCGGCGGGCTTTTGGCGGTGGCTGTGGCCGCGGCCGCCAAACCACCGTGACGCGAGACGGCTAGGAACAGCCGCACGTCATCCCAATCCAGCATCATTTCATCCATGAAACGCACACTACATTCAAATTCCTGGATGATGCAATCTCCGTGTGGCTCCATAGCCAAAACCCAATGGAGCAACCAGCGATGCAAACTCTCATTAACACTACATCCCCACTCGGCCTTGGCTGCTGGCCAATCGGCGGCGCGATGTTCCGAGGCACCCAGTCACTGGGTTATTCACGCGTTGACGACAGCGAATCCAGGCGCACTCTCGAGGCCGCGCTCGGCTTGGGCATCACAGTCTTCGACACGGCCGCGGCATACGGTGCAGGCCACGCCGAACGGCTGTTAGCCCGCGCCATTGCCGGGCGCTCTGACGTGAAGATCATCAGCAAGATCGGCATCGCCATCGACGAGACGCAAAAACAATTGTTGGGCGAGGACACAGACCCTGACAACGTGCTGCCAGCGATCGACGCTTGCCTCGCGCGGCTCAAACGCGATCACCTTGACGTGGTATTACTCCACCTAAACGACCTCTCGCCGCAAACAGCCGAGCCCTTGTTTGACGCCATGTCGCGAGCACTGGACAGCGGGCGCGTGGGTTCATTTGGCTGGAGCACCGACATCACGGCACACGTCGAGGCCGTGTGCGACCGCCAGGGCTTCAAATGTGTGGAGTACGCTGACAACGTCCTGATCAACGCACAGCGCATGCGCCAGACGCTGGCAGAACAGAGCCTTGTTGGTCTGATTCGATCGCCACTTGCCATGGGCCTGCTCTCAGGTGACCGCACAACGCAGTCAGTCCTTGATTCATCAGACGTGCGTGCGGCACCAGAGCAAGTGGTCGATTACTACCAAGATGCACGACCCAACCCCAAACACCTCGACACCATCGCCGCGATTACCGATCTCCTGACAACAGGCGGCCGCACCCTGGTGCAAGGTGCGCTGGCGTGGCTCTGGGCGACATCGCCGCGCAGTGTCCCCGTCCCTGGCGCGCGCACCGTCACGCAAATTGAAGGCATCGCCAAAGCGCGGGAATTTGGCCCGCTCTCGACCGAGGTCATAGAGGAAATAGAAACCCTCATGGCACGGCAAACCGATCCGGCCGACGGCACGGTTGAGCGATAACGAATACCCCCTGTGTTACACGCCGACCTAACACAGGGTTTGTACTCTACCCCGCCCAAAGCGCGACCAAACAGGTGGCGTCTGTCGAGTCACTGTCCTGTCGCATCCAAGCGACTCAGGCCAGAGTGAGACATCGCCGTGTCGCGCTCGCCGGCTCGCGCAGTGACGAAAAATACTGACATTGCGTTTGACAGCCAACGGCAGTGACGACCTTCCCGTTTTGTAACAGCCAGACCGGCAATACGCCGCATCGCCGTCGCACCTGCCTGTAGAGGGTGTCTGCGAAGGCTCGATGTCGTGAGTTCAGATTCTGATTTTCTCGTGTTCCGTCACAATACTGCACAATCTGGAGCATCGAAGTAGTATTTTGTCGTTCTGACCAATGTTAGCGACACTGGATGTCGTAAAATGACCAATCACGTGCGCGAGATAGGCTGTCGGGCTGTTCCGATGCCACTGCGTATGACCACCAACTGGAGTGACTCCATGAAGAAAACACTGCTTGGCGCCGCCGTAGCGATCGTCGCCACATTCGGCAACCCTGTCTCACCGTTCATCCCCAGTGCGCAAGCAGCTGGACACGGTTGCGGCACTGTCTCCATCACGGAAATGGACTGGGCGTCTGCGCAAGTGGTAACAGCGGTCGCAAGCTTCCTCATGCAGCAAGGCTATGGCTGTGACGTGCAGAAAGTGCCTTCATCTACCGTCCCGGCACTGACTTCACTCGCTGAAACCGGCGAGCCCGATATCCTGACCGAAGTCTGGGCCAACTCAACGCCGGCCTACGAAGGCCTGCTCGAAGAAGGCAAGCTCGTCGAGCTCGCAAACGTCCTGTCTGACGGCGGTATCGAAGCATGGTGGATTCCAAAATACCTGGCTGAATCCAACCCAGAGCTCACCACCATTGAAGGCATCCTCGCCAACCCAGCAGCGGTCGGTGGCAAGTTCCACGACTGCCCATCTGGCTGGGCGTGCGACATCATCAACAACAACAACCTCAAAGCACTGGACGTAGAGGCCGCTGGCCTGGAGCGCTTCCAGCACGGCTCAGGTGAAACCCTGCAAACCTCCATCGCCTCAGCGTTCGCTGATGAAGCACCGTGGTTTGGTTACTACTGGGCACCGACTGCCGTTCTGGGCAAGTACCCAATGGTTGCGGTCCAGGTGGGTGAGTACGACGCAGACGCACACGCCTGCAACGGCTCAGCGGATTGCGAGAATCCAACGTACTCTGCCTACCCTGAAGCGAAGGTTGTCACCGCTGTCTCCGGCGCGTTCATGGAACGCGAGCCTGCGATCGCAGAGCTGCTCAAGAACGTCTCGTTCACCAACGAGCAAATGGGTGCCGTCCTCGCTTGGCGCTTGGACAACAACGCGTCAAACGAAGAAGCGGCAGTCTACTTCTTGTCCACTTACCCTGACGTCTGGGGCAACTGGCTTGATGATGGCGCCAAAGAGAAGCTTTCAGCCCTGCTGAACTAAGCCCGTTGCCCGCAGCCGCATCGCGCGCGCTGCATCACGGCAACACACCTACCCGCCGTTCTGGCGGGTAGGTTTAGAACCCCCAAAGGAGAGAAGTGGATGGCCTTTTACGACGGTGTATTTAAGACACTGGGGCTCGAGGATTGGTGCGGCGAAGCCGCGTCTAACGCGCCCTTGTCCATGGCCGACCTGCTCGCAAAAGCCGGAGGTGAAAAAGCCGAAGCCGCAGGGCCAATCTTTCCTTTCCCCTCGCTCGACCACCTCAACAAGAGCTGCGACAGCGTGATCCAGACACGCGATTTGACCAAGGGCATTGAGGACGGTTTTCTCGCCGCCAAGCCGGCACTCAAATCCGTGCTCGACCCACTCACTCAACCGCTGAGCTGGATGCTGGACGGCGCGCTCTACCTCTTTAACGTGGTGCCGTGGTTCATCATGATTCCACTGTTAGTCGCCATTTCTTGGTATGCCTCGCGCTCCAAAGGCGTGACCATCTTTGTTGCTTTCTCAATTTGCTTGCTCGCCTTCATCGACCACTACGACGTCGCGATGCAAACACTCTCAATCATCTTTGTCTGCACCGGGATATCGGTGTTGCTCGGCGTGCCCATTGGCATTGCGATGTCCAGATCCGACAGCCTGCAACGCGCCACCGTGCCGGTGCTCGACCTCTTGCAAACGCTGCCAACCTTCGTCTACCTGATCCCGTTGATCTTTTTGTTCTCAGTCACCGAGTCCAAACTCTACGGTATCGCGATCATCCTCTACGCCATCGTCCCAGTCATACGCCTGACCGACCTCGGCATCCGCCTGGTTGATCGCGACGTCATTGAAGCCGCAAACGCCTTCGGCATGAGCTCTCGGCAAAAGCTGATCGGTGTGCAGTTGCCGCTCGCGCTGCCCAACATCATGGCCGGCATCAACCAAACCATCATGATGTCTCTTGCCATGGTGGTAATCGCATCACTGGTGTCTGCACCCGGCCTCGGCGTGAACGTCTTGCGCGGCATCCGCAACCTCGAGCTCGGCGTCGGCATTGTCGCAGGTGTCGGCATTGTATTACTTGCGGTCATCCTCGACCGCGTGTCCAAAGCCGCATTGTCCCGCGTCGACATGACACGCGTTGGCCACTGAGAACTGCCCTGATGACTGCACAGCCCAAAGTACGCCTACGCAACCTCTACAAAATCTTCGGCCCGATTGACAAAACAGTGCTCGAGCACGTCAAGGCCGGCATGAGCAAGGATGACTTACTGGCCCAGCACAACCATGTGCTCGGTTTGCAAGACATCAACGTCGACATGCAGGCAGGGGAAATCACTGTTGTCATGGGACTCTCCGGTTCAGGTAAGTCCACGCTCATTCGCCACCTCAACCGATTGATTGAACCTACGGCTGGCGAGATCCTGGTCGACGGCGAAGACGTCATGGCGCTGTCAAAAGACGGTCTGCGCGGCATCCGCCAAAACAAGATGTCGATGGTGTTTCAAAAGTTTGCGCTGCTGCCTCACCGCACGGTGCAGCAAAACACCGCCATGCCGCTGCTTGTTCGCGGAGAAGACCCCGCAGCTTGCGAAGCCGAAGCCGTTAAATGGCTGGAGCGGGTGGGCCTGGCCGGGTATGAAAACCACTACCCAGCGCAGCTCTCCGGCGGCATGCAGCAGCGCGTAGGCATCGCGCGCGCGCTGACCGCTAACACCGACATCATGCTGATGGACGAGGCCTTCTCAGCCCTCGACCCCCTGATCCGAACCGACATGCAGGACTTGTTGCTCGAGCTGCAAAAAGAACTGCACAAGACCATTATTTTCATTACCCACGATCTCGACGAAGCGCTCAAACTCGCCGACCACCTCGTGATTCTCAAAGACGGCGCGGTGGTGCAACAGGGCGAGCCGCAAGGCATCTTGCTCAACCCCAACGACCCGTACATTGAAGACTTCGTCAGTGATATCAACCGCGCGCGCGTGCTGAGGGTGAAATCAGTAATGGGCCCACTCGACGACACCACTCAATACGCCGGTGATGTTGACGTTGGGGACAGCCTTGAAAAGCTGATTTCCATCTCTGGCGGCGAGACAGGCCAGGCTTATCGCGTTCTGGACGGCGAGACACCGGTCGGCCAACTCGACATGCGTGACCTTGTGAAAGCCTTGGTGCCACGCGTGTCGTCGAGCAAAGCGGAAGACTAGACCCGCGCTGCTCGTCAGAGCAGCACGTCGCGGATATTTCGCTCGACTTCCTCTACGGACAAGGTGCCCGTGGTGGTGTGCCGGTGGCGACCTTCACCGTCAAAATACAAGAGCGTCACGTGCGGCACGCCAAAGCGGTCTTGAACGGCTTTGCCCTCTGGCGTATTGATGTCCGCCAAACGGTAGTTGACGCCTTCAATGCCTTTGAGCGCTTCTTGAGTGGAGCTTTTCAACCGACGGCACAATCGACAACCGGTGTCGTGGATTTGCACCACGGCGGGCACGCCGTTGCCGACCACGGTCAAATCGTGCAGCAAGCGGTTGTTTTGGTCATAGGCTTGAATGCCCGCTACCGCAAAGCCGCCACCAACCAACACCACCGCGCCCTTAATCAAATTGCGGCGGCTGAGCAAGGCGGAAAAATCGGTTTTACGGGCGGATTTGACGGGCCCTTTTTTGGCTCGAGCATTTTTGCGGTTGGACATGGTCATGTTCCTCTGGACCAGCTCGCGCGCGGTGAACCACGCTATAGCCAATCAATTCTGGGGTGCGCCACGGCCAAAACCCCTGCTCGCGTCGCGCGGGTGAATTGAGCAGTAGACCACTGTGGCGAGCGTCACACGCTCTGACGGATACCGGATTGGCGCTATCGCCTCAGGCGCTGCGCTGGCCTGGC